>CAYRYZ010000010.1:0-27924 GCA_964428745.1 uncultured bacterium | reverse complement strand
ATTATCAACCCTCCTTCTTTTCGAGATTTTTATGCTTTCGAGCAGCACGTTCGTGCAGCGAGAAAACTAAGAGGATTAGAAATGCATCCTGATTGGTTTAAAATTGCTATTTTCTATTTTTCTAATCCAAATTGTTGCTACGGGCATGGTCAAGAAATCCCTTACCCTTCAAATACAACTGAATTAGACTTTGAACTTGAGTTCGCTATTATTATTGGCAATGGAGGTTCAAATATCAAAGCTGAAGATGCTACAGAAGTAATTGCTGGATATACAATACTTAACGATTGGTCATCTCGAAATTTACAACGCGAAGAAATGCCATTAAGCTTAGGTCCTGCAAAAGGAAAAGATTTTGCTTCAAGTTTTGGCCCATATATGGTTACCCCTGATGAACTAGAAGATGCTTGGGATAATAATGGAAAGTTAGATTTAAGGATGACCTGCCATGTAAATGGAAAACTAATTTCTGATGGAAATACAAATGATCTTTATCACTCATTTGGTAATATGATTGAACGTGCTAGTATGAATACTAAGTTAATGCCTGGCGAATATATAGGATCAGGGACAGTGGGTACTGGTTGTATTTTAGAACTTCGTCCAGAGAATACTGGCGGGTGGATTCAAAAAGGGGATACAGTTACACTAGAAGTAGAACGTTTGGGAAAATTAGAGAACACAATCGTATAATCTATTATGCCTTTTTACCTAAAACGCGGTCAAATTCCAAATAAACGGCACATTCAATTCCGTGATTCTAATGGAAACCTTTATTGGGAAGAACTTATCAGCAGACATGGATTTAGTCATATTTATTCAAATGTATATCATCTTTCTTCTCCAACTGCAATAAAGAAAGTAGGGAAACTCTCAACTATAAAGCTTGAGCCATGGGATCATGAACATCGACATCATCATATTCAAACTCCTAGACTCGAATCTAATGGAGATGCTATTTCATCACGAATACCCCTTTTTTATAATTCAGATATTATTATTTCTAAAGCTTCTGCTTCAATAGCTATGGAGACGCTTTACCGGAATGGACACTACGATGAATGTATTTTTATTCATGAGGGGCAAGGTATTCTTAAAACTAATTTTGGGTCTCTTCATTTAAGCTTTGGAGATTACGCAGTGATCCCTCGAGGAGTTATTTGGCAATTGGATATAAAAGAATCTATGGAAATGCTTATCATTGAAACTAGAGGTGCTATACAAACTCCAACAAGATATAGAAATGAATTGGGTCAGTTGTTAGAGCACTCGCCTTTTTCTGAAAGAGATTTTAAAACACCTGATCTGAAGCCAGCTATTTCCAAGGGGCCAATTGATGTACAAGTCCGATTAGAAAACGGACTTCAATCTTATGAATATCAAAATCATCCATTTGATATTGTTGGTTGGGACGGTTACTATTTCCCATGGGTATTTAATGTGAATGATTTTATGCCAATTACTGGCAAAATACACCAACCTCCACCTGTCCATCAGGTATTTGAGACTCAAGGCGCAGTGATTTGCAATTTTGTTCCAAGACTATTTGACTATCATGACCAATCTATCCCCGCTCCTTATGCACATAGCAATGTGGATTCAGATGAGATTTTATATTATGTGTCTGGTAATTTTATGAGTCGAAAAGGAGTCGAAGAAGGATCAATTACTTTTCATCCATCAGGTCTACCTCATGGACCCCAACCTGGGAAAATTGAAGAATCAATCGGAGCAAAAGAAGCAAATGAAATCGCAGTTATGGTTGACACATTCAATCCGTTAAAAATGACTGTCAATTGTTCTGATATTGATGATGAGAGCTATCCACTTTCATGGTTAGATAATCAATGATTATTGATCCAGCTGAGCAGTCACTAAAAGAAAATCACAAAATAATGATCGGGTCAATTGTGCCTCGACCCATTGCATTTGTTTCTACAAAATCAAATGATGGCATCTTAAACCTAGCGCCTTTTTCTTACTTTAACGGAGTTTGCTCAAACCCACCAACAATAATGTTTGCACCGGCTCGACGTGGCTATGATGGGTTAACAAAGGACACATTAAATAATATTCAAGACACTAAAGAATTTGTCGTTAATTTAGTTTCAGAAGAAATTTCAGAACCTATGGTGGCCTGTGCAACTGATTATGATAAAGAAGTTGATGAATTTGAAATATCTGGATTAACACCTATTGATTGCGTGAAAGTCAAACCCCCGCGAGTGAAAGAATCAAAGGTCAGTTTTGAATGCAGTTTGAATACCGTTGTTGAAATTGGGAGAGCTGAAGCTGGTGCAGGGTTTATTGTTATTGGGACTATTGTAATGTTCCACATTGATGATATGGTTTATAAAGATGGTCATATTGACCTAGAAGTATTAAATCCTATTGGTCGCTTAGCTGGTAATGCCTACACTCGCATTATCGATACCTTTGATATAGTTCGTCAAGTTAAGCCCAAATAGTTTAAGTCCATTATTATATGTCTTCTGATCTAGAGAAGCGAATTTATCAAGCCCAATGCATCGGTAACGTAGAGCCAATTGAGCATATGGTTCCTTATCCTAATCTTAGATCATTAGTGGATGGACAAAATATAAAATATGGGCAGAAAATGGTCTATGCTGATCTAGGTCTAACTTCTGATAAAGTATATAGATTAGCACAACAAACTGCTAATTGGCTTATACATAAAGGAGTTAAGCCCAAAGAGCGTATTCTTATCGATAAACTTCCATTCCCACAAACTGAAATTTTAGCATTTGGGATTTGGACATTAGGAGCATCTATGGTAATCACAGGAGATGGGGATCTAGTTAGAGCTGAAAAAAAGGTGTCTCCAACTAAAATAATTAATTTGGAAACAGATTATTTTGAAAAAATAAAATCATTTCCTGATAATTATGATCCAACATTCAAACCTTTACTAAACCATGAAGCTATGATTTTCTGGGATAAGGGCATAGGGATTAGACTTAGTCACTACAATTTGTTGGTAAATGCTAATGGCATTCAACATGCTATAGATCTTTTTGAGAATCAAACATATCATATTAACCTTGAACCTAATTCTACTGCATGGGTAATTCTCCAAGCCATGCTCCCACTATATACAGGTGCACCATTAACTTCAATAAACCCAGATATGAGTATTGGGATCAATAATGAAGATTACCAAATTTGTTTTGAATGGGACCAATTAGAGGATACATCACCACCTAGTTTATATGTATGTAATGAGAATACAGCATTCTTATCAATAAATAAATCTCCGATACACTTGACCGCATTTGATAGTAATACTAATCCAAAAAAAATTTCAGGCCACTCAGTTATGATGGGTTATCTAGATGAAAATTTGAATGAAAAAGCCTTCCTAAAAGACTCTTTAAAAATAATAAAATATTAATCGGTCTTTTCAATCACTGTATCTTTGAATTCAACCTGTAATTTATAAAGTTCACGTTTTGCGGTATGGATTTCTGATTTATAATTTGGATCATTATAAATATTATTTATTTCATTTGGATCATTTTTCAAATCATAAAATTCCCATGCATCGATATCATCATAAAAGTGAATGAGCTTATAGCGATCTGTTCGAATACCGTAATGTTTTTTTACAAAATGCCACCCATGAGGAAATTCGAAATAATGATAATACATTGATTCACGCCATTTACTTTGTTGCTTACCACTTACCAAATTCCTCATTGAATACCCTTGCATAGATTTAGGTACTTTGATACCTGCATAATCAAGAAATGTAGGAGCAAAATCAAGATTAAGAACTATTTCATCTAATTCTTGTTGTCCTTTTATTTCTTTTGGATATCGCATTAATAAGGGCATACTTAAAGACTCTTCATACATAAATCGTTTATCGAACCAACCATGCTCTCCTAAATAAAAACCTTGATCAGAGGTATAGACAATAATCGTATTATCAGCCAGTCCATTATTATCTAAATAGTCTAATATTTTACCAACACTTTCATCCACTGAAAGAATCGTACCTAAATAGTCCTCCATGTAACGTTGAAATTTCCACTCAAGCAATTCATTTCCTTTAAGATTAGATTCACGATAATCTGCACTAATAGAATCATAATAAGCTTCCCATATATATCTCTGATCAATATTCATCCACTCTCGGTATGAATCCCTAATTATTCCAGAGGCTTTCCCGCTTCCTCCAGTTCCAGTTTCTTTATCGATATCTTCTGGGCGTAATTTCATATCCCATGTCAAAAACATATTGTCAATACGCATATCAGAATCAGTTGCAGCAGATGAACGCGAAGAATAATCATCATAAAAAGTCTCTGGGATTGGAAATGTTTTCCCCTTAAATGCACCAAGGTTTTTTAAATTAGGCATCCAGTTTCTATGCGGTGCCTTATGATGCATCAACATAGCAAAAGGTTTATCTTGGTCTCGATTATCTAGTGTTTTAATAGCTAGATCAGTTATTACATCTGTGACATAACCCAGAATGTTTTTTTCACCAGATTCATCTACTATTAATGGATTATAATATTCTCCCTGGCCTTTTAGAACTTTCCAATTATCAAATCCAGTGGGCTCACTTTTTAGATGCCATTTGCCAATCATTGATGTTTCATATCCTGCTTCTTGCAACAATTTCGGGAAAGTTTCTTGGTCGCCATCAAAAACCTGATTATTATCTAAAACTCCATTTAAATGACTGTACTTTCCCGTTAATAATACTGCTCGACTTGGAGCACAAATGGAATTAGTTACGAAACTATTATTGAATTGGACACCTTCATTTGCAATTCTATCAATATTTGGTGTTGAAATGAGCTTACTACCATAAGCACTAATTGCTGCCTCAGAGTGATCGTCACTCATAATAAAAATTATATTAGGACGTTTTGCTACTTTTGATTCGCATGATATAAAAACAGTACAACATAATATTAAAGAAAAATAAATAATTGATCTCATATTCTACCCATTATTAATTAATGACAATCTCATCAACAAATAGCCATCCTCTATTTCCAGCTCCAGGATGCCATTCCGGACAAATGCCTACATTTTTTGCGTTCACCTTAACAAATCGAGCTTCACGTTGAGAAAAAGTACTAACAAAATCTTTTACCTTGTAGGCCGGATCTACTATGGTTTTTTCTTTAAACTTTTTTAAAGAATAAAAATCATTCCCATCTTTAGATACTTGAAAATGAACTTCTGTTGGGAGAAAAATCCAAGCAGAATGTTTCTGTAAGAAACTACAACTGATTTCATTAATAGGCGTTAGGACTCCTAGATCAATTGTCGCCTCAAAATCGACACCATGGTATCCTTGCCAATGATTATCTCTATGATTTAAAGTCCCACGTCTTCCATCGCTTAATCCTGCATTATATTGAGAACTGTACTGGCTTGTAAGTTTTATTTCTTTATCAATACCTAAATGGGAAATATTTAATTCTGATAATGGTCTTTCTGGATCAAGTCTTCCTATTGGACGTATATCAGTTCCTTCAATTTCTCTAATTTTATCTCCAAACTTTTGTCTCGCTTCATGACCTATTATTTCAAGATTTGCAACAATATTTTGGTGTTTTGATGAAATATCCTTGGATTCACTTATATCATTATTAAGATCATATAATTCTAAAGAACTTTTTCCTGTTGCATACTTACCTAGAACACCTTGATATACTGCAGGATAACCATTACTTCCAGGCATAACCCCTTCATAAGATCGATAAGTATGAGGGAACACTAACTTCATTTTTCCCTTTCGAACTGCAATTAGTTCTCCTCCATAATAGTAGTAATAATCCTCACGGACAGGAGAATTAATATTGCCTTCGAGGATTTTATTCACACTAATCCCATCAATTGGGTTTTTTGGTAAAGGAGCTCCAGTTAACTCAGAAATAGTTGGCAAAATATCAATAGTTGCGGCTAATTGATCAGTGACAATTCCTGCTGGTATTTTCCCTGGCCACCACATAATACAAGGCACTCTTGAGCCTCCTTCCCACATCGTTCCCTTTCCCTCTCTTAAAGGTAATGCTGAACCTGCATGCAATCCATAATTAAGCCAGGGGCCATTATCACTTGTAAATATAATTAATGTGTTTTTGTCTAAATCATACTTGGAAAGTGTATTTAATATTTCGCCCACTGACCAATCAATCTCCATTATTACATCGCCATACATACCTTGCTTACTTTTGCCCCTAAATTGATCTGATACCCCAAGCGGAACATGAGGCATGGAATGTGGAAGGTAAAGGAAAAAAGGGTTGTCCTTATTTTTGGTTATAAAATCAATGGCTCTTTTGGTGTAACGTTTAGTCAATCTATCTTGATCTGCTAATTCACGAATTTCTTCAATCTTATCATTGCCCTCTAAAAGAGGTAACTGAGGATAAAAGTTTTTCCGGTGATCAGTGCCTGCAACAGAATTACCATCATAATCTACAGGCCACATATCATTAGAATAAGGAATGCCCATATATTCATCAAAGCCTTGCTGCAGCGGTAAAAACTTTTTATGGTGGCCCAAATGCCATTTGCCAAATATACCTGTAGCATAACCTATTGACTTAAGCATTTCAGCAATGGTAATCTCATCTGGATTAAGACCAACACGTGCAGTATGATTGTATGCACCACGAACGCCAATACGTTGCGAATAAGATCCTGTTAAAAGTGCGGCTCTAGATGCACTACACACTGCCTGTGAAACTTGGAAGTCGGTAAATCTTATACCTTCATTTGCAAGGCGATCTATATTAGGCGTTTCAAACCCTACCGCACCATAACTTCCTAAATCCGCATAACCTTGATCATCAGTAAATATAATTACAATATTTGGTTGTTTATTTTTTGGTTTTCCGCATGATGCTATAAGAAAAGAAAACACAGCTATAAACAGAAATGTAATAAAAACTTTATTTTTCATTATCTTTCCTTGTTGCAGCTCGGTGCATTTTAGCATCTTTTAATATTTTTTGTGCCATTTCTTGTGCAACCTGAGGATCTAGTTCTTTTTTTATATTGTTAAGCTTTGATTTATTTTTGTTGTATATCCACAAAAAATAAATCACAACAGACAATAATAATAGCCCAAGAACAAATTGAATCAAATCAATATTCATGGAAGATTTTTTTCTATATAAGCAAGCATGCGTTTTTGCATACTTAGCCATCCTAAACGGGTTTCAATATTAATATAACGGACCTTGTTATTTATTGCAGCCCATGAAAGCGATCCATTATCTTTTTTAGGCGAATTTTCTTGTAAGACTACATTAAAAGGCGACTTGGCTAGTAATTCAAAATCTTCACGATTAGTACACAAATAAAAATCTCGAGGATTTTGATCTTTCTTAATTGAAATTGAATCGCTAATTCCAACTTCTTTGTAAACATTATATCCCTTATAATTATTATGTAACGCGATCAACAATTCTCCATTACTTGGGAAAATAGCTTTTAAAAAACTTGACCTGTCTTTATTAAGTCCATCAAGCAATTGTTTTTTTTTAATTGCTGACCAATGCGGATTATACTTGTGGATATTTCTTTTAGATCCATATGATGAAAATATTCTATTGGGATCAATCAAACCTCCATAAAATTCAACATCTCTTAAATTATTCACGATGAAAAAGGCAGTTCCACCATATCTATTAATATGATATTCCAGCGCCATCTTCGCAGTCTGTTCATCTCCATGTAGCCAAATATATTTTCTATCTGAATTACCTTTTTTGACCACTTTGAACTGAATAGTATCAATTATGATATAATCATTGATTGACCAGCTAAACGCAATGGTAAGAAGAACTGTAGTAATGAAATTCATAAGATATAATTTAATCTAATTTTTATTAAATGTTTCAATTGGTCTAGGGATAAATATCTGATTAATTTGGAACAATAACTATCAGTAATTAGTTTAAATAGTAGATAAGGAGAATTTTATGAAAAAATATTTATTACCCATATACACTATATTTTTTATTGCTGGTTGTAGTAATCCCCCTCAAAAAGAATCAAATCGAATGACCCTTGGATCCGTACAGTCAGTTGTCGAAAAAGGAGCCAACCAAACTGAAATCATGAAAACCCTAGGTGCACCAAATATCATTTCTAAAGATAAGCAAGGCCGTGAGACATGGACTTATGATCGAATAACACGGGAAAGTGTAAATAAAAATAGAGCAGGATTTGGGTTTGGCGGATTATTTGGCTGGTTATGGGGAGGCACAACAAGTAAATCAAGTTCTAGCCAATCTTCTAAATCACTAACAGCTATTATAACTTTTGATGATAACAAAAACGTCATCGACTACGCATATCAAAGTCTGGAGTTCTAAATGCTGATAAGCTTGAGACGTCCTAAAAGTATATCAGGGCGACTCTTATATTTTTTATTAATTAGCTACCTAATAGTTGGTGTATCTGGTTGCTCAAATCCACCTAGAGCAGAAAAACCACCAACATCTATTGCCAGAGCCATGGAGACACGATCTTTCCAAGGCGATTTAATGACAGTTCTAAAAGCTTCCATAAATTCACTTCAAGATATGGATTATACTATAGATCTCTTGAATTCAGATGTTGGATTAATTACAGCAAGTCGAACAACAGAACATCGCAAAGCATCTTTAACCAATGAAAAACCCGAGACAGAAATGTCCAATAGTGAAAAAGCGCTCCTTGCAATTGGAGTTATTGCAATAGTTGCATTTCTTGCTGCTTTAATTTTTGGCGATGATGATGATGATGATAAACGCAAAGGCAGAGGGGGACGATCATCGCCAATCAATATTGGAGGGCGAGGTGGCAAAGATGACGGACCCGATGGGCCACGTATCTATCGATATAAAGTAACGATAAATTTAAATGAACTCGGAAATGATGAAACGAGTGTAAGAGTTAGTGCAAGTGGTGAAGTTGAGCAAGATGCAAAGATTTTATCAACTGGGGGGGTACATGAAGTAGAATTTTTTCAGAGATTCTTTGCTGGTATGAATCAAGCTTTATTTCTTGATACAAATCTACCTAATAATAATTAATCTATTTATAATTCAGCTAGTATATCTTGAGCGTGAGTTTTCACGTTCACTTTCTCGTAAGCTTTTTCTATCATCCCCTTATCATCAATAACATAGGTATAGCGATAAATACCTTCATATTCTCGCCCGTACATTTTTTTTGTTCCCCAAACACCATATGATTTAAGTACATTTTTTCCTTCATCACTTAGCATTGGGTATTCAAAGTTTTGCTTATCACAAAAGTTTTTCTGCCGTTTACTAGAATCTGCACTCATCCCTATGACAACTACATTTTTCGATTTGAAATTCTGGAGTTCATCCCGGAACCCTTGCCCTTCAATTGTTCATCCTGGAGTACTGGCTTTGGGGAAGAACCATAACACAATTTTTTTACCTGAAAAATCACTTAAGGAAACATCATCTCCATTCTGATCTGGTAATGTAAAATCAGGCGCTTTCGTTCCTATATCTAACATTAATTCTCCTTTTTCAATTCCACGCTTGTCCAGCGAATACGTTCATCGTGATTTGACACCATATCATAAACAGTTTGAATCCCTTTTTTCTGTCCATTCCAAACTAACGTATCAAATGCTTCTTTAAAATCTACCCATTTATATTCAATATGTTCATCAGATAAAATGACATCTTTTGAATCAACTTCAATTCCAAATACAGGCACTAAGTTTATTCTATCTCCATGCGTTTCATAAAAATGACTCACATGGTCTGCAATAAACATTTTTTTTGGATTAAGAGCCGTTTCTTCTTTTAATTCTCGTATTGCAGTTTGCCAAGCTTTTTCGCCCTTTTCGATTTTTCCAGCTACACCTTGCCATAGATGTTCATAAAGTTTATCCTTATTTCTTTTAAGTATTAAAAATTGAATTTCCCCATCCATTTGGTGGTAAACATAGCAATCCACAACTCTAACTTTTATTTCCGGCATATCTTATTTTAATAAAATCATTTTTTGGGTCATAACTGTTGAGCTAGTTTTAAGACGAGCAAAATATATACCAGCAGGAACCATCTGCCCTAAATCATTTTTTCCATTCCATATTAATTTATTTGATAAGGGTGTTCCATTAATTAGTTTAGCTACTTTACGACCATGAATATCAATTACATCCAATTGTACGAAATTGCTTTCCTTAATACTGAATTCGATAATAGTGGTTGGATTAAATGGGTTAGGATAATTGATCATCATTTCAAAATTCTCTGGAATCTCTTTTACAGCTGCAAATGGAGCATTAAAATCATTACTATTTCTCGGCATGAGTTTATACTCACCATAAGTATAATGAACGATACCAGTAATACTTGTGTAATGCGTTCTCAATTCCGGCTTAGGAAAATCACCAACATATAAATAGCTATCAATGATCACGGATCCAGTTATATCTGATACAATCCAATGTCCATTTTCATTGGCAGTTTGTGATACTAATACATTAACTAATCTCACAAGCATCCCTTCGTACTTTTCTGCCCATTCTGAACACGAGCCAGAAATTAGTGCTGCGTTCAATTTTACAGGTTCAATTTCATTACCTGAAGATAAAATCGTAGTGGATGAAATATTTTTCATTTCCGTCATCCCATAGTATTCAGCTATATCTCCTTTTAAAATTACTAAATCACCTACACTTGGAGGCGAATATCCTTTATTAATATAAATAAACATTCCTGCCCATTCTTTTTTGTTTGGATCTTGAAAAAAGAAATTCGGGTAATCCTGATCAGGCCGTATAGCAGTAACAACACCTGTTACTTCAACATTTTGACCTTCAAACTCTGAGGGATAACAATCTTCTCCTACGCCTATCTCTTTAGTGAATTGAATATCATATGGTGTATAACCACCTTTGATTTCAACTGTTATTTTTACATGATCAGTTGATGTTTCACCATCATTATCAATGACTTTTAATTGAAATATAAAATTTGATGTTCGATTGACTTTAGGTACGATAAAGCTGGCTTTTGTTGCAGTACTATCTTGAATAATTACAGCAGGTCCAGAAGATTGATTCCAATTATAACTAATTATTGAACCATTAGGGTCATAGCTCTTTGACCCATCTAATGTGATCGTATCACCTATAGCTGCCATCATATCACCTCCAGCATGTGCGACGGGACTAGTTGAGCTTTTACTTGTAAAAACAACTTTAGTAACAATGGGATAATGATCCGAAGCTAGATAAATAGCATCAGCAATACTATCTGGAACAGCACTATTTCCTCCATCTACAATTGATTGGTTAAAATGATTTCCATCATTACCAATAACTTTGTAAGAACCTTCTAAATATTTCATATCGGGATCTTTCGAAGTAAAGTGATCAGAAAAAAGTATAAAATCAAATCGATCATCTAAACCTCCTGAAGCACCGCCATCGTTTAACTGTGTCGTTCGTGTGGATTGAGTAAACTTTTCCACATGAGCACTTTCATTCCTAACCCAATGACCAATTGGGTCTTCTAAATCAACTGACATACTATCTACCAATAATTTATATGCAGGTTCATCAGATCCATATACATTAAAATCTCCAGCCATGATGTAATGGTAGTTACTATCCATTTGACTGATATATTTATATAACTCCTTAGCTTCTAACCAGCGTTGATCAGAGTCATCTTGAGTATCGCTTGCTTTTAAATGTGCACCAAAAATAGTAAATGGGGAAACATTGCTATGAGCATTTTTTATTGACAAAGTATATCCTGAAATATCTCTTAATACAGTAGAAACAAATTTATGGGAAGTAAGATCTAATTTAGACTGATTGTAAATAATTCCATTTTTCATCCATTGAGTACTAGGTAATGGACCCCCCATAAAGTTCGTGCTATCAACATTAAATACATCAGTCAATAATAGGTCAATACCACTTTGGTGCTCGATCTCTTCAAGTATAACGATATCTGGTTTTACAAAATCAACTACGGATTTAATATGTTTTGCTCGGACAGTAGTATTACCATTAAATCGTAATACATTATAATTCATTATGGTCAATGTGTCCTGACCATATAAGAAGGAAAACAATATTAATATCGGAACTTGCTTGATAGTTCCCATTCTCATAGATCAGTCTACCACTTTGGAGCCAAATTCAAATTCATAACCATCTGATATTAACTGTGGTATTGCGTCTTTTAAAACTTTGAGAGTATTCGGTCTAGCATGACCAATTGCAACAGCAACTCCTTGCTTTCGGGATAATTTTACCAATTCATCTAGTCTTTCTGAAATTTTTTCTATTGAATCATCGTTATCTAAAAAAATATGTCGCCGAGTAGTAGGCACTCCGATTTGACGCATAACTTTTTCAGCAACTGTCTTAGCGGAAGTCCTACTATCTATAAAATATTTATTATTTTTCTTTAATACTGAGGCAACCACACTCATTACTTTGCCATCCGTGGTAGCCTTAGACCCTTGGTGATTATTCATTCCAATTGCCTCGGGCATATCTTTTAAGACTTCATTAATACGCCACTCAATTTCTTCGCTCGTCATACCTGTTTTTATCTTATAATCATCTTCTCCCTTAATATTTAAACTAGATTCCATCGGCATATGAATGATTATTTCTTTTCCTTTAGCTAATGCTTTTTCTGCAAATTTTCGACTTTGGCTATGTCCTGGTATAATTGCACAGGTAATCGGAACATTTAGTTTTAGAAAACCATCAGATACGGAATCATTTCGATATCCAAAATCATCTATTACTAATACAATAGTACCAGATGTTGTTTTAACAGGATCACTTGTCACAAGACTATCATCTATTTCCGCTGATTCATTATCTAATTCAACCACTTGCAAAGAATCTTCACTTTGTATATTCAATTTGTTATAAACGATAAAGTTAGATATAACAAGGCAAACAACAAGTCCAGATAAGACCGCAATAATTCTCTTATATTTTATTATTGGGTCTTTCATGGTAGGCGTATTGAAATATCAATAATTTGAGGCATTCCTAAATGTTGGTTGCCCCACTGAAAACCATATGTCAAACTATAAATACCAAATGAAACTCCAATCCCACCAGAAAGAGACTTCACATCCTTGTTTGACATGACTGTGCTACCAAAGATTAAGTTTTTATAATGGCCATTAAATCCACTATATACAATTGGATCATTAACAAGCTGGTTAGATTCTAATGCAAAGAACAATGAATATTTACCGGGATGGTAATCTAATGATCCAATCACCCTTTGAGGTAACTCTGGAGATTTATCAATCATTGGTTTCATCGATCCTATATTCAATGCTGAGAAAGAAAGCTTCATTTGTTCAGTTATATCCCAACCTAATCCAAAGTCGAATGCCATCCCTGATGAACTTTCTTGATAAATCTGAAAATTAATCATTTGAATACTAAGTCCATATTGCAGGTTATCCCGTTTAATACTATATGACCCTTTTGTAGATAGACCATAGGCCACATAGTGCCCTAGTGGTTTGGATGTTGGCTTATTAGGTCTTAGTTCAATATCATCCATGCCTAGATACCGTATATCTATTCCAGCACTTCCAGAGCGAATTTGCCCCTGCCATTGGAAACTAAATGATTCTATTCCTGCTAACCAATTTCCATATGCCAAACCTAATTGAGGAGCCCGATTAATTTGATTTAGTGCTGCTGGATTTCTCCAAACAGTATGAAAATACATCAAATCATAAGCAGATGGTGGCACTGAAAGGAACTGAGTGCCCGAGCCTATTAATTGGGAAACAATAAAAAATAATGAAACAATTTTATTAAAATGAGAATGCATAGGTAAATACGTGAGCTGCGCCAGCTGGATTTTCAAAAACAAATGCGTAATCTAATCGTGCATCATTCTCTTTAAGAAAAGACCAGTCTATTCCAAACCCAACAGACATACGTCGATTACCTAATCCTGCACGAAAATAATAATTATCTAAATATGAATATTCAGTTCCAACGCGAAGTGTGTAACCAAGACTTTCATTGCCATTCATAATTATACCTCCATCTGCTGTAACATAAAATTTGTTGTAATTGAAAGTGGTTCCAGCACGATATAGTGTTGGAAATTGTTCCACATACTCTTTTCCTCGTTCAAAAACCTTATCTGTTTTCCAGTGATATCTAGAGTTTAAATCCTGAACCATAAAAGCCAGGTTTGCCCCTGATTTTGTTCGAATGAAAACTCCAAAATCCATGCCTATACCTTTTCCAGCAACATCCATGGTATTCATTGGCAACTGATGTTTGAGAATTTTGACATTTAATCCAGCCGAAAACCAAGGCATTATTTGCTGAGCAAAAGATATCATCAATGCATCCTCAGAAGTTGATAGATATTGAGTATGCTCACCTGCACTATTCCGTCCATCAATTTTATCCACCCCAGCACTAATCCAAGAAAGACCAAGGCTTGCCGTTGGAGGTAATGGCATAGAAATATTCGTTGTTGTAAGTCGTCGGTCTAGTGGAAGAAAATGATGATTAAAACCAACCTGACGTTTTTCAAGAAATACCATAGAGGCAGGGTTATGATATGCAGCGAATCCATCATCAATCTCTGCTGTAAACGCGCTCCCCATCCCCATTGAACGTGCCGAAGAACCCATTCTTAAAAAACTTCCTGCAAAAGAAGCATAATCTTGCGCAAATGCGAACGATAGTAAAATTAAATAAATTTTGAACAATCTCATTACTTGATCACAACTAGTTTGATCCATTTAATTTTTTGGTCATATTCTAATCTGATAAAGTAGGTTCCATTATCAACCAACCTACCATTTCTATCTTTACCATCCCATTTTAATGACCCTGTAGTTGATTGACGCCTATCAAATTGCTTTTGCAAAATCGGTTCCATACCAAAATTGAAAATGTCCATTTTAACTACAAATGATGTTTTCACATCCGCGTGGATATGAATATATCCAGATCCTCCAATTTGATTATGCTCATACGGCGAAAATGGATTTGGATAGGCATAAACTTTATCCGCATCAAATCTGGTCCTATATATCTGCCAATTGGTCCCGTTCAAATCCATTCCTCGTGCCATTCCATCCCATGACCCAATCCAAATTGTAGCAGATGATGAATAATAAGGCCTCGTATCATAGGATACACCGACCACTTCTTGGCTGAGAATTTCATCCATTTTGTATACACCCGTAGATCCTAATTTAATTGCTTGCTTTGCTGAATTATATTTTGCCCAAGGTTTAGCTACATCCATGGGGTCATCAGTAATAGTTTTCCATAATCCTGATTTGCTAGCAACAAATACAACTGAATCAACTGCAGTAATATTGTAAGCCCTCTCTCCGATTAATGTGGTATGCCATGTATCGCCATTATCAATAGAAAAGCTGATACCATTTTTTTCTCCGCTACCCGCAGAAACTGTGGCCGCCCAAATAACATTATATCCTTTGTATCTCTGAATCGCCAGATCTACGACAAATCCACCAGATAATCCATTTTGAATTGGTGTATAATGGGTCCAGTTAACACACCCGTTCGCGCCAATTAATCCACGATTAATTCCGTTAGCCGTTCCCACCCAAATTGTATCAGAATACGCGATGACTGAAAAAGCTTTATGGTTATGATTTCCTCCATCTCCAGGGTCACGAGGATTTAAATAAAAATTCTTTAAGATATATCCACTAGTAGTATTCTCATAGCTGGCAGATTCACAAGTATATAATATCTGATCACCATCTTGCGGCAAGGGCACCCTCTCCCAAACTTTTTGAGTTACATTATATCTCCTTAAGCCACCAGCCCAACTAGTAATCCATATATAATTCCCAGAAATTGCAGCATCATAAGTAACATTTGCTTCTTTTACTGTGATGGGTAATCCTTTAAAAAAACGTTTTGCAAAGGGAGCTAAAGAATCAGCTTTTGTATCTATTGGTTGTTGAAAATATGTCCAATCGATGGATTGCCCAGTAGCATCAGTAGAATATATCAATCCATTTCCAATGGTAATATCCTCACCACTTTTTGCAAATGCTGCAAACATTGTTTTATTACTTACCGCTAGAGCAGTAACCCCTCCAGTAGGAGTCACATCTGTTAGTGAAGCAGAAACTTCAGATTTGGAATTAATGGTAAGGATTGAAAATGTATCTCTTAATACTGCCAACCCTGATCCTGTGCCCAACCAAAGTAAAGTATCTGCCTGTGGTACAATATCACTGATCATATTACTTTTAAGTCCTTTATAGGCTGTACTATCAAAAGAAGATTTGTTTATCTTAAAGAGCCCTGGCAAAACACTTTGGCCATAACTGAGGTTAAGGCAAAGAAGAATAAATAGTGATATCCTTTTCATTCTACCACCAATACCTTTTTAACTGTATCACTATAAGCGCTAGAAAGATCCTGTGCTTCAAATGTCCAATGGTAAATTCCAACAAGTGCATTTTCATTGATCGATATAGTCCTTGAAAATTTTCCATCACCTTTTTGAAGATCCCCAGATGAATCTTTCTCTCCATCATCATACAATAAAATTGGATTCCCTCCATTCATCAGTGAATCCTTACCAACATGATATGAACGAAAGAATACTCTTTTAATATCATCAATTCCATTTGGATCAGATACTGTTGCAGTCACTGAAAATTTTATAGTATTATAAATATTAGGGTCTGGGTTAGCGGCTGGACGCAAAACTGTATCTGGCACAACCACTGTACCAATTTTTGGGCGGATATTCCCAAGTAAGAATATTAAAGATTGGGATACACTTTTTCCACCATATAAACCCATGATAGAAAAGAATATCGAATCCTTTGCTGAGGATGGAATAATATTTTTTATTGAATCACTATGATTCAAAATCTTGCGACTATATAACTGATCTTGTGATATCATGTCTCCCTTGGTACCATTATCAAAAAGACGAATAGTATCTGCTGTATCCGCTGAACTAACTCCCTGCCATAGAACCATTAATGAATCTAAGTTACTACCTTGATATTGACTAGAAGCGTATGCTGAAATAAAAAATTTATTCGATGCTTGTAAGTAATGAAAGTTCACATCTGATATAGGGTCTGATTCTTTAATCACACCAGTTTTTTCACAGCTTATCATCACGCTAAGAAAAATAAGTATTACAGTTAATCGTTTTCTTTTATTTTTCATTATTGCTCATAAATATGATGAACCATCAATGTGCCAACTTCTCCTAATCCTTTGGGAGAACAATTTTGTACAACATCATTTTGAGTATGATGATAGTTCATAGTTTCATTAGGGTAATCAAAATCAATAATATCTATTGCTGGAATTCCTGCAATTTCATAAAGAGGAACATGATCATCAAAAATCATATGTTGAGCTCTTTTCTTGAATGATTTTAGGCCCAAAGACTCAGCTTTCTGCCAAAGATCCATTACCAATGAGGGATTCTGTTCATATGAAAATCGTTCTATATAAAATTCTGGTTCCTTATCTCCAATCATATCAAGGTTAATTGCATAATTAGGATATGGTATTGGAAGATTCTTAGCAAAATATTGGGATCCTTTACAATATGTCCAATTATCACCGCTTGTGCCATAATCTTCAGCGTCAAATAAAACTAGATTTACACCAATATTGGGTTTTTCTTTCTTTAAAATATGGGCTAATTCGATTAAAACGGCAACTCCACTAGCTCCATCATTAGCTCCTAGAATAGGTTGGTTATTACCCATTATATCTCTGCCTCTATCTCCCCATGGTCTAGTATCCCAATGTGCAGAAATCATTATCTGTTTAGATGCTTTCAAATTAAACCGGGCAATGACATTGTTCATTTCTACTTTTGCTGATGTTCGAGGCATCTTTTCTACAAAAGACTGGGTCATTACAGTATCAGCTAAAGGTGTTAATGTTTTCATATAGTAATCAAGAACCTTACGATGGCCTTCTGATCCAGGATTCCTAGGTCCAAAATCACACTGAGCTTTTAAATGCTCAAATGCATTTTCAGCATTAAAATCTGGGACTTTTTTCTGACAAGCAACAAAAGTGATAAATAAAAGATATCCAATATTTATTATTTTTTTCATTAGCCTCTAATTGCCAAGTTTACATCAAAGCCAAAGTCTTTATCGACTTTCTTGCCTGTATGTTTGGAATCGCTTTCTCTATACTCCCAAATCATACTACCGCTCACAGATTGTGAGAATGAATAAGTTAAACGTATTCCCGTCTTCCAACTTGAAGTAAAGGCGGTTTCAGCAAATTTAGTTGCTTCCATTGCTTTTTGAAGTGTTCGATTTTTGTTCATATCAAAATTAAAGGTGAAGTTAACCTGATTATTGACCTTATAATTATCAAAAAATGGTATTGGGATTATAAAGCCACCTCGATGAGTATAATTAGCGGATAATAGATATGACTGATCATTAAAAACTTTTGCTCCACCATTAACTGTAATTTCTCGCGATACAGTTCTATTATGTCTCATATTGATTGATACACCTTGTTTTAAAGCAATAGTTGCACCGATCAGTGGAGCAAAATTCATATTTACTCTTGATGTCCTCTCACTATCTTTATAGTTAGTAATAAAGTCATCGATATCTATAAATGAAATGTCCGGGCCACCAAATTGATCGAATTGCCATGCCCGAGTCTCTTTACCATTTGTGGCATGATCTAAACTCATAGTACGAAAATATTTTCCAATGAATTTATTTCGCTCAAGACCAGTTAACCTAAGTGACCATCCCACAAAAGGAAATCCATTATCTAGATAGTTCCCATATGAAAAATAATCTCGAGACATAGATCTCTGCTCAGTGCCTGATCCTCTTAAGTTACTTGAAATATTTTGGGCGAAATTAAAAGAAATTGACATGGCACGAGTTAGATTTAATCCTGATCGTATTGAAAAATCACGTCTATGATCAAAAATACCGGTGTTGGTTCCAACTTGCGCAGAATGATCTAATCCATGATCTCGTTGTGTACCCAAGCGATAGCCAAAAGGTACTGATCCTAACACGCCCATCCCTGTTCTATTAATATTTTCAGTATAAGAAAGATTTATAGGATTAACTTTTCTTGCTAAACCATGAACTCTTTTTAAAATTTTGCTATCTGCGAGTTTAGATTTTTTTTCTTTCTTTTGTTCCTCTTGTTTTTTCAATTCTTCACGATTTACTGGTTCAACACCTTGAACGCCTTCTTCTTCGCTAAATCTTTTTCCAGGGTTTCTGCTCCTTGATCGAGCTGGTGCCTGCCTGGTGGGTTGGCGCTGTGGAACTGAGCCTCCTGAAGAAGGTTTATAGATTAATTCTACCAATCTAATTGGCGAAAGACTAATGCCCGATGAAAATCTTAGTTGATTCCCAATATTTGATCCTTCTATATTACTATCTCTGGCTTTATTCCATCGATAATTTGCTGAATAATTAAATGTAGGCTTTAACCAATCTTTTATCATAGGAGCAAATGAGGAAGTAAAGTTTTCAGTTATATCAGTAACAAAACCAAAATTCCCCTTAGCTAATGCTGCTGGTATATAACCTCTATGATCATTCATATTACTTACCACAGCACGGCTATATTTACTATTTATTGATTGAGTTAACCTATAATCCATTGCATAGGATTGATTTAATCCAAAATTATAATCATCTGGAGACGATTTACCTTTTCTAGGAGTTTTTTGAGATAATCTCTCATTAAAATTCATGGAAGCATTGAAAGCTGAAGGAGTATAATATAATTGAGTATTCCCCATCTTCTCTCCAATCCAGGGAAGAGAAGTCATCCATTTTAAAGGCATTATATAATTGTTTCTACCAAAAGGCAAAGCATAACTTATTTGACCTTGATAACTTTCATTTAAGACTTCTTTTTGAATCTCATTTGACATGTTCCTTCGATTTGCCGATAAGCGTGCATTCATTTGATCTAATGTATATTTTATTAATTTATTATCTGATTTTGATGATTTAGACGCTGCTATTGAAACAGTAATTGCATTAGACTTATTTAATATTGAATCGGGAACATTAGATTCATCGACCAAAATATCCTGGCCAGGAAAATACTTTGGACGACTAATTGAATTTACAAAGCTTGTTGAGATCGGTATTTTTAATCCCCAGGTTGAAGGAAGAAATTTATCTAAATTAAATCCAGTATTGATATTCATGCTTTCATTTGACCTATTGGAACCTAACCTGCTTTGTAACATATGAAAGTCCGCGTCTTGACGCTTGTATGCAAATGATGTATTCATTATATCAGCCAAATTAAATCGACTTTGAACTCGCATCGAAATTCCTTTATCACGATTTATGCCACTTAGTCTAAACTCATCTAACCAGACTTCTCCACTTATTGGAGTCTCTATCAAATTTCTTACCCCAACTATAAAGAACTGAATCCTATTTAATGCAGGTTGCCCCTTAATTTGAACGACCTTTCCCGTTTCTACTCCCAAGTCATCTGTGAATCGATATTCTTTATAATTTGTAGAATCCATAAAGATATCAGAGTCTCTAAACTTTTTTACAGATGTTGAATCTCTTAGTTTTAA
Organism: uncultured bacterium; assembly: GCA_964428745.1. Lineage (GTDB taxonomy): Bacteria > Fidelibacterota > Marinisomatia > Marinisomatales > TCS55. The sequence goes on along the minus strand of CAYRYZ010000010.1, from coordinate 7,294 downwards.
TCCACTTAACCACTCTAAATCAAGTTCAACAGAATTCCGATTTCTACCCTCATCCCAACCATCATAAACAGGTTGGCGTAATTCATAATAATTTTCTCCCAGGCCAAATCGTAAGAAAATTTCAACATTTGAATTTTCATTACTGATCCAAGGGCTCGATCCATAAACATACATTTTCATTTTTTCGTAAGACAAATAACTTTGCGCACGTTCACCACTTAAAGACATCAATGTCTTCATCGCAGCGCCACTAGCTTTTCCAGGAAGCTCATTGAATTTTAATACCAACGATTGTTCTTTTGATCGTATTTGATTAATACGATCATATTCCCCTTGCACACCTTCCGGAGGTCGATAGTTTGCATTATCATCCGTATTAATAACGGCAATAGAAAAAATTGAATCCGCATTCTCTTTATTGAATTTTGCTGTAGAATCAGACGCAATCCCCAATTCTTGCCACTCATTACCAACTAATTCAATTTTGGCAACATATATAAAAGCGGAGTCAGCAATATTGCTTAATCGAAGTCGCATATGATGAATATTATTCCACTCTCGGCTTTCACCAGGAATACTTGTTTCAAAATCAATTAGTGGTAATCTAAATAATCTCCATCCTGTCAAAACACCATTTTTCCGTGTTTCACCAGCTAAATAAGTCGTATCTCTTAGTGAAAAAGATTTAGTAAAATAATTATTAGTCCTGTCCAAAAAACCAGTCCGATCCAAATCTTCAGTATCAGGATATCTTCCAGCGTCAAGCGCATTCTCTTCTGTTCCATTAATATGCCTATAATCATTACTACCCTCAGAATAATCGAAATTATCACCATTGGGATCATTTAGATCTACATCACTATAGGTATTGATCAATTGGGTTTCTCCTGATGCTAAATAATCACTATATGTAGGACCCGCGATGTCTAAACAAAATCCCCACCCATCTTCATTCTCATCTGTGCAGCCATCTAATCCAATATCTTCTTCGTCATCTAGTATACCATCTCCAATCAATCCACCAACAGGAACATCTTCTGTATTAAGTAATCCATTCCCATCTCTATCCTCGCTTATTTGGCCAAGGTCAATCGATATTGTTCCTTCCATATCTGGTGGGGATTGTAACCAAATTTCAAAGAATTTGGTTTGAGTCTGATCGTAATCACCTGAATAAAATGGAGTAATAATTCCAGCCCACACAGAATCATCAGGAGTATTTTCTTGATGAGCCCGTTTAGTATAATCTAAGATCATAATATCTGTTGTCTCATTCTGCGCTTGAATGGAAGTAGATAAATTTGGCCATATATCTTTTGTTCTAATCTGGACAAAAGGATTGAACCACCTTAGTCGTGCCCGTTTTCTTTGTGTAATTGATTCTCCTGATTTTAAATCTATAGGGGCTGATGATTCTCTCCAAAACCGTCTTAATATCGGGATTGATGTTGTACGTTTTGAACCTTCAAAATCATCAATATACGCTACACCGTTATAATCACCAGTTGCTTTACTATTAATAGGGTTTGGATTAGGCAATATCTGGGCAAATTCTCCTTCAAAAGAAAATGCTGAAAGTTTTTCTGTTTCAATCATAGGTAATTTATCCAACGTGCGAGTCATAGATGGAAGATCTTGTTGAAAACGTCCATTTAAACCCCATATAAAATTTTTCATTGGCTCATAACCCACTTCAACCTTTTCATTCATAACGGATTGATTATAGTAAAGGGCTGTGCCTCCAATAAAAGATTTTTCTCCAAAATCCATTTGAGAACGGACACCTATAATGGTCTTTTTATCAAAAGTCACAATCTGATGCTTATCAAAAATCACCCTAAGATCTGCATTCGGATCTATATCGTCAGATAGAACAATTGTCCCACTAAAATAATCTATTTGATAGTCAATTCCTCTTTTAAGAGGGACACCACCTTTATACACCTGCTCACTTCCCTCAACAACCATAAAACCACCTAGGTTTATTGTTGAGCTTTGATTGGCGTAATCAACCGCAATTGTAAAGCGACTGTCATTGGTGATTTGTGTCTGTTGTGTACTAAAGTACATTTTACCTTCCCCTAATGAACCTTTTAAGCCAGGAGACTGATTCCCATCAACTAGAGTATCTGCTGCAAATGGATGAAAAGATGGGAAAAATATTTCACCTTCACTTAAACTAATAATGTTTGCATTTGATAAATCAATTTTTTGATCCGATGTACGAACTCCACTCTCATTTAAACTATCTAATCCAAATTGCGTGATGTATGGATTCCCCTGCGGATCTAAATGACTGGGTACTGGTAAACGATCATTGATAATTCGAAGTTCAAAACCTTCTCTATTGATATTATTCGCACCAAGGTAATAAACGTTTTTGAACATCAAAGGCCAGACGGGGTGACTTGGATTCAAATTTCTAGGTTTCAACATTTTCATTTTTAGATAGTCATTTGCTACAGATATACCTTCACCAATAACAGCTAGCGTATCACCTGTTATACGATCAGCAATTACATAAGTACAGCCAAAAACTTCATCACTAGCCTTTTGCCGTAAACGTATGTACCCTAAGTCTTCGCTTAAAACATAATCCTGACCTTGCTCTAAGCGTTTATAATTTCCTGTTTGATCATTACTTTCTTGAGGCTCATCTATATTTGCATATGCAGTCCCAGGGTTTGTTTCTGCATTAGTTGTTTGATCTAATTGATAAAGCTCAAAATTTCTTATTACAACATTACCTATCAAATGAAGCCCAGATTGAAGTGGATAAAATGATGGAATAAAAATTTGTTTTCCATTTTTTATCGTTGAGATACCATTTCTGAACCATTCATGGACAAAGAAATATTTGTTAGCGACATAGTTATAGTCTTTAATCTCATAAGTTTGGGCTTCACTCTGACCTTTATATTCTTGAGATTTTTTCTCTGTATTCACAACAGAAGCAATGGCTGTTATATTCATCGGGCCTAGCTTAGAAACTGTTTTAACACCAAATAATCCTTGGTGGCTGGCAGAACCCATTAGAGACTGTGAGCCGGGTAGTGACAACGAAACATTACCAGCATCAACTGATTGAATGATGTCATCCTCTTCACCTTTATAATTAATTCGAATATTATTTTCCCAATTAAAATCTCGTTCCGAATCTTGATCAACATTGACAGATACCCTTTCACCTATTTTTCCTTCAACACTAATTCGTTGCGTTTGATCAAACTCTAAATGTGTATTACGTGTCTCGCTTAATTTTGATCGAATTAATTCTTGATCTTGAAATACAAGGTTTCCTTTAAGTGTTACATTTCCACGAGCTGAAAGCGAGACCCTTCCCAACTGACCAACATCAAGGCCGATGACCTCAATCCCCCTCCCTCTGTTATCTTGTAATATCTGAGACTGACCTCCGCGTGTTCTTACTGTATCTTTAATTGCTTTAAACATAGCGACTTCACGATTAATCTGCATTTGCCTATCTAAATACCATTCTAATGGAGCAACAAATGGAATATTTAATGACTTACCAAGGAATTTTCCGGTAAAGGTGATCGTAGACCAATCGTTAGCAATATCAATATTTTTTACGACCACAAAAGGAAGGCGGATCAGATTACGACTAGTATATGTGCTTGAGTCATAAGGCATTACTAAAGAATAGGTGTTTTGCTTATAAGGATTATAGAGATATGGAGTATTTGGGTGCCAATTATTAGGGAGATCCGAGATAGACGGCTCCCCTTGGCCGTATGCAGGAAAAAGTACGGTCACCCATAAAAGAATGCTGACGATCAGGATCCGTTTTAACAATGGATCCACCTCCATGTTTAGTTGTTAACAAGGCCCTTACGGGCTTTAGTTATACCACCTATGTGGTCATATTAATCCGTTAACGTTGAGGCTATAGTCAGCTCCTTTATGTTTAACTATTACTTTTTATCCTTTTTTCAAGGATTTGTGAGAACTTACGTAAAGCTTTCCCACGATGTGAAATATTATTCTTTTCGCCTTTTTGTAGCTCCGCAAAGGTTTTTTTTAAGTTTGGATAGTAAAAAATAGGATCATACCCAAAACCACCGTCTCCCTGCTTACGGTCTAGAATGACTCCTTCAACCACGCCTTCAGTCCATAGTTTTTCTTCACTTCTCACGAAGGAAATAACAGTCCTAAACCTCGCAGTTCTTTCACCCATTGGAATACCCTCCAATTCCTTAAGCATTTTCATACAATTATCATCAAAAGTTGCATTTTTACCCGCATATCTTGCTGAATAAACGCCAGGTGCACCACCAAGCGCATCTACTTCAAGACCCGTATCATCCGCTAGAGAGGCTAATCCTGTAAGTTTATGCACTGTTTCAGCCTTAATAAATGCATTTTCTTTAAGTGTCTCCCCAGTCTCTGGGATATCACCAATTTCGGGAAATGAATCTAAAGTGAGGATCTGAACTGGAAGATGACCCAAAATAGCAGACATTTCTTCCATTTTTCCTCTGTTATGAGTTGCTAAAACAATTTTCAAAAGCTTAAGGCTTGTTGATCGGTTCTATTTTTGGATCTAGGCATGAACCTTCTACCCACATTTTTAGACCTGATTTTTTGGCTTCGCAGTCATTTGAATAAGTGAGGCCATTACACCCGCAGACTGGATCAAACACTGCTGGGCAGATGGCAGCCCTATCTATCTGAAGCTTATCAATACATAACTCTGACTCACTACAAGATAAAAGAAACAGTCCTAAAGTAAAAAAAAAGAGTATTATTGTATTATTATTTGACGTCATGCCAATGTCCATGCTCAGATGACCAAACCTTGCCTTCAGGTGCGGGCCCCTCTGGTCTAGGAATATTTAATTGTCGTTGAGGGACAGAGGTACTTGGATTGATATCATGATAATGACCATGCTCTTCTGACCATACTTTTCCTGGCGGTGTTGAGCTAAGGGCGGACTTGTCCGTTGATAAAAGATCCATTATAAACCAGATTAACACCAAAATAATTGCACCATAGATTAACATTTTCTTCCACGGCTCAGATTGTCCTGCTTTACCATGACAATCCTTAAACTTTTTTTCACTTCCACAGTGACAGGGATCATTTCGTTTAACTTTCAATTATTTTCCCTCACCATTTGATCTGTGAATATTTGCCAATTGAACATATTTTTTTGCCCATTTTACATTTTCATCATAAGTGGACCTTGGAAGTGTCTTAACAATTTTACCAGGAACACCCACGATTAATTCGTAATCATCAACTATCATTTCCTCTTTAACAACTGCCCCCGCGCCTACAACGGCACCCTTGCCAATGACAGCTCCATTCATAATAATTGCTCCCATACCTATCAGGGCCCCATCTCCAATGGTGCATCCATGAATTATCGCATTGTGTCCAACAGTTACATCATTACCTACAATTACACCTTGATCATTTTCCAAATGAATTACGCTATTATCCTGTATATTGGTGCACTCACCGATTACGATTTGGTTGATATCTGCTCTGGCAACCGTATTATACCAAATTGAACTATTTGCTTTTAAAATAACATCGCCAATAACCTGGGCCCCTTTTGCAATAAATGCCGTATCATCAATCTGAGGTGATTTAATGGTCACATTATCTTTTAAATCTGATTTTTCCATATTCAAATACTAATCCTCTTATAACGATATCGCAAAAAGAAAGTTTGACAGAGCCCTGCGAGAACAAAGACATTAATTGACCAATAAATCCCTGGAAAATCCACTACTTGTGTACCAATCCATAAACCGATGATTACCAATGATGCATAGATCATAACTGCTTCACTAATCCCCTTGGTTTGGTGATGGTGAACCAATAGTCCTGCGTACCAAGCCTGATATGCCTGGTATCCTGGCATCAGGATAGCAAACATAATGGTAAACGATGATAGTTGTGTCAGTTTTGGAGAAAGCCCAGAAATATCACGAAACCAAATTTCACCCAGTGGTGTAAAAGCAATCAATCCCATTAAAGCCACTGTAGAGAAAGCCAATATTTGTGTAAATCGAAATAACTGACGTTTCCCTTCCGGTTTGCCCAGTAATGCAACAACAACTTCATTAAATGCAAAACCCATTGATCTAATTAAAAATGCTAAGCCATATACTACAGGCCAAGCCGCAAGCGATGATAGCGTCTCTGGCATTCTACTCATTCCTGCAGCACCAGCAGGATGAAGCAATAAAGTAGTTAATGGCGTAATTGCCAAAGGCAAATAAAACTTTGTGAAACTCTGACGGGTTATTTCATCGTGTTTACTTGATGCAGGTAATTTATTGTTTAATATTTTTTGAACTGCAATATGTGCATATAGCGCTTCAATTGTAACCGCAATTGCAACAGCACTAGATCCAACTACTATACCCGATAGTGAAGTAAACCATTTACCATATGATAAAACAAATATTAGAGATACAAGACGTATAAGCGTTCCTATGGCAACTAATTTAGAATTACTATATTTAATCATGACACCCTGGTTTAACCTTCTCCATGCAATCATAATTGTCCATGGTGTCATAATCTGTAAACCTATACGACTTGGTCCCAAAAGCTCTTTAGGAATATTCATTAAATTGTCAGCCAATAAATAAAATAATGGAGTAAAAGCCAATAATACATGAAGAAGAGATAAAACTACCGACATAACAATCATATATTTGAAAAGCTTATTATAGGCTTTCCGATTTTCAGATAGCGCTGTACTTGCGGTTAAAAGCATTATAATTGGACCTTCAATCGCGAGTGAGATAGGATAAACCAATGAACCCCATGATGCTAAAGTGATTTCAGGTGTGGCCATGCGAGCAACGAAAGCAGTAAGCATGGGTGATTCTATTCCCATTAAAAACCAGCTTCCTGCTAAAGGCAACCACAAACGAAATATTTGATTTAATGTTACGGGGTAAGACTTTGACATAAATAAATTGCCTATTTGGCCACCGAAATTAATTCAATGTAGTCTGTGTCACCAATCATTCTAATTTTGCATTAGATTCCTATATAATTAATTTTAGTTTTTCAATTGATAAGTGAGGTTCATCATATGATTGATCGTAGAAAGTTTATTAAATCCATATCTGCTTTAGGAATATCTATCCCAGCACTTCAGTCTGGATTGCTTGCTAAAACACCAGCGGCAAAAAAAAATAATCCCGTTATTTTATGCAGTCGCGGTGAAAAATGGGGAAGGAAAGTTTTAAAACCTGGATGGGATATCTTAAGGAAAAACGGTGCATTACTAGATGCAATTGAGAA
>CAYRYZ010000009.1:17504-47209 GCA_964428745.1 uncultured bacterium | reverse complement strand
TTGAAATACCAATTAGAATTATTGGTGAATCTGATGGAAATCTTTCTGATGATGACACAATTATCTTTTACGGGAGGGGGCCAAGTGGTTTTAACCAAAAAAATGAAGGAATTTTATGGCATCAGAATCTATATTTTACAAAAACAGTCTATTGGTTATTAATTCCTGCGAACAATTCATTAAGAGGTAGTAGAATTGAAACTGCAAATCTTGTATCTGAGAGCTCAGAAAAAATAAATTATGGCCTTAGCTATATTCATTCAGAAGAGGACTTAATTAATCCCAATGAATCAGGACTTTCATGGGGGAACAATACCATAAAAAATGGAAACTCCTATTCGTTCAAAGTAAATATCGATTCTCCATTTGATTCGCAATCTGCTAAAGGTATAATTGGCATGATTGGAAATGAAAAAGTTCCAACAATATATCAAAATACTAATCATAAGATTTTATTTTCTACAAATAATCAAGAATTAGCAAATATAGATTGGCTAAGCCTTAATCATAAATCAAAGTCTTTTTTATTTAATTCTGATATACTTATAAACGGTGATCAGACTTTCCAAATTAAGAATTTTTCTGAGAATCCTAATTCTGAACCATTTTTTGATTATTTTACACTTTCATATGATAGAGAATTAAAGTATTCAGAGCCATTTGAGTTTTACTCTCCAATCAAATCAAAAAAAATAACTTTTATCTTTGAAGGAAACGATTTAGTCATTTGGAATATTTCAGTCCCCTCGACACCCGTAAATCTTCCTCTAAATACTTTTGAGAAAAATGCCACAATGAATATTGATCTTCCATCTGAAAATAAACAGAAATTTGGAGTTTTTAGAATTAATGATTTAGAATCTGTTTCTGAATTGATTTTAGTAGGACAAAAAAAATGGAATCTTTTAAGATCAAATTTAAATGGAGCAGATCATATAATATTGGGTCCAAAAGAATTTGAAACCCAATCGCAGCTATTAGCGAACCATCGAAAAAAAACAATATATGTTCCTATTGAAAATATTTATGATGAATTTTCAGGCGGAAATATAGATCCAATTGCCATTCGCCACTTTTTACATTGGACCCAAAAGAATTGGTCTACAAAACCTTATACTGTTCTATTTATGGGTGATGCTGATTACGATTATAGAAACATCACTGATCAATCAAGAATAAAAGTTCCTACAATACAATTGGGGACTCGTTATTCTCATTCAACAGATGATAGGCTGGTTTCATTTAATGGAATTATTCCAGAGATGGCAACCGGGAGAGTACCAGCCAAATCAAATGATGATGTAAGCAATTTTATTAGCAAAATCATTGAATTTGAAACCAAAACCCCAATGGGCCTCTGGAGACAACGTATTACGCTTATAGCAGATGATCCTGCTCGCCCAGAACGTGAGCTATATGAGCTCTCCATGGGAAAAAGTCATACAATAAATTCCGAAAGGCTTGCAAAAATTATACCCAATTTTATGGAAACTAAAAAAATATATATGGTTGATTATCCAGAAGTGATTGATGGGTCTACCTTTGGTGTTACTAAACCAGAGGCTACGCAAGCACTATTTAATCAAATCTCATCTGGAACAGCTCTTATTAATTTTATTGGTCACGGTAATCCCACTCAATGGGCACAGGAAAAATTGCTTATAATAAATGAAGAAAGAAATGATATAAACTCTATGCAGGCCGAATTAAAACTTCCTATTTGGATAGCTGGCACATGCAGCTGGGGACAATTTGATGCCATTGGTCAAGATTCTTTTGCTGAAGCATTAATTAATTCATCTATTAATGCTGCTGCTGGTGTTATCACTACTACAAGAGGAATAACTGTATCGAGCAATATCCAATATTTAGAAAAAATTTTTAGAGAAATTTTTAAAGGTGATAGTGTAACTTATAAGTCCATTGGGTCAATTCTTCAATCAGTAAAAACTGGTAGTTCTGATGGTGAATTATTTCACTTTTTTGGTGACCCTGCAATGAAAATATCTATACCAACTCAATTGGTAAAAAATAGCAAGGTATCTCCAGATACTCTATCAACACTTTCCATTGGTACACTGTCCGGTGAAAGTCCATTTTTATCGGGTGAAGGTTATTTTATTTTAGAAGATGGTTATAAAGAAGTAAAAAAATTGTTTAATTACGCTTCGCGACAAGAAGAAATATCCTATCAAATGAATGGTCCCACTCTTTTCAGAGGATCTTTTAACTATGAAAATAATATTTTATCCTCTCAATTTAGAGTGCCTAAGGATATTTCTTATTCAAAGAATCCAGCAACCTTAAGGTTTAATGTAACAGATAATAGTAATTTACAAGCTTTGGGTTCCGTAACTGGAATAAAATTAACCCTTGGTTCTCCTTCAAATGATACCCAGGGTCCAATCATTTCATTTGAAACAGAAAATGGAAGGAATCTTCGTAGTGGAGATTTTTTAAAATACGGAGAAAGCATTGTTGTTCGTATTTCTGACCCTCTAGGTATTAATCTAACAGGTGAAAAAGAACATGAATTGATATTGACAAATAATTTTACTCAAGTTGAAACAAACATTACTAACAAATTTATTTATGATATGAACAGTATCAATACGGGGACTTTTCTTATTAATAATCTTCCAGAATCTGATGAAATTTCATTTCGTGTCAATGCTTGGGATAATGCCAACAATCCCAGTGAATCAGAAATAAGGATTAAAATCACAAATTCAGATGAACTAAGTCTTATTAACTTATTTAATTTTCCAAATCCAATGTCAATGGATACAAAATTTTCGTTTGAATTAACTGCGGATGCAGAAGTGTCTATTAATATATATTCACTTGAAGGAAGAAGAATTAAAAAGATACTGCCAGAATTATGTCTATTAGGACACAATAATATTTATTGGGATGGTAAAGATGAATTTGGACAATTACCAGCAAATGGAGCCTATTTATACAAAGTAACCGCTAAAAATAGCTCACAAAAAATAGATCAAATTGGGCGCCTAGCAATATTTAGATGATAAATAATGTAAAAGATAAAATCATTCTTGCTTCTAATTCTCCTAGGAGAAAACAATTATTGGAACAAATAGATCTTAACTTTGAAGTAATTACAAGTCAAATAGATGAAGATCTAAGTTTAGATTTAGAACCAAATATTTTCGTTGAACATTATGCTAATTTGAAAGCTGAAAATGTGGCAAATAGATATAAGAATCATTGGGTAATTGGCGCAGACACAGTCGTAGCATATAATAAAAAAATATTTGGAAAGCCTAAAGATAATGATGAAAGCTACGTCATGCTAAAAACGCTATCAGGTAATACTCATGAAGTATTCACTGGGGTATCAATTCATCACCTAAATCGAGGTATAATTAATACATTTCATGAAAGAACAGAAGTTAAATTTAAAACTTTAAGTAAAGAATGTATCACTTATTATATAGACACATATGGAGCACTTGATAAAGCTGGTAGCTATGGGATTCAAGATTGGTTTGCAACATGCGTTCAAAGCATAAATGGCTGCTTCTATAACGTCATGGGCTTGCCCTTAGCGAAGTTCTATGAAGAATTTTTAAGTTCAATCAATGCACAATAGTATTACATTTACTATAGTACTTTATAAGTAAATAAAAATAAGTTTTCATAAGTTGGTCCATCTTGTAATTTCCTCGTCGTAATGAGTGATTTATATAAAAATTTAAAAACACTTAGAAAAGAAAAAGGTATTAGCCTTGAAGATATAAATAAAAGGACTAAGATCAATATATCTACACTTAAGGCAATTGAAAGTGGGGACTTATCTAGCTTAACAAGAACATATCAAAGGCTATTTATTATAGCTTACGCAGCAGAGATTGGAGCAAATCCAGAAGATATAATTAAAGATTCAGAAGAATCTATAGAGTTAAAACGCAAGCCAGTTGATCAGACAAAAGATGCGATAGAAAAATCAGCACTAAAACCAGAAATTAAAAAAAATTCTGTTGAGATCAGCTCGAATAAACGATCTGCTAAACATATGCGAAAAGACATTATTATGGGATCTGTTCTTATAGCCATTCTAATTTTTGCTATATATATAATTCGATTAATCAATGAGGAAGAAACAAAAACGCGTACTAAAGAAACTAGTCAATATTATGAAGATGAACCATTGAGTAAAATATTTAAAGAAGAGGATAAACTATGGGAAGAGATTCTATTTGATAATTTTGATATTTTGTCGGAATCTTTACAAGCCTTAGATAGTTCAGCACCTTTTACTTTTCGAATTGCAACAGCAGAGCGTCTTTGGTATCGATATGAAGTCGATTCTTTAAAAGCATTAGAATCGGTAATTCCCAGAGGAGATAATCATCAATATTCTTTTAACCATTCATTTAAAATCCTTTTTGGACATTCTAATACATTAAACCTTTTTTTAAATGATTATAAAATAAAAAATCTCAAATCTTCAGCGGGGCCAGTTTTACTTAACATTTCTTATCCTAACAAAACACTTACCCTTCAACACTTCGTCTCTAAACTTTAATTATTTTTTTATTAAAGTTATTCTTTATTAGATCTCTATAAGTATCTAAATAATGTATACGTATAATTTTTATTGACAATTGTGGGTAATAATAGATAGATTATGGTTAATTGTGGGTAATAATCCCACGATAAAAACTATAATGACTATTAATAAAAATACATTTACAGGGGAATTCTCCTACTCATTGGATAGCAAAGGCAGGTTAAATATCCCGGCCAAATTCAGGAATGTACTTAGTAAGGAGAATCAACGCTCTTTTGTTATTACTAGAGGCATGGACACTTGCGTATGGGTCTATCCTCTTGAAATATGGCTAACTATTGAAGACGAGCTTAGGAAGCTCTCTTCTCTTTCTCGAATAAATCGTTCTTTTGTCAGAAGTACCGTCCGATATGCTTCTACGGTTCAATACGATAAACAGGGTCGAATAGCTTTATCGCAAAATTTAATTCATTATGCAAAATTAAAAAAAGATGCACTAATAATTGGAATGGTTAATAAAATTGAAATCTGGAATCCAAAGCTATTGCACACTGCGGAAAAAGATTTCAACGAAATAAAATCATCTGAATTTGATGAGCTCGCAAGTCAGATAGTACTATAATGAAAACCAAATCATTACAGAATTATACTCAAATCCATACCCCTGTAATGATTTCGGAAGTAACAAATTATTTAAACTTGCAGCCCGATGGAATTTACCTCGACGGCACTATCGGAGCTGGTGGGCACGCCACAGAGATCTTAACGCAGCTCTCAATAAAAGGGAGGCTAATAGGTCTTGATAGGGATGCGGAGGCACTGGACATATGCAATAAGCGTTTTGGTGCCTCTGCGCTTCCCATTGTAACATATAAATCTTCCTACGATAATTTTCCAAAAGTTATTGGTGAGTTAGGTATATCTAAATTGGATGGAATCCTTTTAGACCTGGGTTTATCATCAATGCAGCTTAATTCCGAGACTAGAGGATTTAGCTACAATTCTTCTGGCGCTCTGGATATGAGATTTGATTCTGAACAATCAAATACTGCTGCAGACCTTATCAATCAAATTTCAGAAAAAGAATTATCAAATATTATTTTTGAATTCGGCGAAGAACGGCATTCAAGAAAAATTGCTAAATCTATAAAATCAATAAAAACTATTTTGACTGCGAATGACCTCAAAGAAGCCATTCGCAAAGCAACCCCTCCACATAAGCGAAACAAATCCCTGGCTCGCGTATTTCAAGCCATACGCATAGCAGTAAATAGCGAACTTGAAAAGCTGAGAATATTTCTCAATATATTTATCGATTATTTAGCTGTTGGTGGACGAATTATCATAATGTCATACCATTCTATTGAAGATAGAATGGTAAAGCATGCATTTCGATCATTAAAACAGTCAGGGAAGTTAGATGTATTAACAAAAAAACCTGTCATCCCATCAGCCGCTGAGCGAAAAAATAATAATCGCTCTCGTAGCGCTAAACTTAGAGCGGCAGAAAGATTAATCTAGATGCCTATAAGAAACCATAAGAGACGATCAAAAAGAAATCGTGAGTTTTTTCAAACCTTGCTCTTCTTTTCAACAACCATACTTTCAATCGCTGGATTAATTGCATACCTCTGGGTGTATACTGAGATTGATGAAAATATGCTTGGCATTGAAATCCAAACTCAAGTTATAAAAGAGCTTCAAAACTCTGTTCGGGAATTAGAGATGGATATCGCAAGCTTATCTAGCAGTACACGTATATCTAATTTTGCTAGAAATAAATTAGGAATGATACCAGCAGAGCCAGAAACACTTACTATCTATATTAATAACAATTCTTTGACAAGTAATTTTTGACTAAAACTTATCAAAAATTTCGTTCCCGAGTAAGTGCCGTTTCATTATTAATTATTTTGGGATGGATTGGTTTATCAACTCGACTTTTCCAAATCATGGTGATTCAAAGTGATGAATATAAAAAGCAAGGAATCAGCCAAGGGCAAAAAAATGAAAAATTATTAGCAATAAGGGGCAATATCTATGATAGAAAAAATGTTGCCCTCACTCAAAATATCATTCACTATTCTTTAGGAGCTCAAACGCTAAAGATTAAAGACAAAACCCTCTTTGCAGCTAAAATTTCTAATGTTACAGGTAGAGATGTAGAATATTATATAAATAAACTAAATACAAAAAAAAGTTTCGTTCCTCTTGAGCATAAATTAAGACAAAGTAGAGTAAAAACACTTCTAGGAGAGAGAATTCCAGGGCTTGTAATTGAAAGAAAATCAAGACGTTCGTATCCTCAAGAAAATATCGCCGCACAAGTCGTTGGCTTTACAGACATAGATGACAGAGGATTGACTGGTATAGAAAAAGAATTCAACAGTCACTTAACTGGCAAAGCTGGCTGGGTAGTAAAGCAAGTAGATGGAAAAGGTAGATCTCAAATCAAAACGAGTTTCCCAATTAATCCTCCAATTGATGGATCAAGCATACAGCTCACTATTGATTTAGAGTATCAAAGCATCCTGCATGAAGAGTTAAATCGTAGAATCAAAGAAACTGAATCAAAAGGCGCAATGGGGATAATGATTGATCCTCAAAATGGTGCGATACTTGCAATGGCTTCAATCCCGGATTTCAATCCAAATCAACATGAATTATCTCCTATAGAAAACCAAAAAAATCGAGTGCTCACTGATCAATTTGAGCCGGGTTCAACATATAAGATCGTAACTGCAACGGCAGCCGTTGCTACCAATGCTGTCTCACTTTATGAGGAATTTAACTGCAAAGAAGGAAAGGTAACTATAGCAGGAAAAGTGATCTCCGATCATGAAAAATTCGGACTACTAACCTTCACTCAAATTATTGCGCATTCTAGCAATGTTGGAATGATAAAAATTGCTCAACAATTAGGCCGAGAACCTTTGTATAAATTTTCAAGAAATTTTGGATTTGGCACTCAAACTGGAATTCGATTCCCAGGAGAAGCAAAAGGGAAATTGCGAAAAACAAAAGACTGGAGTGAAATGTCATTAGCGGAGGTGTCAATTGGGTATGAAGTTGGAGTTACTGCACTTCAATTAGCATCTGCTTATGCTGCTATTGCAAATGGTGGCTTTTTAATTAAACCTCGTTTAGTTAAACAAATATTATCATCAAAGGGCGAAGTCATTTATACTGAAGAACCGAAAATTATTAGAAAGATAGGAAATCCTGAGATTATGGGAGTTGTGAAAGATATGCTCGTTGATGTCGTTGAATACGGAACTGGGAGTAAGGCAAGAATCAATGGTTGGTCTATTGCTGGGAAAACGGGTACAGCTCATAAATTTATTGATGGGGCTTACTCTAACAAATATATTTCCAATTTTGCTGGGTTTTTCCCTGCTGAAAAGCCTCAAGTTGTTGGGGTTGTTATATTAGATGAACCTAAATATGGCTATCATTGGGGGGGCTATGGAGCTGCCCCTGTCTTTAGGAGAGTGGCCCAGCGGATAATAAACGTTGATGACACTATAAAGCATCAGACACCTAAACCAAAAGACCATCCTAAGATATTGATTGCCGACGATTTGAGGGATAATCCTTTAGTCCCGTTAAGCACTTACCAAGATGGATATGCTGTTGTACCTGATGTCAGAGGAATGAGCATAAAAAAAGCCAAGAAAATGCTTATTAAATCAAACTTGCGTGCAAAATTTAAAGGATCTGGACATGTTGTCTGGCAAAGCCCAACTCCGGGAACAAAAAAACTCCCAGGCGCTATATGTACCATAGGGTTGAATTAATAATTGAAATTGGAAAGATTAATTAAAAATTTATCAATAGATACTACATCTCTTCCATCTATTAATGTAGATAATATATGCACTTATTCACCGGAAGTGAATCAAGGAAGCCTCTTTGTCGCAATAAAAGGATTTACAACTGATGGGCATGATTATATTCAACAAGCTGTCAATAATGGTGCTTCTGCAATAATATCTGATAGGCATATCTCAAATGCTGTTTCTATACCAAATATAAGAGTGGGCAATACTAGAGCAGCGCTTAGCAAAATAGCTTCAACATTTTATAATAACCCATCAAAAGATTTAAATATTATTGGTATTACTGGAACAAACGGTAAAACGACTACAGCATCCATATTATATTCTATTTTCAAAGCCAACGGATTCAAATGTGCACAATTAGGAACCTTAGGAACCATCGCAGATGGTTTTAAAACGACAAAAACGCTCACAACTCTTGACCCTGTAAGTCTACATCGTACTTTTAGAGAGTTTATTAAAATGGATATTAGCCATGTAATAATGGAAGTATCCTCTCATGCCTTGGATCAATTTAGAGTTGCTGATGTAGAATTTAACGTAGGTGTATTTACAAATTTATCGAATGAGCATTTAGACTATCATAAGAATATGGAAGATTATTTTGAAGCTAAATCTAAATTATTTCAAATGCTTAAACCTTCAAATACGGCAGTAATTAATTGTGATGATAAAATGGGGTTAGAAATAGCGAAAAATTCAAAAGCAAAAATAGTTTCAGTTTCAAAGCAGAGTAATGCAGATATTTACTTAACAAACCTTATTAGCTGCTTTGATGGGGTTGAATTTGTACTCAATTATGGTAATAAAAAGATTCCAATAACTTCATCTCTTGTTGGAGAATATAATGTTGAAAACATATTGTGCGCTGTTAGCGTTGCATTATCATTAAATATAGAGCCGGACATTATCCAGAAGGGTGTGTCAGAATGCGATATCATCCCAGGTAGGATGGAAATTATTAAACTAAAAAATAAATCAACAATTATTGTTGATTATGCACACACTCCAGATGCCTATAAAAAAGTATTACATACTATAAAAAGAATGAAGCCAGAGGATTCGAAACTTAATGTTCTTTTTGGATGCGGTGGTGACCGTGATCATGAAAAACGTCCTGAAATGGGGAAAATTGTTGAAGATTATTCAGATATTATGTGGATTGTTCCTGATAATCCAAGAACAGAAAATATAATTGATATAAATAATCAAATTATAAAAGATCTAAAAGAAAATAGCTTTCAATTATTTGAAGATAGAGGGAAAGCATTAAAAATGGCGATTAAAAGTTTAAGCAGTGGCGATATATTAGTTGTTTTGGGTAAAGGTCGAGAAGATTATCAAGAAATAAACGGTAAAAAAATTAATTATTCTGATATTGAGATTATTCAAGGTCTTGTTTAATGCGCATTGACTTACCAAATCCTGACAAATTCAAACATATCTTTGATATGACTTTAGATGAGCCTTTATCTGAAAAAGTGAATGGAATTTCAACTGACAGTCGGGATATAAAAGAAGGTGATCTATACCTTGCTATCTCTGGAGAAAAAGTTGATGGACATTCATTCTTGGAAGAAGTTTTTGCAAAAGGTGCAAGGACTGCTTTAGTTAGCCAGAGCATTGACAATTTCAAAGGTAAGCTTATAAAGCTAGATGATCCTGTATATGCTATTGGCGAAATAGCAAAAACTTGGAGAGATCAATTTCAAATTCCTGTAATTGGAATCACTGGCTCTAATGGTAAGACTTCTACTAAGGAATTGTTAAAATATATTTTATCAGCAAAATATGATATTCATGCCACAGAAGGAAATTATAATACATCGATTGGTCTTCCATTAACGCTTCTAAGATTAACAGAGTATCATGGAGTATCAATATTAGAAATGGGAGCAAATCAACCTGGAGATATAGAAAAACTCTGCAAAATAGCTCGCCCAACTCATGGCTTGATTACTAACATTGCTCCTGCTCACTTAGAAGGGTTTGGAGATATTCAGACTGTGGCAAATACTAAGGGTGAATTATTTAAATATCTATCTAGTGGCCTCTCATTTATTAATGCCGCAGATAACAGGATAAATGATTTGGAAACATATGGTGACTCAATCACATTTGGCTTAACGTCAAATTGCGATTACCCTACAGATCTTCACCATAATAATGATGGCTCAATTATCCTTACGATTGATGCAGAAGAAATCAAAACTAACTCAAAAAATCTTTCTTTTGCAAAAAATGTGATCGCCTGTTCCACTATTGCAAGCGAGTTAGGCCTTTCCTGGGAAGCAATTAAAGATAGAATATTAACCTCCAAACCACCTAAAGGTCGTTGCGAAATAAAAACGAATGGGCAGATTACCGTAATTGATGATACATATAATGCAAATGTTGACTCAACAATAGCGGCAATCGATTATCTTAAGGCATTTAGTGGGAATGGAAAAAGAATTTTTGTTTTTGGGGACATGCTAGAGCTAGGAGACTCCTCTGAAGACCAGCATCGTATAATTGGGAAAAAATGCCAAAAAGAAGAACTCTCAGTCGTATTTACAATTGGAAATGAGACAATTGTCGCTCATGAAGAAATAAATAATTCTATCCTTCACAAACATTTTGAGCAAAAGGAATCTCTTTTATCTAATCTAAATGAAATTATTTCTGAAGGTGATAAAATATTGGTAAAAGGTTCAAGAGGAATGAGAATGGAAAAAATCGTTGAGCAAATAATCTAATATATATGCTTTATTATTTATTATATCCACTTCGCGATTTTTTCTCACCATTGAATATTTTCCAATATATCACTTTTCGTAGCGCTGCCGCAGCTATTCTAGCATTAATTATCAGTTTCATCCTCGGACCAGCCATTATTCGCATACTTCACAGAAATCAAATAGGTGAGGAAATTCGCGAGTATGGCCCGGAGAGCCATTATAAAAAAAGAGGCACTCCAACTATGGGGGGGGTAATTATTCTCTCTGCAATTATCCTCCCTACCCTTCTTTTGGCTGATATAAAAAACTCTTTCGTACAAATTTTGCTTATATCTACAATTTGGATGGGATGTATTGGATTCATTGATGACTATCTTAAATCAATTAAAAAAATTAAAAAAGGATTGGTAGCTAGATATAAGTTAGCGGGACAAGTTGCCATTGGACTTATTATAACATTTTGGATTTACAATACTCCAGCATGGGAAAATATAAGAACTCTAACCTCGGTACCATTCCTAAAAGACTCGGTGATTGATTTTGGGCTGATATACCCCTTAATGATCATTTTAGTAGTTACAGGCACATCTAATGCCGTCAATCTTACTGATGGCTTGGATGGACTTGCAGCGGGCCTTCTTGCAATATCATTTTCTACTTTTTCAATTATTGCATATGTGAGTGGTCGCGTAGATTTTTCAGATTACTTAAATATAATCTATCTTCCTGGTGCTGGAGAATTAACTATTTTTACTGCAGCTTGTGTAGGTGCATGCTTAGGCTATTTATGGTTTAATTCTGCTCCTGCGGAAATTTTTATGGGAGATGTAGGCTCATTATCTACCGGCGCTGCATTAGGAACTTTAGCAATACTTCTGAAGAAAGAATTATTATTAATTATTATTGGAGGGGTGTTTGTGGCTGAGGCTTTATCTGTAATTATTCAGGTAGGATATTTTCGATATACAAAAAAGAAAACAGGAACAGGCCTCAAGTTCTTTTTAATGGCTCCTTTCCATCACCATTATGAACTAAAAGGTTTTCCCGAATCTAAAGTTGTCACGCGCTTTTGGATTATTGGTTTACTACTTGCATTGCTAACTCTTACCACCTTTAAAATACGATGATTGAAAACTCAAATAAGCACAATACAGATATTAATAATCTAAATGTTACAATTATTGGCTTGGGTAAGAGTGGTGAAGGCGCGGCAAATTTAGCTCATTTTTTGGGCGCTTCAGTCTTTGTAAGTGATGCGAACTTCAACCCTGATATAAAAAAAAGATCTAATTCTTTAGAATCTATTGGAATAGAAGTTGAAATAGGAAATCATACAAATAAGATTTTTGATGGGGAGCTTTGGGTTCTATCTCCTGGAGTTTCTCAAGATTCGCCCGTGGTAAAAGAAGCAAAATCCAAAGGAATTCCAGTAATAAGTGAAATTGAATTTGCAAGTTGGTATGCAGATTATCCAATTGTTAGCGTTACTGGTTCAAATGGTAAAACGACAACAGTAAATCTTATTAATAACATGTGTAATACTAACTCTTTTAATCCTATCCTGGGAGGAAATGTTGGCACAGCTTTTTCAGATATTATATTAAATGATCTAAAAAATAAACCAAATAACCGTATTTATATATTGGAAATATCAAGTTTCCAATTAGAACATATTTTCTCTTTCAAACCATTTATTTCTGTATTCCTCAATATTACCCCTGATCACCTTGATAGATATTCCAGTATGTCTGAATATGTAAAAGCAAAACTTGATATGGTAAAGAATCAAAATGAGAAAGATCATATAGTCTTTAATCTAGATGACACAACTCTTAATAAAGAATTAAGAAATCTAAAACCTCAAACTCACGGTTTCAGTATTGAAAAAAAGAATCAAACCATGTTTAATGTGAACGCGACAAAGATATGCACTGATGAAAAAATTAAGTTAATTGATTTGGAGGAGCTTTCTCTTCCCGGGAAACATAACTTGTCAAATGCTCTTGCAGCTGCTACTGTAAGTCGGTTAATTGGGATACCAAATCATCAGATAAAAAAAATCATGTCAAATTTTTCAGGTGTTGAGCATAGACTTGAATATGTGATGGAAATTGAAGGCGTATCTTATTATAATGATTCAAAAGCGACAAATCTTGATTCAGTAAAAGTAGCTCTGGATAGTTTTGATCAAAATATTTTATTACTTATGGGCGGCAAAGACAAAGGCGGAAATTTTGTAGACATTATTCCTCATTTTAAAGACAAAGTAAAAAAAATAATTACCTTTGGTCAGGCAAGTGATAAAATATCAATAGCTCTACGGGATGCGGTAAGGTTGAAAAAAGTTAAAGACCTTAGGGGTGCGGTAGAGTTTTGCCACCTGAATGCAGTCCCCGGAGATATAGTACTTCTATCTCCGGGCTGCGCCAGCTTTGATCAATTCCCGAATTTTGAAAAACGTGGATTTGAATTTAAAAAATTAGTTAAAAAGATAGCTACGGCATGAGTCAATTAGATATTATTACAAAAAAGTATGACCAATTATTATTGGGTTTAATAATCCTTCTTTGTGGAATAGGAACGGTAATGCTCTATAGTGCTAGTTCTGCGTATTCACTCAATCAAACAAATGGATCATCGGATACACTATTTTTAAGATCACATTTAAAACGAATGATTGTAGGTATGGTAGCAATGTTTTTTTTCATTGTAACCGATTATCGAAAATTAAAACATTTTGCCCCCTATCTTATGATTAGCTCAATTATATTATTATTAGCAACAAAAATTATTTATATGATAAAAGGGATTAGTTTCCCTGCGCGCTGGCTGGACTTGGGCTTCATAACAGTTCAAACTTCTGATTTAGCAAGATTTTCTCTAATTCTTTATTTGGCATATTATATTGATAAAAAAAGAGATAAAATAAAAGAATTATATGCTGGCTTTGCGCCACCTATAATATTGATGGCATGTATCCTATTTACTATTGTTATTCAGCCTGATTTCAGTACAGCAGCAGTAATTGGATTAATAGGTTTATGCATGATGTTTATAGGAGGGGCTCGTTCAACTCATATAATTGCGACTAGCATCATGGGTGCAATAGTTATGATTCCTGTAATGTTGATGCGTTCTTATAGATTGAAGCGGGTCATTTACTGGCTTGGATCTATTTTCAATTTTGATGGTGGTGGTACCGGACGAGAAGCGATAGGATATCAAGCCCAACAATCTCTAATTAGTCTGGGAAATGGCGGTATAAGTGGCCTGGGTCTAGGTAATAGTATGGAAAAGAATCTTTTTCTTCCTACCCCCCACACAGATTTTATTTTTGCTATAATTGGTGAAGAATTAGGGCTATGGGGAGCTCTTATTATTTTAACTATTTTTCTTCTAATCTTTCAAAGAGGAATTAAAATTGCAAAAGAAACCAACGATCCATTCGGTATAATGTTAGCATTTGGCATAACATTTAGTATCATTATTTATGCGTTTATTAATGTTGCCGTTGTAACAGGACTATTTCCTGTGACTGGTTTACCTATGCCATTAATAAGTCATGGTGGGAGTAGCCTTGTAGCTAATCTTGCATGCCTAGGAATCCTGCTAAATATCAGCCAAGCGAAACGCAGTGTAAATCATATATCTGGATGGAGGCCAATATTATAATGAGTTACTCGATAAATGTCATTATTTCTGGCGGTGGCACTGGCGGACATTTATTCCCTGCATTGGCTATAAGAGATGAAATCCAAAATCGCTATCCAAATGCAATAATACATTATATCGGATCAGAATTTGGAATAGAGAAAGATGTGCTTCCCGTAAAAAATATATCACACTCTTTATTGCCTATTAGAGGGTTTCAACGAAGCATAAGTTTTAACAGTATTGGGAAAAACTTACTATTGCCAGTAAGAATTTTTTCATCAATTATCGAAGTAAAAAAGCTGTTTAATGATATCAAACCTGATTTGGTTATTGGTACAGGTGGATATGCTGCTGCTCTACCTCTTCGAGAGGGAATTAAAAGGAAAATCCCAACCTTAATTCAAGAGCAAAATTCCTACCCAGGCATAACCACGCGATGGTTTGCAAATCAAGCGACCAAGGTTTGTATAGCATTTGAAGATGCAGGTAAATATGTAAAAAACAAATGTATCATGGCTGGAAATCCTGTTAGAAAAGAGATAAACAAGGGAAATCGTCAAGATGGTATTCAGAAGTTCGGCTTTGACCCCTCTAAGAAAACATTATTTGTTTTTGGAGGTAGTCAGGGATCTCTGGCATTAAATAAATTGATGAATCAAATGATCTCAAGCCTCTCTATTTCAAATATTCAAGTAATTTGGCAAACTGGAAAAAATTTATACAATAATTATAAAAAACATGAGAATCGAGCTGTTAAAGTTTTGCCCTTTATTGAAGATATGGCAAGTGCTTATGCGGTAAGTGATTTGGTCATGAGTAGATCTGGAGCTATTTCATGCTCAGAATTAACAGCATGTGGAAAGCCATCGATCCTCATTCCTTTCCCCAATGCAGCTGCAGATCACCAAACAAAAAATGCAGATGCAATGGTCAATCATGGTGCAGCTTGTATGTTCAATGAAAAAGAGGCACATCATGAAAAAGTCACAATGACAATTCAGACTCTTTTAATAGATGAAGACCGTTTGGCTCAGATGTCTAAAGCTAGTTTCCAACTGGGCAAACCAAATGCGACCAGAAATATTGTTGACGAAGCAATAGGGCTCATAAAATAATGTTTCGTAAGGTAAAGAAAATTCATTTCGTTGGCATTGGGGGTATTGGGATGAGCGGCATTGCAGAATTGCTAATCAATTTAAATTTCAGTATTACAGGATCTGATATAAATAAGACTGAAATAACACAAAAATTAATGAATAGTGGGGCACGTATTTTTCTTGGTCATAATGGATCAAATGTAAAGGATGCAGAAGTTTTGGTTTATTCTAGCGCAATTAGTAAAGATAACGCGGAATTAATAGAAGCCAAAAAAAATAAAATACCTATTGTCAAAAGAGCTGAAATGCTTGGCGCGCTGATAGCTTTGAAAGAAACAAGTATCGGAGTGTCTGGGACGCATGGGAAAACATCAACTACTTCTATGATTGGAGCTCTTTTATCTTGCGCAAAAATGGATCCAACTCTCGTGGTTGGTGGTCTAGTAAAAAACCTTGATACTAATTCGAAATTAGGGTCAGGAAATATTATTGTAGTTGAAGCTGATGAATATGATAAAAGTTTTTTGCAACTTAGGCCAACAATTGCAGTTCTTACAAATATTGAAGAAGAACACATGGACTGCTATGAGGATTTAAATGATCTTCATAATTCTTTTACTCAATTTGCTAACTCCGTTCCATTTTACGGTAGAGTGGTTGCGTGCTCAGACTCTCCTGGAATCCAAAAAATATTAGAAAAGATAAAACGTCCCACTACTACCTACGGCTTTTCAAAAGAATCCACATTCAGTGCCAATAAAATTTCTTATAGTGAAGATAAGACAACATATTCTCTTTATCATACGGGTGAAAAATATGGTGATATAGAAATAAACGTCCCTGGTAAACATAATATTCTTAATTCACTAGCGGCAATAGCAGTTGGCTTTGAACTCGGATTAGATATGCAAACAATTATCAATGGGATTATGAGTTATGATGGAGTTCGTCGAAGATTTGAAATAAAGGGAACGGCTCAAGGAGTAATGGTAGTGGATGACTATGCACATCATCCAACTGAAGTAAAAGCAACGTTGCAAGCTGCAAGAGATGGATGGAATCGTCGTATCGTTGCTGTTTTTCAACCTCATTTATTCTCGCGTACTAAATATTTTTATAAAGAATTTGCTGCAGCATTCATGAATTGTGATGTTTTATTAGTAACTGATATATACCCTGCTAGAGAAAAACCTATTAATGGAGTTACAGGAGAATTGGTTTTTAATGCAGCTAAATCTGCAGGTCACGAGAACGTATTTTATATTAATGATATAGAAAATTTAAATAATGAATTAAATAATGTTACTCAAAAGAATGATATGGTTATTACTATTGGTGCAGGAACAATTTGGAGATATGGCCACAAATATTTTGAATATTTATTAAGCAAAGAGAAAGCAGCCTAAAGTGGATAGTGCAAATAAGCTAAGCGATATAACTCAAGGGTCTCTATTGAAAAATGAAGCCATGTCTAAACACACTTCATATGGCATAGGGGGCCCAGCTAAAGCATATGTGAAACCAAAAGATGAAGTTGATCTTTCAAACATTTTAAAATTTGCGAGCAAACATAAAATCCCAACGTTTTTTGTTGGTTCAGGATCAAACATTCTTGTTTCAGATGATGGTATTGATGGAATTGTTATAACATTGGGGAATTCTCTAAAAAAACTCATTATAGAAGGAACTTCAGTATATTGTCAATCCGGTGTTATGTTAGGAAAGTTTGTTAAGGAATGTATAAGTCGTAGTCTTTCTGGAGTTGAAAGTTTAATCGGGGTTCCTGGAACAGTTGGAGGTGCTCTCATAATGAATGCAGGTGCTTTTGGTAGCGAAATATCCAATTACTTGAAAAAAGTCACAGTAATGACAATGTCAGGAGAATTAAGAAGATATAAGGCAGATGATATTCAATTTAGTTATCGAAATTCGTCTTTCCAAAATAATGAAATATTAATTAGCGCAGAATTTGAATTAATTCAAAGCGACAAGAAAAGTGTGGTAGAAAAAAAATCAATGGCAAGTGGTGGTAGGAAAAAATCTCAACCTCTAAAATATCGTTCAGCAGGAAGTATTTTTAAAAATCCGGACGAAGGTGCTGCAGGATTTTATATTGATAAAGCAGGATTGAAAGGTTCAAAGTCTGGAGATGCAGAAATATCTCCTATACATGCAAACTTTTTTGTGAATCATGGAAGCGCAAAAGCCTCTGATATAGTTGAACTAATTAGATTGGCAAGAAAAACTGTAAAAGAAAAATTTGGAATAATGCTGGAACTAGAAATAAAAACACTAGGGTTTAAACCAGGAACTTTTGAACTATGAAAATAAATAAATCACATAAAATTAATTTTAGAGTTCTAATTGGAATGAGTTTGTTTACGACATTTATACTAACATTAATTTTTTCAATTAAATGGGCCAATTATCAAAAAGTATTTAATCTAAATGAACCAATTATAACAGGGTATGATATATTGGATGAACAAGACTATAGAAAAATTATTAGTCAATTAGACTATGATATTATTTATAGTACTGATATAGTTGAGATTCGAAAAGTATTAGAGTCAAATCCTTTTGTCAAAGCAGCAAGAGTAAGCCGACATTTTCCTAACAGACTTAATATTCAGATTGTTGAAAGAAAACCTTTAGGAATAATCAATATAGATAATCAGTTAATGATTGATGGTGAAGCTGTTGTCTTACCAGGAAAGAAATATAGTGAGGATTACTTGATACCTATTCTATCTGGATTTAATTCAGCAATAGAATTATATCCTGAAGGGGAAAAAACATATTCTACAAAAGTTAAAGAAGCTGTTGATATTTTGAAAAAATTATCCATTCACTATGCAGATCTTTATGAAAATATTTCTGAATTGACTTTGAATAAAGATGATGAATATGTATTGATCCTTGCTGATCGTCCAACGCGTGTCGTTCTTGGAAAAGATAATATAAGTTTAAAATTCAATATTTTAAAAAGTTTTGATAAAGCTTTAGGACAACGACAATTAACCGATTTTCGGTTAATTGATATGCGATATAATAAACAGCTAGTAGCAAGGGAGTGGACATGATTCGATCAACCCAAAAACATGAATCATTTATCCATTCAGGATTGGATATTGGTTCTAATAAAATATGTTGTGCCATCACTGAAATAAATCCAACATCAGATAGTGTAAAATTACTTGGTATTGGCACCTCTCCTGCTACTGGCATCAATAAAGGATCTATAACCCATAGGGATAAATTGATAGATGAGATGGAAAATGCTTTTCAACAAGCCCAAACTATGGCAGATATAAATATTGATAATATATCGCTTGGAATTTCAGGAGATCATGTGCGAGGGATTAACACGCAAGGTGCAATTGCAATTGGAGGAACTAACGGCTCAAACGTTCCAATTCAACATGAAATTACTGATAATGACGTTTCTAATGTATTAGAGTTAGCTAAAGCAATTTCATTACCAATGGATCGTGATATTTTACATGTTTTGCCGCAGGAATATGTAATTGACTCTATGGATTCTATTCAGGATCCTGTGGGACTTACTGGAAGACGATTAGAAGCACGAGTACATCTAATTACGGTTGCTACAAGTGCTGCAACAAACTTAGCAAGTTGCGCTGAAGAGCTTGGAGTGAGTGTTGATGGCATAATCTACCAAGGATTAGCATCAAGCCTCTCAACGCTTGAACATGATGAAAAAAAATTAGGAGTAGTATGTGTTGATATTGGCGCATCAACGACAGATATAGTCGTCTATTTGGATGGAGGTGTACGTCACACATCAACGATAGGAATTGGTGCAGCTAGTATAACGAATGACATAGCAGTTATGTTACAAATTGGGATTGATGAGGCAGAAAAAATTAAGAAAACTTACGGTTCAGCTAAAGCATCAATGTCATCTCCAGATTTAGAATTTGAAGTTCCAACAAAAAATGGTGAGTTAAAACGCAATATATCAGAACATGAATTATCTAGATATGTTGAAGCAAGGACGGCAGAAATACTTCAATTAGTTATGCGTGAAATTGCAAAGGCAGATATAAACGAAAAATTAACCTATGGAATGGTTATTACTGGAGGAGGTTCTGAATTAAAAAATTTATCTGGTTTAGCTCAAGAGACTATTGGAATGCCTGTTCGAATTGGTAAACCTAATAATATCAGCGGCGAAGTTGATATCGCATCTGGTCCATCATATGCAAGCGCCATTGGTCTTTCTCAATGGAGAAGATTTGGGACCGATTTAAATGTTAATAAACCAGGAAAAGGTTTTGTAAAAGATACAATTACTAATGTGAAAAAATTATTTAATGATTTTTTTTAATTCTACATTAAACATACCAAGGGTAAAGAAAGGAGCAAACTATGCTATTTGAATTTGATAGTTTAGCAGAACAAAAAGCAAATCTAAAGGTCATTGGAGTAGGCGGAGCCGGTGGAAATGCAGTGAATCGAATGATACAAGCAGGCATGAGCGGAGTAGACTTCATGGTTATTAATACTGATGCACAAGATCTTGATAATAATGGTGCGGAAAATAAAATCCAAATTGGAAAGAATCTTACAAAAGGCTTGGGTGCTGGTGCCAAATCAGAAATTGGTAAAGATGCTATGGAAGCAGATAAAGAAGTTGTACAATCAATGATAGAAGGTGCAGATATGGTATTCATTACTGCTGGAATGGGAGGCGGTACTGGTACAGGAGCTGCACCGATTGCGGCACAAATCGCACGAGAGATGGGTATCTTAACTGTTGGGATCGTAACACTCCCATTTAATTTCGAAGGTCCAAAACGAATGAATCGAGGCCTCGCTGGTGTAACAGAATTACGTAAAGCTTGTGACACGGTAATTGCAATACCAAATCAAAAGCTTATGTCAATAGTCGACAAAGATACAACAGTCGTAGAGGCATTTAAATTAGCGGATTCTATTCTACATCATGCTTCAAAAGGAATCTCTGATCTAATCAATGTACATGGGCTAATCAATCTGGACTTTGCTGACGTTGAAACAGTTATGAAAAATATGGGTGAAGCTGTAATGGGTACGGGATCAGCATCTGGTGAGGAAAGGGCCGTTTTAGCAGCTCAACAAGCTATTTCTAGCCCTTTATTAGATAATGCTTCCGTATCTGGAGCTCAGGGTGTCCTTGTAAATATAACAGGTAGTACTGATTTAACCCTAATAGAAGTTGACCAGGCCACATCGATAATATTTGAGGAAGCTGGTAAAGATGCTAATATAATCTTTGGTGCTGTCATTGATCCATCATTAAAAGACGAAATAATGGTCACTGTAATTGCAACAGGATTTAATCGAAAAGCAATTGTGGATGATTTTATTACAGAACATACAGAGTACAGTAATGTGAAAGAAACCAAAACTCAAATATTATCTGAAAAAGAAAACCTGCCCCTTTATGAACAATCGAGTGCAGAGCAGGAAAAAGAAGATGAAAACAAGCCGGTAATGCTTTTTGACGATTCAAATCCTACTGTTTATGGCAATGACCTTGAAGTTCCGGCTTTTATTCGGCGACAACACGAATAAAATGATTTGATTAGGAATAAAACTTTTACTCGAAATGATAGATAAAAAAAGGAGTCTTTCTAGAAAGACTCCTTTAAACTATAAAAAAGTGGTTTTTATATTAATTTATAAAAAATTAAACTTTTTTTCCTTCGGATTTCATTTGATTGACAACTTTACGAATTCCAATTTTATCTATTAAGCGTAGGCCTTGAGTAGAAACATTTAATGTAATCCAACGATTTTCATCAGCCAACCAAAACCTTTTCTTTTGAAGATTAATATCAAATCTTCGTCGGGATTTATTGTGAGCATGGCTCACATTATTACCAAACATTGGCTTCCTCCCTGTTACATCACAAATTCTACTCATATTTATTTTATAAATTTTATTTTATGTTCAAAAATTCCGGTCGATATTATTGTATAGTCAATACAGATGAAAGGATTATTTATTAATAATAATTAAATTATTTTATGCAAATAGGTCATATTTCAATTAAAACTCCAATTTTTCTAGCACCAATGGCAGGAGTCACTGATTTTCCTTTTCGTTGTTTATGCAAGGAATTCGGTGCAAGCGTAGTTTACTCAGAATTTGTTTCAGCACATGGAATTATAAGAGAAAATATAAAAACACTAAATATGATTGAATTTTCTGATTTTGAACGCCCCATTGGTATCCAAATCTTCGGTGATTCACCTGATGTCATGAGTAATGCAGCAAGATTAGTTGTTGATAATTTTAGCCCTGATATTATCGACATAAATTATGGGTGTCCTGTTCCTAAAATTACTAAAAGAGGAGCAGGATCTGCTGCACTTAAAGATCTTTGTCTAATGGATGATATTACTAGTGCCGTTGTAGAATCTATACCAGAAGTTCCTGTTACAGTTAAAATGCGAGCAGGATGGGATAGCCAATCAATTGTTGTCCCCGAAGTAGGAGAACGATTAGAAAAAATTGGCATTAAAGCTATAACATTACATCCAAGAACAACGAAACAAAGTTATAAAGGAGATGCAGATTGGTCCCTAATTAAACTTCTAAAAGAATCAACAAATATTCCAGTAATTGGTAATGGTGACATAAAAACTCCCGAAGATGTCTTAAAAATGTTTGAGAAAACAAGTTGTGATGGCGTTATGGTCGGAAGAAGCTCATTAGGGAATCCATGGTTCTTTCAACAGGCTATTGCATTGTATGAAGGTAAAAGAATTGAAGAAGAAACTACATTAGAGGATAAAGTTAAATGCTGTCGACAACATTTCTTAAAAATGATCGAATGGCATGGAGAAAAAATTGCTGTTAATTTAATGAAGAAACATTTTGGATGGTATATTCGGGGATTTCAGAAGTCTTCAACTATTAGAAAAGCTTTAGTTTCAGCACAAAATCAACATACTATAATTTCAATCTTGGATGCAATTGCCTAAATATCTTATACCTATCCTTTGAATAGACCTTATTTCACTAATAAATTTGGCGGATAATATTAGTATCAACTCTTTAATAATAGTTTACAATTAGTTTGAAAAATGAATAATAATATTCCCAAACCAACCAATGAAATTATTTTATCATATGGTCCTGGATCTAGTGAAAAAAACAGCTTAAAATCTAAAATTAAGCAACTAAAATCTGATAATATAAAAGTTCCGCTCATTATAGATGGAAAAGAAGTAACAACTGGAGCCATGAACAAAATAAGTTGCCCTCATGATCATCAAAATATTTTAGGTGAATTTCACCAAGCAACAGAGAAAGAAGTTAATTTGGCAATTGAATCATCTCTTAAGGCTTGGAAGTCATGGTCTAATATTGATTTATATTCTCGCGCTGGAATCTTCCTTAAAGCAGCGGATTTACTATCTGGACCTTGGCGTGATACTATAAATGCTGCAACAATGCTTAATATGAGCAAAAATGTTTTTCAATCCGAAATTGATGCTGCTTGTGAGCTAATTGATTTCTTCCGCTTTAATGCTTGGTATGCTCAGGAACTCGCTGAACATCAACCAATGTATTCACCTGATGGAGTTCAAAATTCTCTAGAGCTCCGACCATTAGAAGGCTTTGTATTTGCGATTTCACCTTTCAACTTTACTTCCATTGCAGGGAATCTTCCAACAGCTCCAGCTTTGATGGGAAATGTTGCAGTTTGGAAACCGGCATCCAGTGCAGTCCTCCCGGCTTATTTTATAATGAAGTTATTAATTGAAGCTGGGCTACCTCCTGGAGTAATAAATTTTATTCCAGGACTAGGTAATAAGGTCGGCCCCACTGCTATCAAAAATCCTAATTTAGCTGGAATACATTTCACTGGCTCTACTCGTGTCTTTCAGAATATGTGGGAAACTATTGGTAAAAATATCTCCACCTACAAATCTTACCCTAGAATTGTAGGTGAAACTGGAGGAAAAGATTTTTGCATTGCCCATGAGTCTGTTAATATAGAAGCTCTTGTTACAGCAATGCTTAGAGGAGCATTTGAATACCAAGGCCAAAAATGTTCAGCTATGTCTCGAGCATATATACCAAAAACAATTTGGGATCAAGTTGAAGAAAAATTTGTTGCTGAAGTAAAAACAATCAAAGTAGGTAACCCGGAAGATTTTTCGAATTTTATGAATGCTGTTATTGATAGAAATGCATATAATTCAATTATTGAGTTCATAGATTATGCTAGGGACTCTAATGATGCTGAAATCATAACAGGAGGCCAATATAATGATGAAAAAGGGTATTTTATCGAACCTACTACTATATTAACCACTAATTCAAAATTTAAGACAATGTGTGAAGAAATTTTTGGACCAGTATTAACAGTCTTTCTATATGATCCGGCAAATTGGAATGAAACATTAAATCTTGTAAATACTACATCAGAATATGCATTGACTGGCTGCGTTATGGGAGAAGATAAAAAAGCTCTGAAGGAAGCTAAAGATTTACTTATACATGCTGCAGGAAATTTTTATATTAATGATAAACCAACTGGTGCTGTGGTTGGTCAACAACCTTTTGGTGGGAGTAGGGCCTCTGGAACAAATGATAAAGCTGGCTCAATGTTTAATTTAGTTCGATGGGTATCCATGCGAACTGTAAAAAAAACTCTTGATCCTCCTAAAAACTTTCGTTATCCATTTATGGAAGAAAAATAGGCAACATTCTATCAAATGCAAAAATCCATAATGATTGCTTTGGGAGGGAATGCTCTCTCACCTCGAGATGAAATAGGTACAATTTATCAACAATTCTCTCATACGAGAGAAAGTCTAAATGCAATTATGCATTTTGTTGATTTAGGTTTTAACATCTGCCTTACTCATGGCAATGGTCCACAGGTTGGAGATGAATTGCTACGAATGAATCTTACACATAACGATATCCCTCCCTTGCCTTTAGGTCTTTGCGTAGCTGAGACTCAAGGGTCTATTGGATATATGATTCAGCAGTCACTTCAAAATGCTTTGAAACAAAAAAATATTAATAGAGAAGTCGTCACACTAATTACCCAAACAATTGTAAATAGTGATGATCCTTCAATAAAAAATCCAACAAAATTCATTGGACAACGTTTCTCAAAAAATGAAGTAGATAAAATGGTTAAAAAATTTGGCTGGAAAATAAAAGAACAAAATACAGATGAATGGCGACAAATTGTCCCCAGCCCACTTCCTCAATACATTGAGCATGGAAGATCTATTCAAACACTTGTAGATAAAGGTATTATTGTCATTGCCTCTGGTGGTGGTGGTATTCCAGCATTTTATGATAATGATGGCAATCTAGAAGGTCTTGATGCAGTTGTAGATAAAGACCTTTCGGCAGCTTTATTGGGGCGTGTTATAAAATCTACTGAATTATGGATCATTACTGATATCGATCAAGTATACTTAAATTTCGGGTCCAAAAATCAAGAACCTCTTAAAGAAATAACAAGTTTAGAAGCCAGGAAATATCAAAAAGAAGGTCACTTCCAGATAGGAACTATGGAACCAAAAATCAAAGCAGCTACATATTTTCTTAAACACCACGGGGAAAAAGTAGTAATTACCTCTATTGATAGAGTTGAAGAAGCAATTAATGGCACAAATGGAACAATAATTAGGAACTAATACATGAAAATTCATGAATATCAAGGTAAAGAGATTTTAAAGTCTTACGGTATTCCAATTCAGGATGGCTACGTGATTGACAATATTGAAGATGCTCAATTAACAATTAATAAAGTCCAGAAAAAATTCGATACCGAGGCTGTTGTAGTTAAAGCGCAAATACATGCTGGAGGACGTGGCAAAGGTGGTGGTGTAAAATTTTCTCCCTCAACTGAAAGTGCACTTGAAAATAGTAATAATATGCTAGGTATGAATTTAATTACACATCAAACTGGTCCAGAAGGTCAAAAGGTTAGAAAAGTATATATTACAGAAGCTTTAGATATTAAAAAGGAGTTTTATTGCGCAATTACTCTTGATCGGGCTAGAAATAAGGATGTCTTTATGGTATCCTCTGAAGGTGGTGTTGAAATTGAAGAAGTTGCCAAAGAAATGCCTGAGAAAATTATCAAAGCTTGGATAGATCCTTTAGTGGGAATGAAATCCTTTCACGCACAAAAATTAGCTCTAGGCCTAGGGCTTACTGGGGACGCATATAAAGAAACTGTTAAAGTTTTTATAAAAATGTATAAGTGCTATATGGGCACAGATGCATCCATAGTTGAGATCAATCCTTTAATATTAACAACGGATGAAAAAATAGTTGCATTAGATGCGAAATTTAATTTTGACGGGAATGCCTTATTTAGACACAAGGATATTGCTGAATTAAGAGATGTGTATGAAGAAAACCCAACAGAAATAGAAGCAAGTAAGTTTAATCTTAATTATATTAAGTTAGATGGAAATGTAGGATGCATGGTAAACGGGGCTGGACTTGCAATGGCTACAATGGACATTATAAAACT
This sequence comes from uncultured bacterium, assembly GCA_964428745.1. Lineage (GTDB taxonomy): Bacteria > Fidelibacterota > Marinisomatia > Marinisomatales > TCS55. The sequence continues at coordinate 20,836 of CAYRYZ010000009.1, read as the reverse complement.
AGCTGGAGGAGATCCAGCAAACTTCTTGGATGTGGGAGGCGCTGCTTCGGCTGAAACTGTGAAAAATGGTTTTAAGATCATTCTTTCGGATGATCATGTTAAAGCTATTTTAATTAATATTTTTGGAGGTATTGTTCGTTGTGATCGTGTAGCTAATGGAGTTATTGATGCGGTAGAAGAACTTGGATTGAAAGTTCCTGTAGTAGTTCGTCTTGAAGGAACAAATTCTCAAGAAGCTAAAAAAATCTTATCCGAGTCTGGATTAGATATAATTCCTGCAAATGATATGAAAGACGCTGCAAAAAAAGTCGTTGATGCAGCAATAAATAATTAAGGAAGATTATGTCTATTTTAGTTAATAAAAATTCAAAAGTTATTGTCCAAGGAATTACTGGTTCAGAAGGAACATTCCATTCCAAACAAATGATTGAGTATGGTACAAAGATAGTTGCAGGAGTAACTCCAGGTAAAGGAGGATTAGAAGCTGTTGATGGAAAAGTTCCTGTGTTTAATTCTGTTGAAGAAGCAACAAGAGAAACTAGCGCAAATGTTTCCATTATTTTTGTACCTCCCCCCTTTGCTGCCGATGCGATAATAGAAGCATCTGAAGCCAATATTGAATTAGTTGTTTGTATTACTGAGGGTGTTCCTGTCCACGATATGCTAAAGGCTAAAAGGATAATTGATCAAAAAGGAACAAGATTAATTGGACCTAATTGCCCAGGTATTATTACCGTTGATGAATGTAAGCTCGGCATAATGCCAGGATTTATTTGTGAAAAAGGGAAAATAGGTGTTTTATCAAAATCTGGTACTTTAACCTACGAAGCAATAGGCCAATTAGTTAATGCTGGTCTTGGGCAAAGCACCGCCATTGGGATCGGAGGAGATCCTATTATTGGAACGACTATGATTGAAGTGTTAGAATTATTTGAAAAAGATAATGAAACGGATGGGGTTGTATTAATTGGTGAGATTGGAGGACAAATGGAAAATGAAGCTGCTAGATGGGTTAAAGAAAATATGTCAAAACCAGTTGTTGGTTTTATAGCAGGGCAAACGGCTCCTCCAGGTCGAAGAATGGGCCATGCTGGCGCAATTGTTTCTGGAGGTAATGATACAGCAGAGGCTAAAATGCAAATAATGACAGACTGTGGAATTACAGTGTGTGAATCAGTTGCAGATATAGGAAATAATATGAAAAAAGCGTTAACACAGTAAAATTGGAGAATTTGTTATAATGGGAAATAGAACTTTTGCGATGATAAAGCCTGATGCTATCAATAATGGTCATAGTGGAAAAATTTTAGATCGAATAATCAATGCAAAATTCAAGATTATAGGTATAAAAATGATTCGGATGACAAAAAAACAAGCCGAAGGCTTTTATTCTATTCATTCAGAAAAACCGTTCTTTGAAGACCTTACATCATTTATGTCATCGGGAAAAACTTTGGTATTAGCTCTTGAAAAAGAAAATGCTGTAGAATCTTGGAGAAAGACTATAGGTGCAACTAATCCTGAGGAAGCTGAAAAAGGTACTATTCGTAAAGATTTTGCTTCTTCATTAAGTGAAAATGCTGTTCATGGAGCTGATAGTGATAATAATGCATTAATAGAAATTGGGTTTTTCTTCTCCGAAGCTGAATTAATCTTGAATCAGTAACAGTTTGCTTTTGTCCCATTCATTTATTCAAATTCCTTAGCTAGCTTTAATAGTATAATGAAAAATAAAATACAATTTTGCATATTTGTTCTCCTAATAGCTCTTATTAGTTGCTCGGAAAAAAATCCAATTTCAATTGTTGGCGAAGCTTTAACAGTTACTGTTAAAGTACCTGAAGAAGGCACCGATCTAGAATTTTTGTGGGAATTAACAAATATTCCAGATAATAGTAATATTTCTAATTCAGATATAAAAGCTGGAGATGATAATATTTCCGTAGTTTTTATTCCAGACGTGTCAGGAAATTATAGTTTAGAGGTTTCAGTTTTTCAATATAATGATGAGATAAGTACACAATCATTTAACTTTGAAGTTATTGGAGAAGAAATGATTGCGATGGATGAAGAAAATTCCGATGTCACTAAAGAAATACCTTCTGGAATTAATATAGATGATTCTATTATCAACAATAAAGAATCACAATGGTATGATTCAGAATCAGTCTCAGAGTTAGTAATTGCCATGGCAAATGATTCAATTATTTCTGAATCAATAATTGAAGAAGCACCAAAAGAAAAAATAACAAAATCTCCACTACCTCCAAAAAAACCTCCAGCTAAGAAAAAACAAAGTAAAAATCGTGGTCAATCAATACCTTTTGATAAGAATCGCTTTACTATTCAAATTTCATCAAAAAAAGTATTATCTGATGCAAAAAAGGTAGCTATTGAATTAATTGATGCTGGCTATGACGCCTACATTCAAAAAGCTCTTTTTGTTGAAACAAATGAAATCTGGTACCGTATTCGAGTTGGTAGCTATGATAAAAAGGAAACAGCTATAGCTGTAGCTAAATCACTATCTATCAATCGACGTGAGGATGCTTGGGTTGATTATGTTAGGTATGAAAGATAAAGAATCAATAGCTTTCAATAAAATCTACTATATGTGACACAAAATGAAGTTGTATTTCAATTATAAAGATATTTTTCGCGCACCTAGAATAGCACTAAGTGGGAAAAAGATTTGGATATATTTAAAGTTCAATGTTAAAGGCTATATAGTATATTTTTTATCAAATTACTTAGGGTTTCTATTGGCAGGGCAATCTTTAAGAGATACCTGGTCATCTCAAGGCTTATATCCATGTTTATATTACATGGATGCACCTTGGTATGCTCTATTTTTATTTTGGATTGGAATTTTTTATTGGATTAAAGCTATTCTATACGCCTCAACAGCGGTTAGCAGAGTAACTTATAAACAACTGAAAGGAGATGAATTTTATTCTGTAAAAGATTCATCAAACTTTTTAAAGAAACATTGGCATGCAATTATTTTTTCTCCAATCGCAATTTTGCTAACGTTGTTATTTTTTTTCACATTGGCCTCTATCTTTGCTTTATTAGGTAAAATCCCTTACTTAGGAGAATTATTCTTTGCTCTAACATATATGATCTATTTTTTTGGCTCTATATTTACAATTTTTACTGCAATAGTTCTTATTACTACTATAGTCTATAATGGTTCTATTATAGGAACATTAGAAGAAGATACCATGGGAACAGTATTTAATAGTTACTCGATAACTTGGAGTCAGCCTTGGAGAATGATATCTTATCATCTGATTTTGATTCCTTTATCATATTTAGCAACACAAATTTTC
>CAYRYZ010000009.1:0-17404 GCA_964428745.1 uncultured bacterium | reverse complement strand
GATATCTTATCATCTGATTTTGATTCCTTTATCATATTTAGCAACACAAATTTTCTCATGGTCAATATATGGAAGCTTCAAACTAATTAATTTAGTTTTTGGGCAAGAATTTCTTATGGGTAATAAATTAACTAAAATTGTTGGGACAGCTGCAAACTATGTATGGCCAAAAGACATTGGTATTTACCTACATGGAGATAATTACTCATTTTTTTATAATTTATTCATTCCAAATAGTCAACATTACTCATTAAATGGTGTTGAATGCTTAGCAGCTATAATTGTTGGATTTTTTCTATTTATAATTACACTTTCGATAATATCATATTTTTTCTCGATTATTTCAGTTGGCGAAACATTAATGTTTTCTATATATAAACAAAAAAGCGATGGTTATAATATTCTCAAAAGAAAAGATGAAGAAGAATTAGAGGATAAATCAACTATTGATAAAGAAGATGAAGCTGAATCGGATAATTCAGAAAACATCACTAATAAAACATAATAATTATTAAAAAATAGGCCCTAGTAAGGCCTACTTAGAACAGTTAAATTCCCGCGCTATTATGAAGTTATATAGGTCGCAATTAGATCAATTAATTTCCAAACAGCTTTTTGAAATTTCAACAGAAGATTTAAAATTGGATAATCATCAATTTATCAATAATGAAATTTTTTGCACTATCACTGTAGATTCAGCCTCTAATGGCTATCGTATATACGGAGACCTAAAAGGCAAAGTTTTAGAATCATGTGACCGCTGCTTAGTATCATATGAAAATGAAAAGATAATATTGTTGAATGTTATCTTATCTAAAAATGATGATCTGATTAATAATATTGATACAATCCCATTTAAAGATTCTGAAGATTTTATTGATCTTGATCCTATTATACATGATTTAGTTTTATTAGATAATCCAATAAAACAATTGTGTAGTGATGATTGCAAAGGGTTATGCACTAATTGTGGTACAAACTTAAATAAATCATTATGTAAATGTGCAGACACTGAGGATGATCATCGATGGGACGATTTAAAAAAATTAACTAATTAGAATATTATTGGAGTCATCATGGCATTACCAAAAGGTAGACAATCAAAAGCTCGAAGTAGGAAACGGCGTACTCATTATAAAGCTTTAAGAGTAACTACATCAAATTGCGCACAATGTAGTCAGCCCAAAATGCCGCACCGCGTATGCCCTAACTGTGGCTACCACAAAGGTCGACCTATCCTTTCTGTATCTGAGTAATAAATAACGTATAATAATGAAAATTGCTGTAGATGCTATGGGGGGTGATTATGCCCCTCATGCTACTGTTCAAGGGTCTATAGATGCATTGAACAATTCAAATAAAAAACTAGAAATTGTCCTTTTAGGAGATGAAAATCAGATAAATGATATTCGTCAATCACAATTTTCAAATAATATCAATGTAATACATTGTAGTGATGAAGTGACGATGGATGATAACGGATCAAAAGTGATTAAAACAAAACCTGATTCATCGATTGTACAAGGTATTCAGCTCGTAAAAGATCATAAAGCAGATGCTTTTATAAGTGCAGGAAATACGGGAGCGCAATTGGCAGTTTCTCGTCTTATATTAGGTAGAATCCCACATGTAAAGAAACCGGGACTGGCTGTGTATTTTCAAGCATTAAATGAGAAAAAAGTATTGTGTGATGTTGGAGCTAACCCTGAAGTGAGATCTGAACATATTCTTCAATTTGCGATTATGTCTTCAGTCTATTTAGATCATATAGAGGGAATAAAAAACCCAAAAGTTGGCTTGATAAATATTGGATTAGAGCCATCTAAAGGAACTGAATTATACCGACAAGCTTACGAACTTCTATCAAATGAATTACCTAACTTTGTTGGTAATATTGAAAGTAGAAACTTTTTTGATAGTTCAGCACATATCCTCGTATGTGATGGATTTGTTGGAAACATTATCATGAAATTTGCTGAAGGTTGTTTTAACACATTTTCGGAAATGATAAGAGAGAATATAATGACTAAAGCTCGGTACAAAATTGGAGCTGGAATGATTAAACCTGCATTAGATGCGTTACGCCCTTATTATGATTTTGAGGAGCATGGCGGAACTCCATTTCTTGGAGTTGATGGAGTTTCTATCTCGTGCCATGGCGCATCAACATCAAAAGCGATTATGAATTCAATCTTCCTAGCAGAAAGATCTATTGAGAACAATTTAATCCGTGATATTTCAATTGGCATTGATGAGCATCTAGGGGCTATCACTTGAAGGCAACCATAACCGCTACAGCACAGTATTTACCTGAGAGGTCATTATCTAATCACGAATTAGAGAAAATGGTAGACACCACTAATGAATGGATTCTTTCAAGGACAGGAATTGAGAATAGACATTTAGTAAAAGAAGGCGAAGCCACTTCCGATATGGGAGCGCACATTGCGAAAAAATTATTAGAAAAATCAGGAAAATCGCCTGAAGAAATTGATCTGATATTAGTTGCTACTAGCACACCTGACTTCCCTGTTGTGTCTACAGCAGCATTAATACAGGATAAGATAGGCGCGATAAATGCCTGGGGTTATGATATTGTAGCCGCTTGTACTGGATTTGTATATGCTATGGAAACAGGTTCAAAATTGGTTGAATCGGGAAAATATAAATGTGTGATTGTTATAGGATCCGATACAATGAGTTCTATTATTGATTATACAGATAGAAACACCTGTGTCATTTTTGGTGATGGTGGTGGCGGAGTTATACTTGAGCCTACAAAAAATAAAAATGGTGTTTTAGATGCTATTTTACATACAGATGGAAGTGGGCATAAATATTTAACCGTACCAGCAGGGGGAAGCTTAAATCCTGCATCACAAAAAACAATAGATAATAAAATGCATTACGTATATCAAGATGGCAAAACGGTATTTAAGTTCGCAGTAAAAAATATGGCAGATGTTAGCAAACAAATTCTTGATAAGAATAAGCTCATTGGTAGTGATATAAAATTATTTATTCCTCATCAAGCTAACAAACGTATAATAGATGCAGCCGCAAAACGTTGCGGAATAAAAGATGAGCAAGTTTTAATTAATATTAATAAATATGGAAATACAACAGCTGGTACAATTCCAATTGCTCTTAATGAAGCGGTTGAAAGTGGTCGCCTAGTTGAAGGTGATTTACTATTGATAGCTGCTTTTGGAGGTGGTTTTACTTGGGGAAGCATGCTAATAAGATGGGGAAATGCAAAATGAGCCTAGCTTTCTTATGCCCCGGTCAAGCCTCACAAAAGGTTGGAATGGGGCTAGATATATATAACAAAACAGATTTGGGGAAAGAATATTTTACACAAGCAAATCAAATAATGAACGAAGATATTCAAAATATTATTTTTAATGGCCCTGAAAAAAAATTAAAAGAGACACAATACACACAACCGGCCATATATATTGTAAGTGTTCTTATAGGAAAATTATTAATTGAACATGGTGTAAAACCGAGCTGTGCTGCAGGCCATAGCTTGGGAGAATATTCTGCATTAACTTTGGCTGAGAGCTTTGACTTTGCAACAGGCTTAAGAATAGTAAAAATTAGAGCTGAAGAAATGCAAAAAGCTGGAAATAATACCAAGGGCACAATGGCTGCTGTTCTTGGTTTAGAAGATAATATTGTAAGTGAAATATGTAAGACAAATAATGAAGGAATAGTTGTCGCTGCAAATTATAATGCAAAAGGACAAGTTGTTATATCTGGAGAAAGCAATTCAGTTAAAAATGTTATGAAAAAAATGTTAAAGGCAGGTGCTTCAAAAACGATTGAATTAAAAGTAAGTGGAGCATTTCACTCTCCTTTAATGATTCCTGCTAAAGAAAAATTAACTCAAGAATTATTATCAATAGATATAAAAGATAGCAAAATTCCCATTTATACCAATGTATCTTCGAAGCCTTTAAATAAATCTTCAGATATAAAACAATCTTTAATTGATCAATTAGATCATCCTGTTAAATGGCATCAATCAATCACCAATATGATATCAGATGGAGTTAAGTCTGCGCTGGAAGTTGGACCAGGTCGCGTACTTAAGGGCTTATCAAGAAGAATAGATCGTTCTTTAGATATGATTAGTGTGGAATCCCATGAAGAAATCGTAAATTTTCAACATGTTTAATCTAGAAGAAAAGATTGCAATTGTTACTGGTGCTTCAAGAGGAATTGGAGAGGCAATAGCAAAATCTTATGCTGATTCTGGAGCACATGTTGTATGTGTAAGCCGTACTGAAAGTGCTTTAAAGACAGTTCAAAAAAAAATAAAAGATAATGGTGGCTCTGCTTCAATCTATTCCTGTGATGTTTCTCAATTTAATCAAGTTGAACCTTTAATAAACAACACACTTGAAGAATTTGGGAAAATTGATGTTATCGTAAATAATGCAGGAATTACTCGAGATGGATTAATTATGCGAATGTCTGATGATGACTGGGATACTGTCATTAATATCAATTTAAAAGGTGCTTTTAATGGAATAAAGGCAGTGAGTAGAGTTATGATGAAACAAAGATCAGGTAGAATAATTAATATATCATCGCTTGTAGGATTAAAAGGAAACTCAGGACAAGCAAACTATTCTGCATCTAAGGCGGGAATAATTGGTCTTACAAAATCAACAGCAAAAGAACTAGGCTCTAGAGGTATTACTGTGAATTGTATTGCTCCAGGATATGTTGCCACAGAAATGACAGATCAACTTGCTGAAAAAATAAAACAAGAATTAATAAATCGAATTCCGCTGGGATATATTGGAAAACCAAATCATATCGCTTCAGCAGCACTATTTCTAGCTTCGGATGAAGCAGAATATATCACTGGACAAACTGTTTCAGTTGATGGTGGTTTGCTAATTAATTAACTAAAAGGAGAAAAAATGTCAACATTCGATAAAGTAAAAGAAGTTATTATAGATAAACTTGGAGTTGAAGAAGATAAGATTGTAAATGATGCATCATTTGTAGATGATCTTGGTGCAGATTCTTTAGATACAGTTGAATTAATTATGCAACTTGAAGAAGAATTTGGATTGGAAATTCCAGATGAAAGTGCTGAGAAAATGACAACAGTCCAATCAGCCGTGGATTATATTGAAGAAAATAAATAGAAATAAATGAATAAACGTCGGGTTGTAATCACGGGTCTGGGCGCTTTAGCTCCAAATGGAAATTCTGTTTCTCAATATTGGGGTTCTCTTATTTCTGGGAAAAGTGGCATAGGATACATAACAGCATTTGATACTGAAAATCTAAGTGTTAAAATTGCCGGCGAGCTTTCAAATTTCGATGCACAAGATCATTTTGATAGGAAAGAACTAAGAAAATTAGACCCTTTTACAGTTTATCATATGGTTTCATCATCTGAAGCCATAACGCAAGCTGGATTAATCCAAAATGTTGATATGGATCGGGTTGGAGTCATGATTGGGTCTGGGGTAGGTGGAATTCAAACACTTGAAGATCAATGTAACGTTTATTCATCAAGAGGTCAACGAAGAGTATCACCATTTTTTGTTCCTCGAATGATCGCAAATATAGCTGCCGGGAACCTTGCTATTAAATATGGATTCAAAGGTCCAAATCAAACTATAATTTCAGCTTGTGCTTCAGGGACAGATGCCATAGGCCTTGCAGCAAGAACCATTCAGTATGGTGATGCAGATGTAATGATAACTGGTGGAACTGAAGCGAGCATAACAGGTTTGACAATCTCAGGGTTTGCAAATATTAAAGCTTTATCTACTCGTAATGAAGACCCGGAAAGTGCAAGCAGACCTTTTGATGCCGAAAGAGACGGATTTGTTTTGGGTGAAGGTTCAGCATCAATTGTCCTTGAAGAGCTCTCGCATGCAGAAAAAAGAGGCGCTTCAATATTAGCAGAATTAGTAGGGTATGGTTCGACTGATGATGCTTTTCATATTACTCAGCCATCTGAAGGTGGAAAAGGTGCAATAAAAGCAATGCAAAATGCTCTTGATGATGCGAATCTATTTGTGAATGATATTGACTATATTAACGCACATGGAACATCAACCCCATTTAATGATAAAACTGAATCAGCTGCAGTTACATCACTTTTTGGAGATCACACTAAAAAACTAAAAGTTAGTTCAACAAAATCAATGGTTGGACATGCGCTGGGTGCTAGTGGTGCTCTTGAAGCAATTGCCTGTATTCAAGCTATACAAAATGATATCGTACCGCCTACTATAAACTATTCTACCCCTGATCCAGAATGCGCATTGGATTATGTGCCAAATAATGCACAAGAAGGCACTATTAATGCAGCTATGTCAAATTCTTTCGGATTTGGTGGACACAATGGTGTAATTATTATAAAAAAATGGGATGAAGATTAAACCAACGTGTCAGTGTTTAATTATATAAAGAAACTATTTAAACCACACCCTCTTTCAATAATAGAAAAAAAATGTAATTATCGCTTCAGGAATAAAAAATATTTACAACAAGCATTTTTACACCGGTCAATTTCAAGTAAACCTCGAGAAAACTATGAACGTCTAGAATTTCTTGGTGATGCCGTTATAGATATTGTTGTCAGTCGAGAACTGATGAGGGAATTCCCTGAAGGTGATGAAGGAATTTTGACTCAAAAAAGGTCTGCACTTGTACAGAAAGATTTTCTTGCATCTATGGGTATACTAATGGATTTACTAGATTTTATTCAAATTGAAGCAACAGTTGATCTAGATCAAGAAAAAATTGCAATTAAACAATCTGCTAATCTTTATGAAGCTTTAATTGGTGCCATTTTTTTAGATGGAGGAATCAATCCATCGAAAAAAATTATATTAAAGACAATATGGGCTAACCGATTAGAAGCATGGAAGTCTGTTAACCACAAAGGTCAACTCATTGAGTTTTGTCATATAAAACAGTTATCAAACCCTAAATTTCTTGTATCTGATGTTTCAGGGCCAGATCATCAAAAATTATTTGAGGTTCATGTGAAAATAGGAGATGAAGTTTTTCCAAGCGGAATAGGAACTAGCAAAAAATCAGCTGAGCAGCATGCTGCTCAATATGCAATGGAGACACTTGATAGTTAGATATCAATTTCCTTGATTTTATCTCTTATTCTTGCCGCCATCTCATATTCCTCTTTATCAATCGCTTTTTGGAGTTGTTGCTCTAATAACTGTAATTCGGGCTCCTGTTGAATATTATTTTCAATATTTTCAGAATCCCCTTCCCATACTATAGTATCATCCATCACATTATCGGCAACGAGTATTGGAGCGTGCATTCTTAAAGCGACTGCTAATGCGTCACTTGGACGAGAATCGATCTCTCTATGGCCTAGTAAATCAGATTGAACATCAAGAATTGAAAAGAATACACCATCTTCTAAGCTAATTATCTTTACTGAAGATAAATTACCTTCAATTCCCTTAATCAAATTTACGATAAGGTCATGAGTCAATGGCCTGGGTGTTTCCATATATTCCATTGCCATTGCAATAGATTGTGCCTCATAAGCGCCAACTAAAACAGGTAATTTACGATCTCCATCCAGCTCTTTTAAAATAACTGCATAACTGCGATTTGGATGGTAATAAGAAATTTTTTGTATTTTGACAGGAATCATTATCAATACTCAACCGAAGTTATACAACCATAAATTAGGGGTCAACTTATTTTAGATAATATTCTTTTAAGTTGATCAATTTTTTTTACAGGCGTAGGATCTGTCTTATGTAAAATAGCGCACCAATAGCTTAGCCAATCTCCAAAATGAACAAGATGAAGTAAACGTTCAACTTGTTTATCACCTTGTAAAGAGACGACTTCATGGCTCGCTGCAATCTTACCAATAATATCTTTAGTAGCACTTTGGCGGGCCATAATTCGAGGATGATCTTCCGAATCTTTAAGCCAAATAATTGAAATATTATCCATTAGAGCAGTATTATTTTCCCAACCAACAATCTCATTATGATTCATTTCAGGTAAATCATTACAAAATGCCAACATCTTAGAATTTTCACTTAATTGACCCTTCCAACGTAAAGCTATTATACCAGTATACTCATTTTCACCATATATAATAGGAATAGTTTTATATATTCTTTGAGCAATGGCATAGGTAGGATTTTGTTCATTTTGATTAGAATATTTATCCCTAAAGTCTTTCAGTAGACTTACAGTAGAATTCAAATCTTTAATAGAATTTGATGAAATAAATCCTAATTTATTTAATAAACATAGCATTGGAACAAAAGACAAAGCCAATGCTGCTCGAGGCTGTAACCCGCTCGGTATAGTGACAACATCAAGCTTGTTTTCAATTAATAATTTTGTGAGAATACCACCCGTTGAGATTCCAATAATCTTTGCGCCTTTATTTAATGAATCATCAAAAGAATCTAAAGTTTCTTCAGTATCACCTGAATAAGATGAACAAATAACCAACGTATTTTCATTGACCCAATTTGGAAGCTTATAATTTCGCGAGATAACAAAAGGAACTTTTAATTCATTTTTTGTAAGCAACTTTACCGCATCACCCCCTATTGCTGAGCCACCCATACCTGCAATAACGATATTTTGAATATTATCATAAGTATTTTGAAAATTTATTTTTCTGCCAATATCTAAAGCATGATCAATATGATCTGGAAAATCATATATTGATTGAAACATATTATCTGGATCTATTGTATGATGATTGTCCATTAAAATTTCCTATTTAATATTAATTGTGAAAACGATTCTATAACATTTCTCTTTTCTTCTGGAAGGACGTCAAGATTGATTTGAGATTTTGAGATAAACTCATCAATGAGCTTTTTGGTTTCTATTTTTACCTCGCTTAATTCATAATATTCCTTATAACCTTGAATATCACTATTGCTATTAACAAATCTATCCCAACTTACCGGATCTTTTTCTCGAGCTAGTATTGTTAATACAGTTTGCTTACCTGATGTTATATCACTACCGAGACTTTTTCCCATCGAACTCTCATCACCAAATATTTCTAAATAGTCGTCTTGTATTTGAAAGGCCAAACCTAAATTAAATCCGAATTCAAATAAGTTCTCATTCTTATGATTATCTAAATTTCCTAATAAACCACCCATTTCTGCAGATAAACCCAAAAGTGCTCCAGTCTTTTTTCCTATCATCGATAAATAATGATTTATATTGATCGATGAATTATTCTCGAAGTCTTTATCCATACCCTGTCCTTCACAAATTGTTAGGGCGACTTCATTAAATCTTTGAAAAACAATTGCTGGTAAATTTGTTAGTAATAATTGAGCTAAGACAAATAATCCATCACCAGACAGTATTGCTGTAGACATATCCCACTTTTCATGAACTGTAGTTTTACCATGTCTTATGTTATCTCCATCCATAATATCATCATGAACTAGTGAAAAATTGTGAAGGAGTTCTACAGCTAAACTGACCTTCATGAGTTCAGAAGGATCAGCATCATGAACTTGACCTGACAAATGAACAAGTATTGGTCGTAATCTTTTCCCCTTGCCGCTAATCACATATTGAATCGGATCATAAAGATATTTTGGTGAATCTTTTACTGGAATTTTCTGAAGAGCTTTATCAATTTCAATCTTCAAAAAATTAATGTGATCTGAAAATGAATTAATGTCCGTCATCAAGTTTAAGTGTACCAATCTCTTGTAATTTTTTCATAATAATGGATTGAATCTCCTCCATTCTTTCCTTAGTATTTGCTTCAAACCGACAAACAATAACGGGTTGAGTATTTGAAGAGCGAACCAAACCCCATCCATCACCGAATTTTATCCTTACTCCATCGACTGTACTACAGTCATAATTAGCAATAAAATAGTCTATGGCTTCTTTAGCAATTCGAAATTTTTCTTCATCTGATTCAGCCTCAAGTCTGATCTCAGGAGTAGAATAGTATTTAGGCAATTCAGTTTTAAGCTCTGACAATGTCTTTTTGGTTTTTGAAAGAGTCTGAACGATCCTTGCAGCTACATAGATTGCATCATCATAGCCATAATAATCATCTGCAAAAAAGATATGTCCACTCATCTCTCCACCCAACTTACAATTCAGTTCCGACATACGTTGCTTAATCAATGAATGCCCTGTTTTCCACATTACTGGCTTTCCGCCATATTTTATAATCATATCCTCAAGTGCTTGTGAACATTTTACATCAAATAATATTTCATCACCTTCCTCCAATAATTCTGGAAGGAATAAAGCCATAAGTTGATCCGCCCAAAGAATCTCCCCTGTCTCATCAACGATACCCACTCTATCAGCATCTCCATCGAAAGCAATACCTATATCATGGGATCCTTTTTTCATCAGGTCTATAAGGTCAATCAAGTTTGATTCGACCGTGGGATCAGGGTGATGATTTGGGAATAATCCATCCACATCACAATAAAGTTCCGTTAATTCTATATTAAGATTTTTAAATATCTCTGGCGCACATATTGCTCCAGCAGCATTCCCACAATCCATTGCAACTTTAATATCCTTATCTAAATTAATTTTGGACACAACCATACGTTTATAATCTGATAAGATATCGTATGGAGCTTCAGCTCCTTCACCTATTTCATAGTCCTCACGTTGGATAATAGAGTATAAGCTCTGAATGTCATCTCCAAAAACTGCCTTCTTATTTCTAGACATTTTAAATCCATTAAACTCAGGTGGATTATGACTTCCTGTAATTTGAACAGCACCAGCTACACCTAATTTAAACATTGAATAATAATTTGCAGGTGTGGGCAGGATTCCAATATTGATCACGTCAACACCAGTAGAAAGCACCCCTAGTTTAAATTGTTCAATTAGATCAGGAGTTGTTAATCTAATATCGCCACTTAACGCAATCTCTTGACCTCCTCCGCGTTTAATAAATGTGCCAAAAGCCTTACCCAAACTTTCTACAACTTCTGGTGGAAAATCATCTTCAACTTTTCCTCTGACATCATATTCGCGAAAAATATATTGATTTATATTCATATTTCTTAGGCCGATCCTTCAAAATTAATTTTTGTGATCATCAAATTATTACTCATTCATTTCCTATGTCTGGTTTTTTTCTAAAATTTTTTTTCTGGGAATGAATTTTTTTAGTTTGGATTCTTTTTTCATTTGAACTTTTGGTTGGCTTAGTTGAAAACCGCTTTTTTGGTTTATGCGCTAATTGAGTTAATCTCTCTTTTAATCGCTTGATCGCAATCTCTTTATTTCGATGTTGGCTTCGTTCATCCTGGCAAGTAACAACAATGCCTGTTGGCAAATGGGTGATTCGGATAGCGCTTTCTGTTTTATTAACATGCTGCCCTCCCTTACCACTTGATCGAAACGTATCAATTCTACAATCTTTAAGGATTTTATCATCGCTCATTTTAAAACTCGTCTCAAGATTCCATCCGCTTGTTCTAACATAATTAATGCATCATCTTTTGAAGATGATTTCTGAATCATGACCATTGCTGTTTTTACGGAATTGCCTGCTTCAACTAATTTTGATTCCGCTACATCATCGCTTACACCAGTTACTTCTTTTATAATGCGAACTCCCCTATCTTTCAACTTATCATTGACGGTCATCAGATCAACCATTAGGTTTCCATATACTTTCCCAAGTTGAACCATGGTCGTTGTAGATATCATATTTAACACCATTTTAGTAGCTGTTCCCGCTTTCATGCGTGTTGATCCGGTTATTACTTCTGGACCCGTATCAACCTTGATAACTATATCGGCATTTGCAGCAAAATGTGGGTGTTTATTACAAATA
The DNA here is from genome assembly GCA_964428745.1 of uncultured bacterium. Classification (GTDB taxonomy): domain Bacteria; phylum Fidelibacterota; class Marinisomatia; order Marinisomatales; family TCS55. The sequence goes on along the minus strand of CAYRYZ010000009.1, from coordinate 5,559 downwards.
AGATATACCGTTTTGGCATTTATTGACTTGGCGTAATTAATTGCAGACTGTACGTACTTTGCCGCACCACTTGTACTAATTCCAATTAAAACATCTCCAGATTCCAAAGAATATTCCTTAAGATCTTTTATGGCCATTTCAGGCTTATCTTCTGCTCCTTCAATTGAATTTCTTAGAGCTTCATCACCACCAGCAATTATTCCATTGAACCAATCTGATGGTACTGAAAAAGTCGGTGGCATCTCTGAAGCATCTAACACACCTAAACGGCCAGAAGTTCCAGCTCCTATATAATAGATTTTATTGCCAGATCGGATGGCATTCGTAGTCAATTGAACTGTCTGTGAAATATCATCAATAGCTCCTGCAACTTTATCCGCAATTGTTCTATCCTCTTGGTTAATAATATGCAATATTTCGCTGATTGATTTATTATCAAAGTCTAAAGAATTGAGGTTGTGTTTCTCAGTAGAAAGATCTTTTCTATCGACAGTTTCCATATCAAAAATTACAAAATATAATGGGTTAATAATTGCTTGAAGATCGATATTTCATAATAATAAAAAACCCCTAGAAAAGGGGTTTAAAATATAATTTAGTTTATGGTTGCTAGCCTAAGTGTCTTAGTCGTCTTTTAGATCTTGAATTAACCTAAGAGAATACCACCTATCAATTAAATCATTCATATCTCTTAAATATTCCCTATAAATCCTTTTCACAATATTCCTTTTCTTATTGACCTTAGCATCCCCATTCATTTCAATCTTATTAATATCCTCTAGAACCATTTCTGCATTTTCTTTTTCCTTTAATATCCAAGAGACGGGTTCAAATAAACTGGTAGAGACATAATTAGATCTTGAACCACGTCTGATATCAATTGGGATATGATCTCTCTTCATTAATTTAACTTTTCTTTTGATATAACGTTCTGATTTTCCTGTTCTATAGGACAGCTGTTTTAAGGTCATAGATTTAGGAAATTTCTCAAGCACTTCAGCAAGTATTTGAGACGAGCAAGGGTCAACTCCTCTTCTTTCAAGAGTTGCAGCATATTTTTTTAACATAGGTTTTACCTCGGACTATGTATTGTGGGCTCAAGATATTAACACTAATTGACGTATAAAATATTACGGCATAAATACGCAACATGTATTGCTATCTCACTCCAAATCTATATAAAATACGCTATATGATGCGACTGCTAAATTCAACATTAATAATATTTACATTTCTAATTACGACTATATCTGCCCAAAATCAAAATTATTTTATTATAGATAATAGTCAGGCTATTCGAGACTCACTAAATAGAATTAAATATGTAAACCCTAATACAGCGGTAGAATTTTCATTTGAAATTCTCGAAAAATATACCGAAAACCGTCCTAACCTAGTCATCGGTGCAGTTTATGCGGTTTTAGCTCAGATCTATCATCTTAAAGGTCTCCCCACTCAAACTATTGATTATTTAAACAATGCAGAACAAGAATTTGAAAGCCTATTAGGTTTTGTACCTCCATGGTTTCAAATCGATATTGGTAATATTTATTTCTCTCAAGGGTTACTTCCTAAAGCACGAAGCGCTTATCTCAATGCATTTAAGACATTTGAATCCCCAATAAAACCCTTTTCAAGACAAGATCAGTTAGCAGGTATGTCAGTTAGTTTAAATAATGTAGCTTTAGTTGATATCGAATTAGAGAACTATGCGTCAGCAGAAGAATATTATTTTGAAGGGTTGAAATTTCGACGTGAAAGAGGTCAACATGATGACCTGGCACACTCCTACTTAAGTCTTGCTGAACTATATATGAAATGGGAAGATAAAGATCTGGCATTACAATATTGTGACAGCACTGAATTAGTGGTCAGTAAATTCTTTATCGATCCAAATAACATACAAATTGGTGCAACACCTAGTAGCTATAATCGTTATTTTGGCATGAGCCAACAATACAGAGGTGAATATGCGGCACGTTATAATAGGAAAAAGAAAGCCATAGAATACTTTCGCACTGCAGAAAATCACTATAAAAATCTACCGATCGAACTATCTCGACTTATGCTGGTTCGAGCCAAAGCTTATTCCCAATTTGGTGACCTTCAAAATGCAATTCGTGATATTGATAGCGGATTGAAAATTGTTGAGAGACAGGGATTATTTCGTGAAAAATTGCGATTACTAGAACAAAAAAAGGGTTTTTTGATTACACTAGGAGATCGTGATGGATCCATGATAATTAGCGAACAACTACTGAGCTTGAACCAAGAAAAGATGAACAGACAAAATCAAGATCTATTTATTAATTTACAATTAAGAAACGATCTTAAAACCAAGGAACAGCAACTATCAGCGATGCTTAGTGAACGGAAACAATTTATCACTTTATCAATTATTGGATTTGCAATTTTGGGATTAGTAATTGTGACATTTCGCAATCAAAATATTTCAAACCAACAACAACAAATCCTTGCTGAGCAAAGTAAACAAATGGCAGAGCTAGAGCTAAAAACAACAGAAACAGAATTAAAATCTGCGACCACCTCTATTATGGAAAAAAATGAGATGATCGAATCGATTAAAAAAGATGTCAAATATGCTTCTGATTTTTTATCGAATTCTGATTCAAAATACTTAATGGCTCCTCTTAAATCTAAATTAGAAGATGCAACCTCTGGCAATACAAGTTGGGAAGAATTTCAATCCCACTTCAATAAAACCTATCCTGGATTTCTCGATGAATTAACTAAGCTCAATAATTCACTTACTATTTCAGATCTTCGTTTATGCGCCTATTTAAAAGCTGGACAAACCACGAAAGAAATTGCGCAATTAACTGGACTTTCAGTTAGATCGATTGAAAGCCGCCGATATCGTCTACGAAAAAAACTGAATCTTAATCGAGTAAGCTCTCTCTATAAATTCATCAATCAAATTCAATTATACCCAATAGAAAAAGAGCCAGAGACAATATAGCATCTATCATTAATTGAGTATTTTTGCAGTACTTGACTAATGTAATTAGCATTTTATTTTGTTTACTATGAATGATGCCGATCCTCAACAGAATTGGATTGTATTTTTTGAAAAATTTCAAATAAACAATAAAACGTTTATACGCGGTTTATCTAGTGAATATCCTGACCTTACTCGAGCACAGTTTAGGGTATGTGCATACTTAAGAGCGGGTTATGACACAAAAAGTATTGCCCAAAGTCTAAATTTATCCGTTCGATCTGTTGAAAGCCACTGCTATAGGATACGCAAACGGTTTGACTTGAATCACACCGACAATCTTGCTACATACCTATATTCGTTTCGTTAATCGGTCTGGTATAATAGTTTTCTGACAGTTTATAGCAAACATTCTCTCTATAAACTCGATAAAATTAATTAATCTAAATGTAGCTACGTAATAAATGCGTATTTATGCAGTAGTTAGGATAAATTTATTTTAGAATACTATTATTTGTGTTATTGACGGTAAATTACACAATGTTCTAGGCAAAATTTTTGCTATGGAGTGAATACATATGAACTTATTAAAATACCTTAGATGGTATATGCCAATTATCTTTATTGGCATTGCCTTCTCACAGCCGACGGTAGCTGTGTTGGATTTTGATGCGAATGGGATTCCTGACTATGAAGTCGAAACCCTAGTTGAGCGTCTAAGATCCGAGTTACCAAATACGGGAGCTGTCCGGTTGGTAGATCGCAAGATGTTGGAGAACATTCTTAAGGAACAAGGCCTCCAACAATCTGGATGTACAACCGATGAGTGTGCAGCTCAAATTGGAGAATTACTTGGTGCTCAGTTTATGATTAGTGGATCGATTGGAAAGCTTGAAAATATTTTTACAGTCGATATGAAAATGGTCTCAGTGAGCACTGGAGCAGCAGAGCGCGCTAAAAATCTTAGTTTTGATGGAAATGTAGGCGGATTACTGATTGAAATGCAGATCCTGGCTTGGGAAATTGTAGGTATTGAAGTTCCCAAGGCTTTGATGATAAAACGAACTGGCGCTGATGAAAGTGATAAAGTCACGGTGGCCGTAATGGATTTTGATCCTAGAGGGATCAGTATGTTAGAGGCCCAAACGCTGACCGATCGCTTTTCCACAGAAATTTCCGCTACGGGTAAAGCAATTTTAGTTGCTCGTAGCACTGTTTTAGAGGTCATGGAAGACCAAGGCTATGAAACTTCTGGTGGTTGTACATCAGAGGAATGTGCAGCTGAGGTCGGTGCCCTGCTTGGGGTAAAATATATGATCAATGGTGCGATTGGTAAATTGGGTGAGACATTTACAATCGATGCCAAAATGTTTGAAGTGTCGACAGGTGCTGCAGCCAAAACCAAAAATGCTACGTATACAGGACCGGTAGATGGTCTGATCACAGAGATCGAGATCCTCGCCTGGGAAATGATGGATGCTAAACCACCGAAAGAGTTGCTTACAAAACGAAAAGGAACCATCGTTACCCAAAGTGATAAGCCTAAAACCAAAATAGGCGCAGCGCTACGCTCAGCTATGATGCCTGGTTTAGGTCAAGCGTGGACCACGGACTATGCGAATATTACCAATAAGTCCTGGTACTTTTTAGGCGGTGAAGCTGCCTTGGGTATTTTTGCGCTAGTCACATACAATAGCTATTATGCATCTAATAACGATGCGGTCAAATTCCATCAAGATTATATCAATGCGACAGACGTTACTGAAATTCGTTCTTTTAAAGAAACGTCTGAAGGGCACTTGAGTGATGCCGAGTCATCCGAACAAACGATGGAATACATTATGTATGCTCTTGGAGCAGTTCATATCTACAATATTGTAGATGCCTATTTAAATGGCCCTGAAGATGAAGAGACCGCTTCAGTGAAAAAACAAAAATTTGACCTGGTTTATAATCCAGAGCTTAACCAACCACAATTGAGGTTTTCCATTGCGCTTGATTAAAATAATGACACCCGCTATGATAATTCTTTTCATGGCTTGTGAAGTGGCTCAACTCGTTTATGAAAATCCTCTGGATAAAGATGATGGTGAGGTACCTGCGTTGGTATTTAGTCCATCAACCATCGAAACGTCCGTGGGTGGGTCAGCAGTTTTTGAAATTTTTGCAGTTCAAGTAGCCGGAGTGAGCGGAATTCACACCCAAATTGCCTTTAACAGTGTGCGGTTAGGTGTGACTAACGTTAGCCCCGGAGATTTTTTCGATGATGTTAACCAGAGCCCAATGTTCTTTACCGTACCGGCTAACCCCAGTACGGCTATCGATACATTAGACATCTATTACTTCTACTTAGGTGATGGAGGTACAAAAGATGGCACAGGTACTGTGGCTACGGTGATCTTTAATACAAAGATGACCGCGACATCCTCGCTTGAATTCACGGCCGAATCAGAGTTTGTTGACCCCGATGATATTGCGATTCAGATCAATTCATTGGGCCAAGGTACAGTGACAGCTCAATAGAGCTCTTACGTAGAACAACTTCAACTAAACTGACCATCGGCCTCAATCGTGATCCATTACGGTAACACTTTGCTAAT
>CAYRYZ010000008.1:35716-52398 GCA_964428745.1 uncultured bacterium | reverse complement strand
CTATCTCGTTTAGTAAAACGAAAAGGCCATGAAACAGTCATTAATGCAATTTCACTAATCATTGATAAAATCCCTGATATTAAATATGTAATAGCTGGATCCGGAGAAGAAAAATATGCAGGAGATTTAAAACAACTTGTTTCAAAGCTAAAACTCGATAGACATGTATTATTTTTAGGTTATGTAGAGGAAGACAATAAAAATGATTTATACAATGCCTGCGATATCTACATCATGAACAGTAATAAAACAGATGAAGAAGGAGATTCAGAAGGTTTTGGAATAACATTTTTAGAGTCGAATGCATGCGGTAAGCCAGTAATTGGTTCTAATGCTGGAGGTATTTCTGATGCTATTACAAATAGAGAAAATGGTTTATTAATAGAACCAAATAATCCTACAAAGACTGCTGAAGCAATATATGAATTATTTAATGATGAAAAATTATATAATCAATTGTCGGAAAATGGAATCTCTAGAATCAAAGAAAATTTTTCAATTAATAGAGTAGGCGAAAAGTATATGGAAATTATATTGAATCATTATGACTACTAATAACAATATAAATAGATTAAATTGTTTGCTCTATGGTAAGGAAAAAACAAAAAATTAAATTCAAAATGGAGTTTCACTCCGGAATTGAATATTTTCCAAACAACTTCAAATTTAAAAAATGCATCCTTAGTGATGCATTTTTTTTTATAAAAGGATTTCAATCTAAATGGATAGTATTAATCAAATAATTACACTTCAACATATTGATTCACAATTGAAAGATATTGCTGAATTATTAGGTGATTTACCAAAAAAAGTGGAAGAATTAAAAGATGAAGAATCAGCATTAATTCAATCTGTTGAAGATGGCAAAATACGTCTAAAAGAATTAGATCTTGAATTAAATAAATCTGAAGGATTAATGAAAGATATAAACGTTAAAATTAACAAGCATAAAGACCAACTATTTCTTGTTACAAGTAACAAACAATATGATGCTCTCCAGCTCGAAATAGATCACCTTAAAGGTGAATTAGATGAGATAGAAACTAAAACATTAGAAAATACTGATGAAAAGGAACAACTTGAAGATAGAATTCAATCTGAAGAAGAAAATCTTGATTTACTTAGTAAAAATTTAGTTGATAGACGTACAAAATTAGAAGTTTTAATGAATGAGTCTTCAGAACAAAAATTAAAGTTAGAATCTGATAGAAAAAATCATATAGTTAGTATAAATGAATCAACTCTCTCTCAATATACTCGCATTAATAATGCTCGCGATGGGTTATCAGTAGTTTCAATTACTGGGTCTGCCTGTGGAGGATGTGGAGCATTTGTTCCACCACAAATTGTTTCTGAAGTTCGCGCTGCTAAAAACATTCACACGTGTGATAGTTGCAGTCGTTTTTTATACTGGGATTCAGAGTAGTCATATATAAAATATTTTGTAATTTATAACGCTGATTTAAAATAGAGTCAATCGGGTAATTACTTTTAGTCCGCAGCTTGCGCCACTAAGAGAGGAAAGTCCGAGCACTGCAGGACAGGATGCCTCCTAACAGGAGGAGCTACATTATCTAGTATGGAAAGTGCAACAGAAAAGATACCGCTTCATTTTATGAAGTAAGGGTGAAATGGAGGTGTAAGAGACCACCAGTCCTTTCTGAAAAGTAAGGAGCTTGTAAACCCCATCTAGTGCAAGATCAAGTATACTCCAAGATGTTGTCCGCATCATTTGAGGAGAGGGTTGGTTGCAGGATTTATTTAGCAATAAATAAACCAGATGAATGATTATCAATAACAGAACTCGGCTTATAGATTGACTCTATGATTAAGAATTACTATGAGTAAAATGTATACTAGTAAAATAATAGGTATGGGATTTCATGTCCCCGATCAAATTATTAATAATAATGATTTGGCAGAATTAATGGAGACATCGGATGAATGGATCCAAAGCCGATCTGGTATAAAAGAAAGAAGATGGGCTACAGAAGATATTACTACTTTTGATTTAGCACTTAAAGCCTCTTCTAATGCTATTTCAAAAGCGGGTATAGATCATGATGAAATTGATATGATTATACTTGGGACACTTTCCTCTGATTATTTTTTCCCAGGGGTTAGTGCACAACTTCAAGATAAATTAGGTCTTAAAACTGTTGGAGCTTTTGATATAAAAGCAGCATGCTCTGCTTTTATATATAGTTTATCTATAGCAGATCAGTTTATTAAGACAGGAATGGCGCAGACAATATTGGTCGTTGGGGCTGAAACTCAAACTAAATTAATTGATAAAACTACTAAGGGACGTGATATAGCAGTTTTGTTTGGAGATGGCGCTGGAGCAGCTATCGTTCAACGAAGCAATGATAATAGTCAAATATTATCTACTCATCTGCACTGTGAGGGAAAAGATATGAGGAACCTTTGGATGGAAGCACCTGGGACTAGTTCAGGGAGTTGGTTTAAAGGTCAAGTCTTCGATTCAGAACGCTTCACTCCAAAAATGAATGGTCGTGAAGTATTTCGAAATGCAGTAAAAAGATTTCCCGAAGTAATTAATGAGGCACTAAGATATAATGATTTATCAATAGATGATATCAAGCTAATTATTCCACATCAAGCTAATTATCGAATAAGTGAAGCTGTTGCAAAAAAAATGGGCGTTGATATGAATATTGTTTATAGTAATATTCACAAATATGGAAATACAACTGCGGCCTCAATCCCAATAGCATTAACCGAAGCTTCTGAAGAGGGGCGAATAGAAAGAGGTGAAAATATCATTTTAGCAGCCTTTGGTGCAGGATATACATGGGCTTCGGCTGCTATTAGATGGTAATGTGTATAGCATTGACAATTAATAAAAATCAATAATTATGATTCGTATACCAAACAAACCCTCAAAAATTAAAAAATTTATTACCACAGTTAAATATTATTGGCGACAAATCACTATTTTATTATCAATGGTTCTTATTTTATCTTTATTTTTCCCAAGAGGTAAAACTTTGCTCTATTCTTATCAAATTAATGATATAGCAAGAGAAGAGGTCGTAGCTCCATTTAATTTTCCAATTCTAAAAACTGAAGAAAAATTAAGAGAAGATTTAAATGAAGCTATTAAATCAGAGCCTTATTTATTCATACGTTCGCAAGATGTAGTTAATAGTCAAATAAATGCATTAAATGATTATTTTGAATTAATCAAACTAATACAATCAGCTACTAATAAGTTAAAAGAATCAAGGAACGAACTATATAGAAATCGATTTTCTGATCAATACAATATAGCGAGAGTAGGAGTTCAATCTGATAGTGTTGATTTGAGCATTTTGAATACTAGAATATTAAATGAATTTTCTTTTGCAGCTGAAAATGATAAATGGAAAAGTATTTTTGAAACCTCTCCAAATGATCCAGCACGTATTGATCTAGATTCCTTCAAAGAGGAGATAACTCAGATAGCTCGTAATAGGTGGGCTGAAGGAATTTATGACATTAGTTTATCTGAAATTTTAAGTAATGAAGTGGCGGTCAATACTCAACGGGAAGAGGCGCCAGAACTCACAGTGCCTTCATCTTATAATGATATTCAAGAAGCTTGGACGAAGGCTAGGCTTGATGTTACTAATAGGTTTCCTAATATAGTCGATATTAGGAGAGATCTTGGGTCTTCTTTAGTCGTAGAGTTCATGAAACCAAATATAATCTTTGATCGTGAAACAACCGAAAGGAGACAGCGCGCACGTGAGGATAGAGTTCCTCGAAATAAAGGGATTATTTTAAAAAATGAGCGAATTGTTGATGCAAATACAAGAATCACAAATGACGAGCTTCAAAAATTATCATCTCTTTCTGTTGCCTTAAATAAAAAATCCATAGAAGGGGAAAACTTTGAACTCTTACTAGCATATATGGGACGTATCCTTGTAATTGGTATTATAGTATCATTCTTTTTTACTTTTTTACTAACATATCGTAATCAAATATTTGAAGATTGGAGGATGGTGCTCCTAATTGCATTAATTTTTACTATTGAGGTTGGTCTTGGATATTTATTTGGTTCCCGGTTAGCATTGTCAGAGTATCTTATTCCTACGACTGTTGCTGCTATGGTATTAACTATTATGTTTGATGCAAGAATTGGGTATATGGGAATTACATCAGTTATTCTTCTCCTCGGGATTCTAATTGGTAACAATGTCGAATTTATGGTTACATCATTATTTACAGCATCAGTAGGCATATTTGCTGTACGTAAACTTCGAAGACGGAGTCAATTGTTTTCTGCGATATTTGCCTTAATAGCTAGTAGTGGACTTGTAGTCCTTGGCCAAGGATTATTTAAAGGGCATGATTGGTCAATGATGGGTTTTGATATGATTAATTTGACATTCATAGCAGTATTATCTCCTATTGTAACCTATGGACTAATTGGAATATTAGAAGTTTCCTTTGGTATTACTACGAACTTGACTTTGATTGAATTATTAGATTTTCAAAATCCATTATTAAAACGACTCCAACATGAAGCTAATGGTACATTTAATCATAGTATTGTTGTTGGGAATCTGGCAGAGGCTTGTGCTGATGCGATAGGTGCAAACTCTTTACTTTGTAGAGTTGGAGCCTATTATCATGACCTAGGGAAAATGAATAGACCTGAATATTTTATTGAGAATCAATATTCAGGAGAAAATAAGCATGATAGTCTTACTTCAGTTATGAGTGCAAAAATAATAAAGAGTCATGTTGTTGAAGGTATAAATCTTGCGAATGATTATGGATTGCCAAAAATAGTTAGTGATTTTATTCCAATGCATCATGGGACGACCCGGGTAGAATATTTTTACAGAAAAGCTATTGAAGATGGGGATAAAATAAATGAAGAGCAGTTTCAATATCCTGGGCCAAAACCCAATACAAAAGAAACAGGTATATTAATGATCTGCGAAGCTGTGGAAGCAGCGGTTAGATCTATTAAGGAACCAGATATAATTAAAATTGAAGAAATGATAGATAAAATATTTGAGCTTAGAATTTCAGCAGGTCAATTATCTGAATGCCCTCTTACAATGGATGAATTGACAAAAATAAAAGGCAATGTTGATGGGACCACTGGATTATTACCGGTCCTAAGAGGTATATATCATATTAGGATTGAGTATCCAGACGAAGGTAAAACAAACATAAAATCATCCTAGAAAATGATTAATATTAATGTTGCATTAGATCCTCAACTAGATGGACCAAAAGATTCAAAGGTTTGTTCTTTAATTTCACATGTAATGGATTGTGAAGGTATTTCCCATGCAGATTTATCATTAATTTTTGGGAATGATAATTTATTAAGTGATTTGAAAAAAAAATTCTTTGATTTAGATCATTATACAGATGTAATTGCTTTTAGACTCAATGATTACGATGAAAATAATGTAGAAGGAGAAATATATATAAGTTTGCCACGTGCAAAAGAAAATGCAAAAAAATATGATCAATCTTTCCAAAGAGAATTAGGAAGGCTTATTATTCATGGTAGTCTCCATTTATTAGGTTATAAGGATGATACAAAAAAAAATGAATTAGAAATGAAAAACAAAGAAGATTCATATTTGGAACAAGTAAATTGGGAAAAATTATATGGGTGAAATAGGAAATCAATTTGAAGAATTAGTTAATATCGTTTCTAGACTTCGTGCACCAGATGGTTGTCCATGGGATCGCGAACAAACAAACCATACACTTATACCTTATTTTATTGAAGAGGTTTATGAAGTTATTGAAAGTGTCGATGATGGTGACTGGGATTTAGTTAAAGAGGAATTAGGAGATATTTTATTACATATAGTATTTCAAGCTTCTATAGCTGAGGATGAAAAAAATTTTAAAATAATAGATTCGTTAAATAATATTAATAAAAAATTAATAAACCGTCATCCTCATGTTTTTGGAGACGCTAAAGCTGAAGCTGCTTTTCATGCCAAGCAAAATTGGGAAGCAGCAAAACATAAAGAGAAGGGAAGAGAGTCAAGATTGGATGGAGTTCCAAATAGTTTACCGTCATTAATTCGCGCGCAAAGGCTCCAACAAAAAGCAAGTTATGCAGGATTTGATTGGGAAAAAATTGAACAAGTTTGGGGGAAAGTTAATGAAGAAATCTTAGAGTTAAAGGAAGCAGAAGCCAGTGGGAATAATCAACATATTGAGGAAGAAATCGGTGATTTATTATTTGCTATAGTAAATTTATCGAGATATTTAACTATCTCATCAGAAGATGCTTTGAGGAAAACAAATCAAAAATTTATTCGACGTTTTAAGAAGGTTGAAGAGGGGATTAAAGCTAAAGGAAAGAAATTAGATGAAGCTAGTCTTGAAGAAATGGATTACTTGTGGAATGAAGCAAAACATAATGAATAATTATTAGAAGGAATACAAATGCGAATTATCACAACCATATTAATTTTTTTATCATTAGTGGCTTGTTCCTCCGAAAAAAAATTAGTTGAACAGGATTGGCCTAATTTAAAATATTATAGATCAAAAAACTTAAAACTAGGCTCTCCTTCAAAGAGTGAAAAGCGAGTTGTATTTATGGGGAATTCAATAACTGAAGGATGGCCTACGCTTCAACCTGAGTTTTTTGAAAGTAAATCATATATTAATAGAGGTATTAGTGGACAAACGACACCTCAGATGTTAATTAGGTTTCGACAAGATGTGATTGATCTTAAGCCAAAACTAGTCTTGATTTTGGCAGGCATTAATGATATTGCAGGAAACACAGGGCCTTCAAATGTTACAATGATTACTAACAATATAATATCTATGGCTCAGTTGGCAAAAAGTAACAAGATTAAAGTTATTATTTGCTCAATTTTACCTGCAAAAGATTTCCCGTGGAATCCAGGAATGAATCCACCACCAAAAATTTTGAATGTCAATCAAATTTTAAGATCATATGCTTTGGCTAATGGGATGGTTTATCTTGATTATTATTCTTTAATGGTAGATGAAAGTAATGCACTAATAGATGAATATGGCTCTGATGGTGTGCACCCTAACAAAGAGGGATATAAAGTAATGTCATTATTAGCTGAACAGGAAATCAATCGAATATTAAATCAGTAGTTTTGGTATTAACTATTCAGTCATATAATGGGTGATATTGATATGATAGATAAAATTTTCTCATTGAAAAATATAGCTGTTGTAGGAATGAGCCCAAAACAACATCGACCAAGTAATTATGTTGCGATGTATATGAAAAATCAGGGATATAAAATAATACCTGTCAACCCTGGTCATGAAATAATACAAAATAAAAAATGCTATTCCAGTCTTTTAGATATACCCGTTCAAGTAGATATTGTTAATATTTTTCGGCGTTCAGAATTTGCTGCTTCAATAGCTAAAGAAGCTGTCAGCATTGGTGCAAAAGCACTATGGCTTCAAGATGGCGTTATTAGTGAAGAAGCTTCTGCAATAGCACAAACAGATGGATTATTATTCGTAATGAATGATTGTATGCTTAGAAGACATAAGCAGCTACATCAAAATAATTAATGTTCATTGTCCATTAATCGTCATTACAATTTTTCTTGTTGGTTTTTTATTTCGATGCTCACATAAGTAAATCCCTTGCCAGGTGCCAAGGTTGAGTTTTCCATCACTTATGGGGATAGTAATTGAAGATCCTAGAATAGATGATTTCAAATGGGCGGGCATATCATCGGAGCCTTCTATCGTATGTCTGTAATAAGGGGCATTCTCAGGAACAGTTTCATTGAAATGGGATTCAAAGTCTATTCGCACCGTAGGGTCCGCATCTTCATTGATAGTTAATGATGCTGATGTATGTTTGATGAAAATGGATAATGATCCAATAGAAATATCAATTAACTCAGGAATGTTATTAATGACTTCATCTGTAATAAGGTGAAATCCTCTTGGCCTAGGCTGTAATAAAATTTCTTTTTGAACCCACAAATTCTTTTATCTATGTTTTACGTTCTTTCTTTCTTGCCGCAGGAAAGAGGATGTTATTTAATATAAGTCTGTAGCCCGGAGAATTTTGATGAAGCGACAGATCAGTTTGAGGGTCTCCAACAAAATGTTGATAGTCTTCAGGGTCATGACCTCCCAAAAAAGTAAAAGTACCTTGCCCATGATTGCCATGGATATATTTTACTTGAGGAGTTGTGCGATCTTCTCCCATTATTAATACATGTTTTTTAATTCTTTCTCTATCAAATCCCGTAGTCTGACCCATAAATCCTTTTATAACTGGTACGTGATTTTGTGTTAGCATTGTTGGTATTGGATCATATTTAGCAGAAAATTCAAATAAAGAAAAATAATCTGCATCAGCACCCCTAACAACGACATTATTGCTTTGTGGATAATCAATATCTGAGTATTCATATATCATTGGATCGGTTATGATCTTAAAATCTGTAAAGGCTAATGAATTATTATAATCAATTTCTTCATATAAATTTTTATCAATGCCTGACCCATCAAATACTGAATGAGCCGCATCTACATTCATAATAGATAATGCAATATCAAAAGAGTCAGTTGCAGAACACATCGCGAATAGAAAGCCTCCATTGGCAACATAGTTTTTAATTATTTGAGCTAAGGCTTTTTTTTGGCTATGTACAGAAGAAAAACCTAACTTTTGTGCCATAGCTTCAAACTGTTTCTGTTGATCTATATACCAATCAGAGGTATGATAGTTACGATAAAATTTTCCATATTGTCCGGTGAAATCTTCATGGTGTAAATGAAGCCAATCATATTCCGCTAATGATCCATTAAATACTTCTTCATCCCAAAGAGTCTCGTAAGGGACTTCTGCATAACTTAGAGCCAAAGTAACAGCATCATCCCAAGGTTGTTTATTTGGAGGTGAATAAATTGCAATTTTTGGTACATTTTCTAGAAGTATGACATCCATATTGTTTACTTCTACTTCATTATATATTACCAAAGTCTTTTCCGCACCAATAATTTGATATGATATTCCACGAACACGGCATTCTTTTTCAACTTCCGGATAACTATCAATCATAAATGAGCCACCTCTATAATTTAGTATCCACTCCACATTAATTTCTTGCTGGAGCGTCCAAAAAGCTGCTCCATATGCTTTCAAATGATTTTTTTGGGATTCATCCATAGGGATTAAGATCTTTTGAGAAATCCCTAATTGTAAAACTAGTAAAAAGATAAGAGAGAACTTCATTTAACTCTCATTTCGTTTAGATAATTTTCTTATGTTAAGGCGTATAGGTTCAATAAGCAATGATGATTCACATTCTGATAAAATACGGTAATAGTGTTTTAATGCATTTTCTGTATTACCTAGAAATCTTTCTTCAATTTCACCTGCTAGCGCCAATCCTTTATCTTTTAAGGTAGGATCATCTATAGATAATGCAACACTAAGTGCTTTTTCATATTCATTGAACTCAACTAATAAAATAGCTAGCCTTAGTGTCGACAATGGTGTTATTAAAGCATCCGGATATCTTTTACTTATATTATTAAGAGACGAAATTGCTTCGGGTATCTTGTGTTGTCTAATTAGCCCTTCAGCACCAAAAAATAATTTAAAGGCTTCTTTATCCTCCCGTGTTCCATCACTATAATAATTGACAATTAAATCATGCATTTCTAAAAGATCATTAAAATAATGATGATTTGGCTCTAGTGTTAATGCAACTGAATCAAATAATACTGAAGGTGTGTCAATATCTTTACTATACAATAGGCTATTGATATAATGAATGGTTTTATTATCAATAGAACTATGGTTTTTTGGTATAAAATATTTTGTTGCTAATTCATATTCCCCACTTAATATATATAACTCACCGATCTTTTGGTGAATTACACTTTTAAGCTCAAAATTAGGTTTTGCTTCTAATGCAGCCTTATATGATATAAGTGAGCCTTCATAGTCACGAATTATTATTGATTGTATCTCACCTAATCTGTAGTGGGCCGTGGCTGTAGTATTTGAAGGAGGGAGTAGTGCTAAGATTGATTGATAATGCTCAACAGTATTAGCTAATAAATCATTTTTAATATCTGGCGATTTAATAAGTTTATAATTAAAAAACTCATTCTTAGGAAACCAGTTGACAAATTCTAATTTTATTTGATTTTGAATAATTTGGTTTTCGTATCCTTGCCCTAAACCTAGTAACGCTTTACCTATAATTGACGGATTAGAATCCCCCAATTCTTGAAGTAAATGATGATAAGCGTTTATTGATAAATTATAATTATCTTCTTTCTGTAAATTTTCGGCAAAGTTCATCCATCTTTTTATATCTTCTGGTTTAGATATACCAATGATTTTATGTTGTTCTAATGCATTATTAAACTGTCCAGTTTTATAATAAAAATCAGCTAATATTTTTCTAATAGTTGGTTTTCCTATTGCATGCATTCTAAGTGTTGAATCAATTAATATATGGGTTTTGTCATCGTCACTCATTACTAATATTCTATCAGTTATATACTGTAAATATTGTTTTTGGTGCTCGATTAGTATCATGTACTCTCTTAGTGAGCGATTATAGGTTTGTCTAGATTGGTAGTAATTAGCAAGATCAATTGCAAATAAATGTGGTTCACTAAAAACTTTTCTTCCTTCTTGTGCAAGTTTTTCCATTGCTACGACTTGACCGAATCGTGCGTAGGTATGAAACAATAATCTATAGGTTGTTTTATTATCTAACTTTGTTTGATGGAATTCTGCCCAAATTTCCAAGGCTTTATCTTTTTGTTGATCTCTGAAGTAATACTCACCTAATATTAGGATAGATTGTAAATCATTTGGGTTATTCTTAAGCCAGCTTTTCACTAATAGTATTGCAGAATCATAATCTCCTTCTCGAGTGAAAATACTTCTTATTTGAAAAAAAGAAGGTTGATGTTTAGGATTGTCTTCAAGAATCTTTGCGTAAATTAATTTTGCCTCAGATATATTACCCGCTCGTTCCATAGCCATGGCTTGAGTAAAAGCGGTTTTGCCTTGTGGAATGACTTTTATCTGTCCTATCGATGCTGAAATAGCTATAATATATATAAGTATTTTCACTTGTTTTCGACCTCTTCTGATCTGTTCATAGAAGGTTTTATGATCGTTTCAAGCTCATTTAACGCATTAAAGTATCTTCGAATCATTTTTTGATAGTCATTGTTGTATCCAGACTTTAAGGCGATATCCATTGCTTCCATAATTAAAGATTGTCGTTGTCCTAGATCCTCAGGAAGACCCATTGGCCCTCCTAAAATTATTTGTTCAGCAGTTTGTGATTTACGTTCATCTTCAAATCCTCGCTGAGTTAAAGACTTTTGACTATCAAGCATACGTGATAAAATTCGTTGCTGGCGATTAGAGGTTTCACGATCAAATTTTTTCCGTTTAAGATCATTAATTACTTGATCCATTTCATTTGAAATACCGCTAAGATCTCCAAGTCCTTGGTGGCCTTCTTCTCTCATTTTTTCCATCATTTGTTTAAGTGAATTTCTAATACCTTGCTGTTTAAATAACATTTGCTCAATTAATGATTTCTGCATTGAAGCTGCTAATTGACCAAGCGCTAATTGTGATCCTTGTTGATTGAGTCCTCCTTGCTGATTAGCCATCTGTTC
Source organism: uncultured bacterium (assembly GCA_964428745.1). GTDB lineage: Bacteria > Fidelibacterota > Marinisomatia > Marinisomatales > TCS55. Next base: position 40,722 of record CAYRYZ010000008.1, on the reverse strand, counting down.
CATTTGTTTTAAAAATTCATTATATCCACTGGCAGATCCACTGTCTTGCATTTGTTTAATCGTTTGAATAATGGTTTGTGCACCTTCATTAAGTGCTAACATAGCTTCGCCTTGATTCCCTAATGACCCGTTTCCATTGCGTTCAGCTAATTTGCCTTTAGATGCTTCCATTTGAGCATTAGCTTTTCCTAGTTTTCTACCCATTGCTGGAGAAACCAAAAATGTTTCCTTAGATAATGAAATAGTATTTTTCATTGTTTGTTTTAGTTGATTTTGGATGATTTGTTGATTATTTGCTAGGTTTGCTAATCTAGGAGAATTCCGTGATGTTTCTTCTGTATCATTTTTAAGAGATTCTTGCGCTTTTGATAAAGAAATAATATCTCTCAATATAGTACGAAACTTTTGAGACATATCTTGAGTCGTCTCTTTTTGAAAATCAGATAATATATCATCTAAATTAGTCCCAAGTGATTCCATTGACATTAACCCAGCATAGCTATTTTCCATAGCGTCATATGGATTATTATCATCAAGATCTTCTATCACTTGACTAATGAGATCATCAGTTGATTCAGCAATATCAGAATCTGAGAGATTCTCTAAATTTTGAGCTGTTCTCCGACTATAATCTTTAACATCTTTTGCCGCAATATTTAATGTACTCCGAATATCATTTAATTCTTTATCAATCATTTTTTCTTCTTGAGCCAGCCTATTAAATTTTGATGGATCAGTTTGAGTACTTGTAGTACGAATTTGACGATCAATATTATCTTGATTTTTAATAATAGATTTCATTCGTTTTCTGAGCTCATCAATTTGTTGTTCAGCCTTTACTCTTTTAAAAATATCCAAGAATCGATCTAATTCATTTTCGACTTCACCAAGATTTTTTGCAAGATTATCTAAAGCGCTAAGAATTTCCTTCGTATCTAGTTTGGATAATGCTTCATTCAACCAGTCCATATTTTTTAACATTTCTGGGGTAAAAATTTCTTCAATTAGTTGTTGAAGATCTTTGAACTTTTTCATTAAATCATCAGAAAATAATTGGTGTTTTTCCCCAGAATTGTTTAATTGATTTATCTGCTTTTTTAGAGATTGAAAATCATTTAATTGATTTTCAAGTGTTTTAATGGTCTCATTTATATGTTTTTGATCTTTCCATTCTGGCTTATCTGTTTTTAAGAGGTCAAGCTTAGCTTTATTCAATTGCCTTTGTAATTTTTGAATATCACTTAATTTTATTTCTACTAGATCTTCAATATCATTTTCTTTTTTGTTAAATGTGTGAAATAGATCTTTGAGTGATGGTAATCGTGCAATGAATGTGCTGGAAATGGTTTTTTTAGGGCCAGATATCACATCATTATCATATAATTCAAAATGAAAGTGTATTTCATCTTCAGGCATCAAGCCAAGAGGCTTTAGATCCCAAGTTGTTTTGAGTTCTTGTTGTGACTTATGAGGATCATTTATAGGAATATTAAACATTGAAATAAAAGGCTCCACATTAATATAACTTGGTCGTTGAATCTCATATGCAAGCTGTAGATTAGAAAAACCGAAATCATCATTTATTATTATCGTTATGGGGATTGATTGATCTCCTCCTAATTCAATGATAGGAGGTGGTTTTATGATGCTTATTTCTGGTAGAATATCATTAACCATTTTTATACGGAATGGAATGGGATTTCGATTAGTTATTCCACGTTCATCAATCAAATGAATTGAAAATTCTTGATCATTTACAACTGAGAATAAATAATCTGCATCTTTTCCATTTGTATTCATGCTCTCTTTTGTCTTACCTAATAATATATCTGCTTTTGCTAATATTTGATTAGATTTCAAATTAACTTCAATTTTTGAGCCAAGAACTGCTTGAATCTCAGCTTGATTTGCTTTTTGAGTTTTAGTTGGCAATTTGGTATAGCTTGGTGAAATAATTTTTAATGTGAAATCAGTCATTGATGGTCTATCTGTTACAGATATCGAATATTTTTTAGATGATATTTCATCCCAAGGCTGCCAAAATCCGGTAGATTTATAAAAGGAGCGGTACTGATAATTTTGAAACACCTCATTTAACCTGATACTGAACTGATTATCAACAACTAGAGCAGATTTTATAATTGTAGAATCAGTATTCGCATCGAATATCAATGGGGTAAACTCGATAAAAAGGGAATCAGGGATTTCTGATCCATTTATTTCAAATGATACATATACGTCCTCACCTCCAAGCACATTTAAATGTCCGGTTTTGGAATCAATATTAAATGGTTTGGGTGGAATAAATTCAGTACTTGCATGAGTCCATCTGTAAATGGCTGCAGTAGAGTGATCCCATGAGCTTAAAATAATAACCCCTGAAAATAATAAAGAAATGAATGTTATTTTTTTCCATTTATATATTTTTATTAATGGAAAATATTTTTTATAACTAGTTTTATTTAATTCATTAATTGTTCTTGAAATAAATTGCTCACGAAGTGCTCTTGAATATGTGTGGGTCTTTGAAAGTTCTACTTGGAAGGCATTAATTAATGTATCCTTTTTTGAAAAGGCGATGGACCCAACCTTTTTTGCCAGATTGAATAAGTTGTATCTTTTAAATGAGTTATTATATGTCATAAATAAGATGACAAAAAGCCAAATTAATAAGATTAATCCAATAGTACAGAAAATCCCCAAAGTGATAACTCGAGTTTCTACAGATAAATAAAAAATATTTTCTAGTATAAGAGCGAATAAAAAGAAGACTAAAGATATCGTATAAATTTTCCAGCCGATAATTTTTAAATCTGCTATAATTGCCTTCCGGCGTATTATATATAAATTTTCTGTAATTGATTTCATTTTATTGTGTTAAAGCAAACCAAATAATGTTTACGCCCATTTTTAGAGCTAATTGTCTAATTTCTGTTGGATTATTATGGACAGCTTCATCCTCCCACCCATCGCCCAAATCTGACTCATAACTATAAAATACAATCAATCGGCTTTGTTCAAATAGTCCTAGCCCTTGAGCTGGTTTCCCATCATGCTCATGAATTTTAGGCAGTCCATCTGGGAAATTGTAATAATTATTAAATATCTCATGATTATGAGGTAACTCTACCCATTCTTTTGATGGGAATATTCTTTTCATCTCACGTCGAAAAGATTCATCCATTCCAAAGTTATCATCTGCATGAAGAAAACCACCATTAAAAAGATAATCTCTAAGAATAATTATTTCATCATCGGCAAACCTTATGTTTCCATGACCAGTTAAATAAAGGAATGAGTGATTATTTAGATCTGGGTTTGTCAACTTTAATTGATATTCATTAGGCTCAATTATAATTGAAGTATTTTTCTCTACATAGTTAATTAAATTTGGTAAGCTACTTGGGTCACTATACCAATCACCCCCTCCACTATAATGAATTCGTGCAATTGAAAATGCTTGTCCTTGAGCAAAAGCAAACATTACAATAAAAATAACTATATGGTTTATATTTTTTAGATAATTCACAATTAAGCTTATACTAGAGTCATTGATAATTATTTGATAATTAATTAATTATATGGAAATTAAAGAGAATCCTTTAATGATTGATAGTATCTTTCATTTATGGACGCCTTGCTACAAGTAATGAAATTCACCTATTTTGACAGGTTGTGATAGTAAAAACAATTTCAATCATCATTATTCTATCTAGTATAATAAAGGGTGAATTAAACCAAGTAGCGCAGGATACATCTGAATCACTTATTTTTAAAGTGTTTTCAATTGAAGATAAAGCTCTAAAAAGATTTGGTAGTGGTTATATTTTCGACCGGATTTTTCGACGAAGAGAATTTCATAATCCAATAAACTTTATTCCTCTAGAAATGCGATATGGCTTTAGTTATAATGCTGGCACCAATTTTTTAGGGTTAGGTGGTCTCAAAAGTAATTGGATGTCATATGAATCTGAAGTGAAAGAATTTGATGGGGGAAAGTTTTCATCAAGGTTAGGGCATCAATTAGATTTAGACATCTTAAAAACTAATCTTGCATACTATTGGTTTGGCAATAGTTGGTTGGATATGCATACAGGTTTAAACTTTAGATATTCATCATTATTATTCCCATCAGCAATACCAGAGGAATGGAATGTTTCTCAAGAATCGTGGAAATTAGGTGAAAAATTTAACGGATCAATGATAGAATTGAGTTGGAGTCAATCTTTAATCTTACAATGGTTTGAAAGTTGGTATTCAACTTATAGATATACTTATGGGTTTGCTTTCTCACAGTTCTATAAAAAACAAAATAATTTATCTGGTTATGGGCCATCTCAATCATTTACTCTTGGCGCTAGATATATTGTAGATACAGGAATGACCAATCGCTTTGCAGTAGGTGTAGATTTTAAATATAGTCATACGGCAATCAAAAAAATCAAAGATTCCAAGGATATAACCCCAATTAATGCTTTTACAATTCAAACAGCAGGTATTTATGCAACCGCTTCAGTTTTTTTTGGAGGAAGAAAGACTAAAGGGGATACAGGAAAAATGTATTATTACACAGGTGATTATATTACATCTAAACGCTTTTTAGAAGAATTTGTAGATGAAAACCCTAACCATGCGAATATAGCTAGGGCAAAAAAATTAGCTGTAGAAAGTGAGCGTAGAATACCATACCAATTAATGAGAGAAGGTATGAGCTTTGATAAAAGGGGAATGATCCCTAAGGCCGTTGAAAAATATATTCGTGCTAAATCTTTGGCAGATACTCTCCTCACGGGCGTAATTGAGGAAAGATTAAGAGAAATTGCTTATAATGAAGTTGAAAGAGCAGAAAAATGGTTAAATGATGGTGCTGGCGATACAGCAATAGCTCATGTAACTATGGTATCAGGTTGGTATCCAGGGGTTAGAGATCATATTAAAAGATTTAAAATAACCAATTTAATGAATAAAGGTGAGCAACTCTATAAGATAGGACTTCATAACCGAGC
>CAYRYZ010000008.1:0-35616 GCA_964428745.1 uncultured bacterium | reverse complement strand
GCTCCATCAGAAATTATATCTAACGATGGAAATTCTGCCAATCAACTGTGGATATACAGATATCAAAATGGGAAAGAGGTTTTACTAACATTTACTAATTACAAATTATTTCGTATTGAAGAACAATAATTTTGTTATAATAAATGTGCGTTTTTTTTAACAAAAGTAATTTCTTTAAGAATTACTTTTAATACACCGGTTGCTGGAACTGCAAATAACATCCCCAAGGGGCCAAGGATTGTCCCTCCAATTAGTAAAGAAATCATCACAAGCATAGGGTGTAATCCCACGCTTTTTCCAACAAGTGCTGGTGTAATCAAGTTTCCTTCAATTTGTTGTACTACCAAAAACATAAGAATTATGTCCAAAATAAAAAATGGAGATGGCATAACTCCAAAAAGCATATGAGCAGTAGCTGCATCATTTCCGATATTATTCATAAAAGCTATGAGTATAGCTGGAACCATTCCAACAAATGGACCAACAAGAGGAATTAGGTTTGCTAGGCCAGCAATTATTCCTATAAATATTATTAATGTCAGATTTGCTCCAAATAAGTTGAGCATAAGCAAGCCGGTAATTGACATAGCTGCCACGCTTAGGGCTGACAGAAATTGCCCTCTAAGATAACTAGATACTGACTTTTCAATATTGTAAATCAGTTTTAAACTAACTTCAAAGTATTTATTGGGTATGATGTTCACCAGTGATTTGCGAAAGCCATGATATTCAGCCAATAGTATAATAGTGAAAATAAAAACCATAGTTGCAATGAACATAAAATTCCCGATTGCTCCGGCCATTGAAGCTAAAGAACCTATTGTAGTATTTACTATTTCACTTAATCTTCCCGCGAGGTCCCCACTAGATGAATTCATATCTTTCATAAAATTTGGTAGAGCTTCAGTTAACTGATCACCTAGCTTTGTAAACTCAGCTGTTAATGTTTCTTTATCTATTCGGTTTGAAAAATCTTTAGCTTGTTGAGACATCTGTGAAATAAAACTGCCAATAAATGTACCAAATACCACCAGGAGGAGGACAACGACAGCTAGCACTGAGAATGCTCTGCTTCCAATTTTTCGTTCAAGCGCATCAACAGAAGAAAGGAGAACCGTGGTAAATAGAAAAGCAAAAATGAGCATAAGTATCACATCTGATATAAATGGCCAAATAATGGATAAAAACCATACGCCAATTAAAGAGATGATAACTCTATAAATTAGCTGAAAGTAATTAGTTGTTTGATCCATAATTATTTTTTTTGAGATTCTATAAGTAGTGAATTAGTCCCTCTGAGTCTTTCTCCAAGTACTCCACCTAAATTAAACAATATTTTTTGTCCAAGAACCGGATTTCGGCCTTGTAAGGTCATAAGGTCCTGAGTAAAGAAGCCAAGTAATCCTGAATCTTGAGTAGCAATAGCATTTGCGGATCGAGGTTCATCATCGAATAAAGCTAATTCACCAAAGAAATCTCCCTCAGATAATTCAGCTAATATATTTTCATTTCCAGCTCTTGTGCCAATAGTGATTTTCACACTACCACTCATAATAATATACATTCCTTCTCCAGGGGCACGATTTTTAAAAATAAAATCTCCTTTATTATAATTTCTTTGATGAATGAGTTTCTCAAGTTCGTTGAATTCCTTTTGGTTGAATTCTTTAAAAATAGGGACTTGTTTTAAAGTGTGAACTGTTTCACTCTCAGAGCTATTCCATCCTTTAAAAATATTTTCCCATTTTGCGCTTTTCACTACATACTCCTTGATTTGGATCTTAGATTATAGATATAGAAGAGGGAATGGTTCAAGTAAAGACAAATTTACAATGAATTTGACCTAACCTAAAATGAGGGAGTACTTTCAAGTATCATGTATCGTCAAATAATCGTTTTTTTATTAACCTTTCAAGGATTAATTCTATCTCAGCGCTCTCAGCCAGATTCTCAAAAAGAGCTAGAAGTTCAGAATAGTGCTATACAATCTTTAAAAGATGAGATTAATGCAACAAAAAAAAGAATTCAATCTGAAGGCCGTAAAGAAAAATCTTCTGTTCGAAGAGTAAGTAACCTTTCTGAAGAAATTTCATTACTTCAACAATTGCTTAAAGAAATTAAGAAAGAAGAAAAACTTCTAATTGCAGACATATCAAGATCAGAAAGAAAAATTGCAGAAAGTGAAGAAGAGCTCGATACACTTAGAACTCGATATGCACGCCGTTTATCAACTATATACAAAAAAGGTCAAATTTCAAATTTAGAAAAAATATTAAGTTCTACTTCCTGGAGACAAGCTATCTATCGTACCAAATATTTAAAAATAATTTCAGAAATAGATCAAAAAACACACGATACAATTCGATCTCTATTAATTCAAATTGGAAGACAAAAACTTGAGCTAGAAGCAGTTCTTCGTAAAAAAAGACGGTTAAAACGTGACAGAGAAAAAACACTTACTTCGGTTCGAAGTAAAAAGAAAAAAGAGCAACGTGAGCTGGTCAAAATTCGGAAGAGTCAAAAGGATTTGAAAGTATATTTAACGGAAAAACAAGCAGGGGTAAAACAGTTAGAAGATATTATAAAAAAAATTCAAGAAGATATTGCACGCTCTGAACGAGAGGAAAGAATTCGAAAGCAACAAATGGTTCTTAAATCAAAAGAGTTCCCAAAATTAAAAGGGCAATTACAATGGCCAGCAGAAGGAAGAGTCGTAACAAAGTTTGGTCGTCAATGGAATCCAAAATTAAAAACTACGACTGAAAACCCTGGAATTGACATCAAAGGAAAACCTGGCTCACAGATTCGCTCAGTATTAGGTGGTGTCGTAACCACTATAACCTTTATTCGCGGATTTGGCACTACAATCATTATTGACCATGGTGGAGGATTCTATACAGTTTATAGCCATGTAACTAATGTTGAAACCAATGAAGATAGTCAAGTTAGGAGTGGCGATGTTATTGCATATATGGGTGATTCAGGATCAATTAATGGATCACAATTACACTTTGAGATTTGGGGGCAAGGCAAAAAATTAAACCCAGAATATTGGTTAAAAAGAAAATGATTTTTTCAGATTTACAACCATTAATATGGGAAAAATTATCAAAAATTAATAAGAATGATCGAGTTGGTTCAGCTTACACTTTTTCAGGGCAAAAAGGTAGTGCAAAAGAATGGGGTGCAATAGAATTTGCTAAATTGTTGAACTGTGAAGGTAAAATAGATGGGATATGTAACAACTGCTCTTCATGTAAAAAATTTAGAGTTCTTCAACACCCAAATCTAAAAATTATTGTTCCATTGCCTGTAAATCCGAAAGCAAATAAAGATAGTGACCCACTAGATTCATTGACAAAAGAAAACTATGAATATTTAACAGAGTCACTAGATAGAAAAAGTAATGATCCCTTCTATAAAATAAGTGTTCCTAAGGCCCGTCGAATAACCATTAACTCAATCCGAGATCTTAGACGTTCAATTCATTTAAAAACTAATTCTTTGGGTCAAAAGATAATTCTAATTTTCGATGCACACTTACTTTCTGAAGGTATAGGTGAGTCAGCAAATGCATTATTAAAAATACTAGAAGAGCCTCCAGAAAATACTACTCTCATTTTAGTTACAGATAATAAAAATGCTTTACTTTCTACTGTAATTAGTCGTTGTCAAAATATACATTTCCCAAATCTAAGTCCAGATAATGTAAAATCTATTCTTATAGAAAAAGGAATAAATAATCAGAGAGCTATGGAAATGGCAATGATAGCGAATTGCGATGTGCATTTAGCAATTGATTTAGGGGAAAATAATGATCAGAATATTCTAGAAGATTTAGAACAAATATCTAAACAATTAATTACGGTAAACGTAACTGGATGGCGAGAATTTATTAATAGTCTTTCGATGTTAGCCTTTCGAAATCCAAGTCAATATAAATTCAAGATTTATCTGCTTCAACTTTGGTTTCATCATGCTTATCGAATTCGCATGGGAGGTAGTTCTATCAATGGAGTTGAAAGCATAGAACAATCTTTATGTAAATTTAATGAAAAGTATCCAAATGCTAATTTGATCGAAATCAACAAATTACTAGAAGATTCAATCGAATCTTTATCGCGCAATTTCTATACACCATTAACTTTGACTAATCTTCTTATCTCTATACAAACCTTATTAAAGGGTAAACAATTAGAGCCAGTATTGTGAAAACCTTCTATCTAACAACTCCCATATATTATGTTAATGATAAGCCGCATATTGGGCATGCATATACGACAATATTGGCAGATGTAATTTCACGATTTCATCGCAATTCAGGTGAAGATGTATTATTTCTTACAGGTTTAGATGAGCACGGGCAAAAAGTTCAACAAGCTGCTGAAAAACTTAAAGTTCAACCCAAAGATCATTGTGATAATATGGCACCTAGTTTTTTAAAGTTGTGGGAAAAACTTCACATTCAATATGATGATTTTATCCGGACGACAGAAGAACGGCATAAAATGGTGGTTACAGATATTATTCAAAAAGTATATGATGCTGGAGATATTTACGAGGATGAATATGAAGGCCTATATTCTGTTTCAGAAGAACGTTTTATAACTGAAAAGGAAGCAGAATCGGGTGACTATCGAGATATCAAAAAACTAAAAGAAAAAAATTATTTTTTCAAAATGTCTAATTATCAGAAACCTCTTATCGAATACATTCAAAAAAATCCAAAATTCATACAACCTGATCATCGAAAAAATGAAGTATTAGGCTTTTTAAAACAGCCTTTGGCCGACTTATGTATTTCTAGACCAAAATCTAGATTAAGTTGGGGGATTGAACTTCCATTCGATTCTAATTATGTTACATATGTATGGTTTGATGCTCTAATTAATTATATCACAGCTCCTGGTTATAATTCTAATAATGAAAAATTTAATAAGTATTGGCCTGCTAATTGTCATTTGATAGGTAAAGACATTCTTACTACTCATTCTGTTTATTGGCCCACAATGCTAATGTCTTCAAAACTTCCACTGCCAAAAACAATATTTGCACATGGATGGTGGTTAAGTGGAGAATCCAAAATGAGTAAATCTTTAGGGAATGTCGTGGATCCTTTAGATTTGATTGAAGAATATGGAGTTGACCCAGTTCGGTATTATCTTATGCGTGAAATGGTTTTAGGTCAAGATGCCAGTTTTACTATGGAATCATTCATTAAGCGTTATAATAGTGATCTTGCAAATGATTTTGGCAATTTATTAAGTCGAATCACTAATTTATTACAAAAGTTTTTTAATTCGAAAATTCCATCTGAAGAAGATGACTCTCATGAAGGAAAATTGATTCAAAAAAATAGTATAGAGACCATAGATACTGTATGGAAATTTATTGAGGGAATGAAAATAAATGATGCAATTGAAACAACTTTACAATTTGTAAGAAGTGTAAATAAATACATGGAAACTATGGCTCCATGGAAATTAGCAAAGACAGATTTAATTGCAGCAGAAAAAGTATTATATACTGCTGCTGAATCATTACGTATAAGTGCATTATTATTAGCCCCGATTATGCCAAATAGAACTATGATTGTCCTCGAAACTTTTGGAGCTGAGGAAACTTCACTTGAATGGGGTCAATTAATATCTGGAAAAACACTTAAAAACCATAAGCCACTTTTTCCTCGAATAGATATTAATAAACTAAATAATGACTTAAAAAAAACTAATGCAACTGAAGCTGATTTGTTAAATGTGATTACTTTTGATGATTTCAAAAATATTGAACTAAAAACAGGAAAAGTAATAGTTGTTGAAAAAGTAGAAAAAGCTGATAAGTTATTAAAACTTCAAGTACAGATAGGAGGTGAAAATCGCCAGATTATTTCTGGAATCGCGGAGTATTATTCTCCAGAAGACTTGTTAAATATTATGATTGTAGTCGTAACAAATTTGAAGCCAGCAACAATTTTTGGCAATGAGTCATATGGAATGTTATTAGCAGCAAAAAAAGGTAAAAGTCTTACCTTAGTTACCGTTGATGATGGTAATGTATCAAGTGGGATGGAGGTTTATTAATCAAGTCTACCAACAATTTTTCTTCCGTGATATTCCATAGCGCCAATTTTTTTATGTAGATATTCCAAGTTTTTATTTGTTATGCTGCCTGCCGCAATAATAGTAATATTATTTTCAGAAACTTTAATCATTTTTTCAATGATTTTATAACCTGATTCTGCATTACTTTTTCCTCCAGAAGTCAATACACTGCTAACTTCAGGAATTGATTTTATATTTTCTATTGCAGAAAGAATATTTGATGTTTGATCAATCGCTTTATGAAAAGTTACTTTCATTGGAAATGCATATTTGGCCAAACGATTAGTAACTTTAATATCAATTTCATTATTAATATTTAAGGCACCAAATACTACTTCCATTACACCAATAGATTTAAAAATGTTAATTTGATTTTTCATGGCTAATATCTCTTCTTCTGAATAAACAAAATCTCCACTTCTTTGCCGAATCATTACCTTAATAGGAATAGAAATTATTTTTAGAGCCTTCTGAATTAACTTTACATCAGGTGTAAGGCCATCTAAATCTAATCGACTACATATCTCTAGTCGATTTGCACCCCTTTTTTCTGCCAGGATTGCTTCTTCTAAAGTCTCAACACATGCTTCTAAAAAAATATCTTTTTGTTCATCTATGCCCAAAGATAATACCACGATAGTAAAGATATACTTATGCCGATTGGGTAGCCTAATGGCATGATTTTTTTTCCGCCAATTTTTATCCAAGGATAGTAATCAGTAAAATCTGTAAAGAACTCCTTAAATTTCACAGCAGGATTAACAATAAAATAACAAAAATCTTCAATGACTAGTCCACTTGAATAGGCACTTAATAAAATACCGAAGAGTTTTATATCCCATCCGAGAACAATAAGTGGGAGAGCAATAAGACATGGTAGCATAATCACAAATAGAAAAAAATGATATGCTGGATAATAATATCCTCCAGGTAAATTAATTTTCCAGCCTAGTTTGCGATGATGCCATGGGTTTCTACCTTCTACATAGCCTTCAACAAAAGCTAGTGCTACCATTGCAATCCAAATAGCAATAAAAATATAATTAGTTGGATAAGACATATTTAACTTTAACAATAAAATTTAATCATTCAATAATAATTAATTAATTTTATACATGACCATCTGTTTATCTTTTTCACTTAACAATAAGGCTATTTATCATGAATCGAAAGCTTTCCTCCATAAATAATTAATATATATGCTTACCGATACACATTGTCACCTATACTACGAAGAATTGAATAAAGATCTTGGGGCAGTGCTTAATCGAGCTTATGAACAAGAGGTTACTCGTTTCATCTGTGTTGGAACTAATATTCAAGACTCTAAAAAAAGCCTATCTATTACTGAAAATCATGATAATATCTTTGCCTCTGCGGGCGTTCATCCTCATGATGCTAAAGATGTTTCAGAATCCTTTATTAATGACATATATGAATTGATGGAAAATGAAAATATGATTGCTATAGGTGAGATAGGGTTGGACTATTTTCGAAATATTTCTGAACCAGAAACGCAAAAAAATGTTTTCAGGAGTCAAATGAAGATTGCTCAAGATTTGGACAAACCTGTAATTATCCATAATCGAGACTCGGATAAAGATTTGATAAAAATTATAAGAGAATTCCCTGAAGTTAGAGGAGTTGCACATTGTTTTTCTAGCAATATAGAAATGGCTAAAGCATTCTTAGATACGGGCTACTATATATCTTTTTCAGGGAACCTTACATTTAAAAACAGCCACCTTCCAGAAGTAGCAAAAGAAATTCCTTTGGATAAAGTGTTAGTTGAGACTGATTCTCCATATTTAAGCCCAGAGCCTCATCGTGGCAAATCAAATGAACCAGGAAGAACACGTTTTGTCGCAGAAAAACTTGCAGGAATATTTAATTTATCTTTTGAATCAATGGCAAAGAAAACAAATAATAATTCTTCAGAAATTTTTCAACTTCCTTAATAATTTTGCATTTGCATGAAAAATAAAACTCATCCATTTCGAAGAAAATGGGGTCAAAATTTTTTGTCTGACTCAAATCTTCTAGATCGCATTATTAGAACATTGGATCTACAAAAGAATGATTCAATTTTAGAGATTGGACCTGGAGATGGATTGTTAACTGAAAAAATTTTTTCAAATGTAAAAGAAATGGCAATCGTAGAGATAGATCCTTTATTAGTTAAACATTTATCGATAAGAGCTGATTTTACTGATATTAGGATTATTCATGGAGATATTTTGATGCAGGATATTGAAGAAATACCAATAACCAATCCCGTCCGAGTGGTTGGTAATATTCCCTATAATATTACATCTTCAATTATTTTTTGGTTAATCGAACAACTTGATTATTGGCAAGATGCACATATTATGTTACAAAAAGAAGTCGCCGATAGATTGATAGCTCAAGTGGGGACTAAACAGTATAGTCGGCTAACCGTACTTGTTGGCGTTTATATTAATATAGAACTATGCTTCAAAGTAGCGCCGGATGTTTTTTATCCAAAGCCAAAAGTAGATTCGGCGATTGTTAGGTTTACTAAAAAGAAAACCCCGATTATAGCAGATACCGATTTTGTAAAGTTCAATTCAATTGTAAAAGCAGCATTTTTGAAAAGAAGAAAAATGTTAAGAAATTCATTAAGTGGTTTTGATTTCTCTGAAAATATCAAGAAAGAAATTGACTTCACACGACGACCCGAAACCCTTTCTATTGAAGAATTCGCAAGATTACTAGGTTAATAAAATAAAAGATCAACCGCTTGGGATAGATTAAAGTTATAATGTAGATTACCAAGCTTTTTTTATCATCAATAATCGAGATTTAATCATATGGCGAAAGCAGCTAGAACAATAAATGAGTCTAATCGAAGTCTAAGTCAATACTTGGAAGAGATTGGGAAATTTGAGCCCTTACATCCTTCACGTGAAGTCGAATTAGCTCAGGCAATTAAAAAAGGTAATCGTTTAGCAATGAAAGAACTAGTTGAAGCAAATTTAAGATTTGTGGTATCTGTTGCAAAAGACTATCAAGGGCAAGGATTGCCACTCACGGATCTCATTAACGAAGGAAATTTAGGTTTGATGAAAGCTGCGGGCCGATTTGATGAGACTCGTGGATTTAAATTTATATCATATGCAGTTTGGTGGATTCGTCAATCAATTTTACAGGCATTGGCAGAACATTCGAGAATTGTACGCCTTCCTCTTAATAGGGTTGGAACTATTTCAAAAATAACAAAAACAGCAGAAAAGCTTGAAGCGGAAGTTGAACGTTCACCTAATGAAGAAGAAATTGGTAGAAATCTTGAAATGACAAGTGATGAAGTAATTGATGCCATGAGGATATCTCGACGCCATCATTCATTAAATGCTCCTTTTCGTGATGGAGATAAAAATTCACTAATTGATGTTATAGAAGATAATGGTCAGATTGATCCAGATGAGCCATTGATGGCAGAATCTCTTAAGGATGAGATTCGTCAGTCACTTGATACTCTTAAAGATAGAGAACAACAAGTGATCAAAATGTATTTTGGAATTGATCGTGATTATGCATTGACATTGAATGAAATTGGTGAGGAATTTAGTTTAACTCGCGAACGTGTTCGACAAATCAAGGAAAAGGCGATACGCCGCCTTCGTCATCGTTCCCGAAGCAAATCATTAAGAACATATTTAGGTTGATCACAGGAGGTCAAATAGTCTATGGTTGAAGTTACGGTTAAAAATGGCGAACAATTAGAAAGAGCATTACGGCGTTTTAAAAAGAAATGGGAACGAGCTGGTGTGTTAAAAGATGTTAAACGAAAAATGTTTTATATTAAACCTAGCGATGAGCAACGAGCTGCAAAGAAAAAAGCAATAAGGCGCCGGATACGGTTTGCGAGATATAATAAGTAGTTTTATTTAATTCAGCAATAATTTCAAAAAGGTTCGGTATTTTATCGAACCTTTTTTATTGTTGTATGATCTAATAATGATTATTCGAAGTATATCAGGAGTTCGAGGTCTCACACCTTCACATTTAAATGTTGATATGGTACGTGTATATGCAAGAGCATTGCACACATATCTTGAAGAAGGTTTAGTTTTTTTAGGTCGAGACAGCCGACCATCCGGGGAAGAATTACTTGAAGTATTTACAGATGAATTGGTTCGCTTAGGTCGAGATATAATAGTTTGTGGTGTAGTACCAACGCCAACAGTACAATTTATGGTTGAACGTTCGGAAGCAGCTGGAGGTGTTATTATTACTGCAAGCCATAATCCAATTGAATGGAATGGTATAAAATTCGTTCGTTCAGATGGGATATTTTTTACTTCGGAAGATTGTCAAGCTTTGTTTGATTTAGTTGATAATGATAATCCAATTAAAGATAATAAACAAACAGGGATGGTATTTCCCGATCAGAACTCTATTTTAAAACATTCTATAAAAACTGTTGAATTATCCTGTATTAATGCAAAAGCGATTCGGGATTCAAAGTTCAAAGTTGTAATTGATGCAGTTAATGGAGCTGGATCATCTGCTCTTCCGATGTTATTAGAGCAATTAGGTTGTGATGTAATTAAGATTTTTTGTGAGGAGAATGGGCAATTTGGTCGTGGTACGGAACCTCTGCCGCATCATTTAGATTTGTTGCAAAAAACTGTTCTAGAAAATAATGCAGATGTAGGATTTGCTGTTGACCCGGATGCAGATCGGTTAGCTGTAGTTAATGAAAAAGGAAAGCCATTAGGAGAAGAGTATACATTGGTAATTGCAGCTGAAGGGTATATTAGAAGTAAACAATCAAAAGAAACTTTCGTAACGAATTTATCAACATCCTTAGCATTGGACAAAATGGCTGAACTGCATGGATGCTCAGTAGAACGTGCAGCAGTTGGAGAAATAAATGTAGTTCAAAAAATGCTAGAAGTTGGTAGTGAGCTTGGAGGTGAAGGTAATGGAGGTGTTATACTTAAAGAGGCTCATCTAGGCCGAGATTCTCTTGTAGGGGTTGCTATGGTATTAAATCGGATGAGTCAAGATAGGACTCCAATTAGTAAAATCCATGAATCCTTACCTCAGTTCTATATGGTAAAAGATAAAATTGATTTAGATAAAGTCGACAAAGATACAGTAATGAAACAAGCTCTTAATATTTTTAAAGATGCTAATGTTAATAAGATTGATGGATTAAAATTAAGTTGGGATGATCGATGGATTCACTTACGAGGATCCAATACGGAACCAATACTTAGGATTTATGCTGAAGCGCCAACAAAATCAGATGCACAATTATTAGTTGATCGTATTAGAACCTTGATCTAAATGGAAGATAGTGTTAGGAAAAAAATTGCAGGTTTAATTGATCATACTTTACTGAGATCTGATTCGACAGATAAAGATCATATTCAACTTTGTAAAGAAGCAAGAGGATATGGATTTCGGACAGTTTGTGTTAACCCTGATTTTGTTGATATATGTATTCAAGAATTAGAGAACACTTCAACTGAAGTCTGTACAGTGATTGATTTTCCAGAAGGCCTAGGGGACATAGAGCGTAACTTGGATGATTTGGACATGGTTATTAATCAGGGTGCAATAGAAATTGATATGGTTATGAATATAAATGCATTTCGATCAAAAAAATATGAACAAGTCTCCAAGGGAATATATTCTATAGTAGAAGCAGCTGGAGGAAGAATTATAAAAGTAATTCTTGAAACGTGTTATTGGGATGATAATGAGATTGAAATTGCTTGTGAAATTGTTAAGAGTGCGAAGGCACAATTTGTAAAGACCTCTACTGGTTTTTCTGAGCATGGTGCGAAAATTTCACATATTAAGATAATGCGGAAGACTGTAGGGGATCTCTTTGGTGTAAAAGCATCTGGAGGTATTCGAACTTTTGATGATATGTTGAAAATGATTCAAGCTGGTGCAAATCGAATAGGAACTAGTTCTGGGACAAAAATTGTACAAGAAATAAATGCCCGTTAAAAAAGGACAAGAATTAGAATTAACAATTGAATCCTTGGCATATGGTGGGAAGGGGATTGCCAGGGTTGATGATTTTGTTATCTTTGTAAAAAATGCAATACCTGGGCAAAAAGTGCGCGCTCTTATCTATCGGAAAAGAAAAGGGTTTGGAGAAGCATTTCCACTAGAAATATTATCTGAATCTGCCCATTTCGTAGATGCTCCCTGTCCTCATTTTTTAACTTGTGGTGGCTGTAAAGTGCAGCAATTAAATTATGAAGAACAGCTTGCACAAAAACAACAGCAAGTAGAAAACATATTTCAACGTCAAGCAGGTATTGAAGGTTTTAAAGTAGATAAAATCATACCTTCAACAGAAATTTTTCATTATCGTAATAAGATGGAATTCACTTTTTCTAATAATCGTTGGGTTCTTCCAGAAGAGCCTGATAATGTGGAACGAGATTTTGCTCTTGGGATGCACATACCTAAGCGATGGGATAAAATATTAAATTTAGATGAATGTCATCTTATGCCTGAGATAGGAACAGAAATTCTAAACAAAACCCGGTCTTTATCTAAAGAACTCAAACTAAAACCCTATGATCAAAAAACTCATAATGGCTTCTTAAGGTATTTAATTCTTCGCTTTGGTCATGGAACTGGACAAATTATGGTCAATATAGTTACTTCTTATGAGGATCTAGATTTACTAAACCCATTAGTAGATGGATTACTCAAATCTTTTCCGCAGATTACTACAGTCGTTAATAATATCAATAGCAGAAAGGCAGATGTCTCCTTTGGACAGTATGAACTAACTCTCCATGGTAAACCAAGTTTTGAGGAAAAATTGGGAGAATTAACATTTGAAATATCAGCTAATTCATTTTTTCAAACCAATTCCATCATGGCTGAAAAATTATACCAGACTGCATTGGATGCAGCTCAGTTAAGTGGCGATGAGACTGTATTTGACCTCTATTGTGGAACGGGATCAATCTCACTTTTTGTTGCGCAAAAAGCAAAGGAAGTCCATGGTTTTGAAGTCATTGTATCTGCTATTGAAGATGCAACTCGTAATGCGGTACAGAATGGGATCGGTAATGCATATTTTCATGTAGCTAATCTGGATAATTTCTTCAAATTTGGTCAGGGGAAAAAATATCCAAAACCGGATGTAATTTTTATTGATCCTCCAAGGGCGGGTATGCATAAATTTATGACAAATTATTTGCCAAAATTTGAAGCAAAAAAAATTATATATATATCTTGTAACCCCTCAACTCAGGCAAGAGATACAGAAATCCTTCAAAATAAAGGATATAGCTTAAAAAACTTGACAGTGGTGGATATGTTCCCCCACACCCCACATATAGAGTCTGTGGGCGTATTTCAGAGAAATTAAGCTAGTTTCCTATAGGAGGCGTCGTGTCTTTTTCGCCACCATCACCGCCAGCCAAATATTTTCCTAAATCTGCAAATGATTGGCTTAGTGCAAGTGCAAGAATAATTGCAATTCCTGCAAGGATATAGGTTTTATTTCTACCAATAGTATGAACACTGTGCGGGATAGTATCAATCATCTCTTTTTTGATCGCTTGAATATGGAGGTTTATATCCTCAACATAGGATAGCATTTCATAGCGGTATAATTCATTGGTATTGGCCTGATATCTAAGAACTTCCCCCTTTAACATGACACGTTTAGGATCTTCGGAAATATTATTTAAAACGGTGACAAAGATATAGTCGAGATTTGCAGCTTTAGCTAAGTTAGAAAGATCATTACTTAATGAATCTTCTTTATTTAATAATATTTTATCTAAATGTTTAAGATGTGACTTAGATAAATCTTCTGGTGAATAAAATTCATAAAAGTTTTGATTAACAAGACTTAGCATTTTCTGATGAACCAAGTTTTGATAGTTTTCAGATATATTTTCTACCGATTCACCAACATAACCAACATGAACTAATTTTGATGATTCTTGAGATTTTACCCCACTCCCTTGAGCAATTAGAAGATTTATAGAAAGAAAGATAGAAATTGGTTTATACCAATATCGCATCAATTTTCTGTGGGCGTTGGTAATCCACTATCCCCAGCAGATTCTCCCCAAACACTTGTTCCTGCCAATGACATAAATAATAATCCTACAACCAATATAAGACCAAACAGAATGCCTACTTGTTTAAATGTTGCAGGGTTAGCTGTTGCAGGGATCGAGTCAACCAATTGTTTTTTAATGATCGTGGCTTCATCATTCATGCGTTCATAATATTTAAGGACTTCATAACGAAATTTTGATTTGAGTTCAGCGTTATAGCGGTAAAACTCACCTTGGATCATGATGCGGCGGTCATCAGGGGATACATTCTTAAATTTTCCGGCAAAAACATATTTTGCTCCGGTTTTATCCGCAATTTTTTGAAAACTCGAATCAGAAATTTCCATAAATAATTGATTGAGTTCAGATTGAGCTAAATTTTGAACAGTTTGGGTTGAGATAAATTGATCGGGATTTATGCCTTCAAAAATAGAGCCCATTTTTTTTATTAACTCTTCCTTGACCCAAGGTTCAACATTATCGATTTGAATGCCAGCATAGGCAATTTTTGTAGTTGATTGGCCTGTTTTTATTTGACCAAGCAAGAGAGTACTAGTAAGAATAATTGCTAAAGGTTTTATAATGATTTTCATATAGTGGAAATTACAGAGTTATTAAGATATGTGTGAAAAAAGAAATGGGCCCTAAAAAGAGCCCATTTCTTACAAACAATTATACCTTAGCCTCCCATGAGACTTTGGTTTTTATTATTGACTGATATTTGGGTTTGCTCTGATCTCTCTGATAGGAATCGGAAAGAAGGAACCTGCTGGTGACTTCTCAACCGCGTCCCATATAACAGATGTAACACCAAATCGATACATATCCGGAAGGCGACGACCTTGTATAAAAAGGTTTGCATACCGTTCATGTTGGTATGCTGCGCCAGCATCTTCATTAGTATATGCACCTAAACCATCTATAGCACGAATTTTATTTAATTCGGTAAGACAACCTGCTTTATCACCACCAGCTAATTTGCTTTCGGCAACAATTAAATGCATTTCACGAGCTGAAACAATCGTGATTGGTGCATAGTCTGTACCACCACCAATACCTGATCTAAAGATGACTTCTTCAGCTAATACACGTGTATCTGCTGTACCTGTAACAGGATCAGTTTTGTTTGGATCACCGCCCTTTTCAGGGTGTGTAGGAGAATCCAATAGGTCCATTTCTAGACGTCCATTGATCTGCCAGGACATGTTATTTGAAACAGTGCCTGAACTAAAGTTCATTTTCCATTTCCAGTCATCAGTATCCATCAAGGCAAGAGCATTAGCAGCTGTACTGGCACCTGCGCTAACATATGGGGCAGATGTATTAACGGGGTTATTTTTGCCCCATACTGCCTTAGCATGCTCTATACGAGCCTTTAATGCCTGAACTCTAACTTTCCAAGTAGCGTTTGCTATAGCATCAGCTTTACCAAGTAAAGTAAGTGCTTCATCATACATTTGTGACATATTCGCAGCACCAATAGCATTACCTGCTTCGGTTTTATCTGAGTAGACAAAATCATCAAACATGTCGGCAACGTATACACGAACCATAGCAGCTGTCGCATATGCCATCACAAGATCCTGATCATCTGGGAGATCAGCACCTAATGATTCTAAAAGACTAACAGCTTTATCTGCCATCCAGCGCCCTTCAGCAATAGAGGGCCAAGCACCATCAACGAATTCATTATATACGTTGGTCATGCCGCCTTTATCTAATTGACGCCAGGCATCACGAGAGCCAGTCCACACAACTTCGTCAGTCGCAACAGCATTCGCGATCATGATATTACCAATCCCGTTTAGGACGGTATTCCATGCACCGTTAGCTACTGCAGCTGCAGCAGATGGGTCTCCGAGGTCTCCCTCAAGTAAACTGTTAGGGTTATCAACTTCTAAACTACAGCCAATCATCGAAAATGTGACGAGAAGGCTGATTAATTTCATTTTATTTGTCATGATCATACCTCCTTTATAATCCAACTTTTATGCTGAAGTTCCACATACGTGGTACGGGAACACCAAAAGCATCGATTGATTGTTGAAAATCACTGATACCGCCATTAGTACGAGCAAGAGAGTTCAGCTCTGGATCAATACCTGAATAATCAGTACTCATCCACAAGTTTTTACCTGAAACTGCCATTGTAAGAGATCTAACTCCAAATCTAGCAGCAACTTCTTGATCTACTGTGTAAGATACACTTAATTCACGTAGGCGTGTAAATGAACCATCTTCTATGGTATTAAGACCACTATAAGGCGATAACGCTAGGAATTCATTACACCATCGTGCAGCAGCATCCATGCGAGTTTGACCAGCTTTAGCTGGATCCATTAGTGCTGCTTCAGTTGCAGCAGCTTTTGGAGTATTCCGCCCAATCAAACCGTGCGATTTACGAAATGCATCGGTAAGATTTGTTATGTGATATTCGCCAAATCGGGTTTCGAATAATGTATTAACACGAATATTCTTTCCCCATTTAACACTTCCACCAAATGAGGCAGTGTAATCAGGCGTTGGTTTACCTAGATACCAGCCAAGTGCACCTGTATCTTTAGCGCGGCCAGCATCAACATCTGCTTGAGTTGGAGTCAACATAACTGGATTCCAACCATCGCGTACACCTGCACCACCAGTCTTGAAAAACTCAAGAAGAGCTTGCTGGCTATCTGCTTTACCATCACCGTTGATATCAATAGGATAATCAGTTGATCGGTCAAGTTTCGCACCAAAATAAGTACCAGGCGCCCAACCTTCCGTTAAGAAATTGCGATAGCGAGGATAAGAACCACCGATTTTTTGTTCAGGTGCTCCACCTAAGCTAACCACTTTTTCTTCAAGGTAAGACATGGATCCAAATACATCAACACTCATTTGAGAATTACGTAAAACACTTGCATCAACACCGACTTCCCAACCCATAGCATCTAACTGGCCAATATTGGAAAGCTGTGTATTAATAAAACCGCCTGAAGGTGGATATGCTCTTTGGATCAAGGCATCTTCAACAACGCGATCCCAATATTGGAAATCAAAAGCGATCTTATCATTTAATAAACCTACTTCACCACCGAATTCAATTTCAGTTGATACTTCAGGTTTTAATGTTGGATCGCCTACATTTCCAGGACGAAGACCAGGACCAAATTCAGAAGCCCAAGGAGAATAGGTCGTATACTGGTCAAATGCACCAGGTTGTTGACCTGCTCTTCCCCAAGCCATCCGTAGTCTTAATGTAGACACAGGACCCATTTGTCCGAGCTGCGTTGTTGGAATGTAAGAAACATTCACACGAGGATAAGTAACTGTGGTGAAATCTGCACCAAAAGCACTATTTGCATCTTGACGAATACCCATGGTTGCATACAACCAATCTTGGTAACCAAGTCGGGTTTGAACCAAGAAGCCAGCCTCAACTACTTCAGAAAAATATGAACCAGGGTTGCCTGGCGAGCCCAATGCACCTAGAACTTGAAGTCCAGGTCCAGGGAACTGCTGGCCACCGCCACTCATAGTCTTATAAATTGTTTGGAACGTTTGGAAACCGACAACACTCTCGTGAGAAAGTACACCTGCAGTACCAGCATAGTCAGCTTTTACATCTGCGGTATAGACTTTTCTATCGCTTTTGTCTTTATAAAGGGCACCAGCTGTGGCATAAGCCATTTTACCATCTACATTGTAGCCAAATGGAGTTAATGCGGTACTCTTATTTAGTGTGTTGTTCATTCCAAATGTACCTGAAAGATTCAACCCATCTGTGACTTTATAACTTGCTTGCAATGAGATCGTGGTATTATCGCCTTCGTTGTTTTGACTACGATAAGTTGTTTCACGAGCGGTAGCAAAGGCCATAGAGCCAGATGCATTAACTTCAGTTGAATGCTCAGGTTTTCCCATTTGAATGAGGGAAGTTGTTCCATAAATATTGTTATTATTTTGGATCGTATTATGGTCCGTATACGCATAATTCATTGATACACGGAGTCTAACTTTATCCGTTGGTAACAAGTTTAGCGTAGCACTTGCCATAAATTGATCACGGTAGTCATTGGCACCTGGTTTAGTTGGATCCGCAGCACCAACAGGCTTCCCAAGAAGGGTAGCTGTTTCGTCATAAGGACCATCACTATTCAAATACCGTAGACTTGCATAATAAGTTGCACCAGGTGCGCCACCTCTGACAGAAGCAGAAGCAGTTTTGTTATTTCCTTTATCATAAAGCCAGCTAGTAAATGGGACTTCTATTACCTCATAGGGTTTTAGACCACCTTTAGCATAGTCAGGAAATAATTTTGCCATACGATCTGCAGTTGCCTGATCTCTAGCAAAACCAGAGTTAGGTTTCCATCTATCTTCAGGATAAGAACTTGTCATAGAACTTACTTCTACTGAAAACTCAGGTTTTGAGATTGCACCTTGTTTTGTAAAAATTTGTATAATGCCATTGGCTGCTTGAGTCCCATAAAGTGATGCAGCAGCAGCACCTTTAAGGATTTCAATACGCTCAATCGCATCGGGATTGATTTCATCTAAGCGTGAGGGTGTTCCACCAGGACCTGTTCCGCTAGCAGTATTATCTATACGAACTCCATCGATATAAACGATGGGTTCATTAGATTGTGATAACGTAGAAGATCCACGGATACGAATCGAGGCGCCTTCGCCATTTAAACCACCATTGGGTAGCATGACAACGCCTTTTTCACGACCTTGAAGAATATCCGAAAAATTAGTAATCGGAGCATCTTCTAAAGATTCCATGTTTACAACTCCCACTGAATTTCCAACTTTAGATTTTTCCACAGCAGTACCAGCACCTGTTACGATGATCTCATTAAGATTCAAAGCAGCAATAGACAGACCGAAATCTGTACTGACACTACCATCGGCTGGAACATCTACATTCATTGATTTACTTCCGTAACCAATGTAGTTGGCATTCAATCGCTGAGCACCTGCAGGTACCCGACTAATGGAATATTCACCATTTACATCCGTGGCTGCACCTAAATTGGTACCGACCACAAGAACGTTGGCTCCCACTAGCGGATCCCCAGTATCGGCGTCAGTGACGCGACCAGCTACAGAACCTTGTTGTGCTACTAGGAATGTCGTCATCCCTACAAGCAATAAAAGGTTTGTAATTGATCTGGGAATGCTAAATGTATTCATTAAGCCTCCTAAGGTTAATTGTTTTCTCGTCAATAAGGGGTATGAATAGTATGTATTCTGTCAACTATTAAAGATACCCTCCTTCTAGAGACTAAGCGTTTTACTAGTTATAAGTCAATGAAAATAATAATAATTCTTTTTCGCAGATTCAATTACGTGAATCACCTAAGAATAACTAAATTATAGATATGAGTCTGTGGGTGAGAACATTAATTCAAAACCGTTTTTTTCAAGTATTTGCTGGTCTTTTTATTTCAGTCATCCTTGGCGGATTAGCATTACAATGGCTAGAGCCAGGAGAAATATCTGAAGGAAATACGCCTTTTTGGTGGGCTATTGTAACAATGACAACAGTTGGGTATGGTGATTTTTCACCAAAAACACCAGAAGGACGCTTATTCGCGGTATTTGTTATGTTTATTGGAATCTCTCTGGTTTCACTCCTCACAGCTTCAATATCATCAATTTTTGTTGCACAAAAAATTAGGGAGGACAAAGGTTTGGAAAAATTAAGCTTATCTGATCATCTTGTGCTTTGTGGATGGAATCCAAATGCGGAAAGTGTCATTGATTCGATTCAAAACCTCAATCATGATAATAGTATCAGAGATTTAGTTTTGGTAAATGATCTAACTCCTGAAGAGGTAACCTCGATAAAAAATAGACATCATAAGATTAATATACATTTTATTTCAGGTGACTTTACCCATGAGGAGACTTTAGATAAAGCTAGTATTGCTAATGCAAATACGGTCATTATTGTCCCGAATGGAACAAGTACAGAAATGGCCTCCCATGATGAGAAAACTATATTTGCCACGTTAACTATTAAGAGTATAAATAGCGCAATTAGAGTGGTAGCTTATATCTTGCACCGTGAAAACTTAACTCACATTAAAAGAGCTGCTGCTGACGAGGTGGTGGTTAGCGACGATTATAGTGCACACTTGTTGGCTTCACACGTTGTTGAGCCTGGGATTCCTCAGACTGTGAATCAATTAATGGAAAGTGACTCAAATGCTCGTATAAAAAGAGTCTCAATCCCAACAAAATTTGTTGGTCAGAATTATGCTGAATTATTTGATTATTATAATAAAGAGAATGATGCCATATTGATCGGTATTTGTTCTGAAGATGAACATTTAGGTATTGGAGCAGTGCTATCGTCTGATGCGTCTACACTTGATGCATTTATTGAGCGAAAACTCAAAGAAGGTGGCATCTCTCTCCAAGAAGAAAGTATGGTTCATGTCCATATAAACCCTGAAAAAAATTATATGATTAAAGATGGTGAACAAGCAATTATAATTCCTTGAGGTAGTTATGAATAACCAACAATTGAAAAATTATAAAATCTTCGAAGATCTAACTAATGAAAATATTGATTTATTTCGCGATGTTTTAGAGCAAGTTGAAGTGAAAAAGAAAGAATATTTCATCACTGAGGGAGCGGAAGGAGATAGTATATACCTTCTTTTAAAGGGTCATGTTGAAATAAATCAGGTATTGACTCTTGCTGTTAATAAGGGAGAGGTAGATAAACGAGAAAAGGCTTTTATTAAACTTTCAAGTGACGATTATCCTCAATTTGGAGAAATGTCCATGTTTAACGAGGGAGATCGAAGAACAGCTAATGTTCAAGCAAAGTCTGATTGCACGTTAGCAAAGATGCATAAAGAAGATTTATTTAAAATCTGTGATAAAAATCCAGATGTTGGATATAAGATTATGCGAAATCTAGGAAGAATTATATCTGGGAATCTCGTTAAGGCAAATCAAAATGTTCTCAAATTAACTACAGCATTTAGTCTAATTTTAGAGCGGTAATTATAAAATCATATTGAAAAAAAATTAATCGATGTCAACGCCAAAACTCGATAAAACGTATAATTGGAACAAGCTCGAGGAACGTTGGTATCAACACTGGTTAGATTCTAATTATTTTCAGGGTAAGACTGACTCTAAAGAAGAGTCGTATTCTATAGTCATTCCTCCTCCCAATGTAACTGGTATCCTCACGATGGGCCATGTATTGAATAATACTATTCAAGATGTTCTTATTCGGAAAGCCAGAATGGAGGGGAAAAATGTTTGCTGGATTCCTGGAACTGACCATGCATCTATTGCAACAGAATCTAAGGTCGTTCAAGATTTAGAAGAAAAAGGGATTAAGAAGGATACTCTTTCTCGAGAAGAATTTCTAAAGTATGCTTGGGACTGGAAAGAGAAATATGGCGATATAATTATCAATCAATTGAAAAAATTGGGTTGTTCATGTGATTGGGACAAACAGCGGTTCACCATGGACAAGAATTATTCACGAGCTGTAACCACAGCTTTTGTTAAACTATACGAAGAGGGATTGATATATCGGGGACATCGTCTTGTAAATTGGTGTCCTCAGTCTAAATCTGCGATAAGCGATGAAGAAGTTATCCACAAGGAAAAGGATGGTAAACTATGGTATTTCCAGTATCCGATAAAAGAAACAGAAGATTATTTAATCGTTGCAACGACAAGGCCAGAAACGATGCTAGGCGATACAGCAGTGGCCGTTCATCCAAAAGACGATAGATACAGTAAACTTGTTGGCAAAACGGTTATTTTGCCTCTTGTAGGGCGTGAAATACCCATTATTGCAGATGATTACGTTGATCCTGAATTCGGAACGGGCTGTATCAAAGTTACGCCTGCCCACGATCGTAATGACTTTTCTATTGGAAAACGTCATGACTTAGAATTCATAAATATAATGAATGAAGATGCTTCAATGAATTCGGAAGTTCCGAATAAATATCAAAATATGACCCGAGAATCAGCTAGAAAAGCTGTTGTTTCAGATATGAATTCTGAGAATAGAATCGATAAAATCGAAGATTATACGCATAATATCGGATATTCCGAACGTGGAAATGTGCCTATAGAATTTTATTTATCTGACCAATGGTACTTAAAAATGGAGGAATTAGCTAAACCAGCTTTAGAAGTGGTTAATTCCGGCGAAATCAAATTTTATCCTAATCATTGGGTTAAAACTTATAATCATTGGATAAATAATATAAACGACTGGTGTATTAGCCGACAATTGTGGTGGGGACATCAAATTCCAGTGTGGTACCATAATGATGATTCAAAAAAGATACATGTTTCAGTAGATGGTCCAGAAGACCCTGAAAATTGGATGCAAGATGATGATGTTTTAGATACATGGGCTTCCTCTTGGTTATGGCCCTTTGCAGTACACAATTGGCCAGATGAAAATGACGATTTGAATTCATTCTATCCAACGAATGAGTTAGTTACTGGGCCAGACATTATTTTCTTTTGGGTTGCTCGAATGATAATGGCAGGTCATCGTTTCACAGGTAAAAACCCATTTAAAAATGTATACTTTACATCAATTCTTAGAGATGAAACTGGAAAAAAATTCAGTAAATCCTTAGGTAATTCACCTGATCCATTAGAGTTATTTAAAGAATATGGAACAGATGCGGTCCGTTTTGGCGCAATGTTAATGGCTCCTCAAGGATTAGATGTGCTATTCTCGAATTCTCGATTGGAAATCGGAAGAAATTTCATGAATAAGCTTTGGAATGCTTCCCGTTTTGTTCAAATGAACATAGATGAAGAGCTGATTTCGACAGTAGATTTATCCAAAATTGAATTGGATATTCCTGAACGTTGGATATTAAACCAATTAAATCAGACTGCTATTGAAGTTAATCATCAGTTTGATAGATTTCATTTTAATGAAGCGGCGAAGTTAATATATGAATTCACTTGGAGTGATTTTTGTGATTGGTACATTGAAATAGCAAAAACGCGTTTTTATGGAGAAGATCCAGAAAAAGGAGCTATTGCAGCAGCTGTTTCCATTAAAATTATTAAAGGAATCCTTAGCTTATTACATCCATTTGCTCCGTTTATTACTGAAGAGCTATGGAATTACTTCAAAGATACTAAAGATAGCGACTTAATCGTATCGCCTTGGATTAAAGGAGATATTTCACAAAAAGATGAAATTGCAGATAGCTCAATTACGCTTTTAAAGGAAATTGTTACAGCTGTACGTATGATAAGAAGTCAAATGAATGTTCCGCCGGGGAAAAAGGCAGATTTAATTATAAGAAATGTAAATGGAAATAAATCAAATATTGAATCTTTTGATGTTATCATTAAAACTCTTGCTAAAATAAATACAATTTCTATTGGAGAAGACTTAATTAAACCCGATCAATCTGCTACTGCTGTAATAAAAAAAATGGAACTATTTGTTCCACTAAAAGGATTAATAAATTTAGACCAGGAAATTACTCGTTTATCAAAGCGTTTAGATGAGTTAAAAACCCATTTGACAGTAATAGAAAAGAAATTAGCAAATCAAAGTTTTATTGATAATGCTCCTGAGAGTGTTGTAAAGCATGAAAAACAGAAGTTATTAGATATGAACGATGAATTTGATCTTATAAAAACAAATTTGGATATTTTAAAATGAGAAAAATAATTATAACACTAAGTCTTATATATTCATTAATAGGTCAATCAAATGATGCCATAATTACAATGTATAAAGATGAGGTTGCTCTTATAAAACAGCCAGTATCCTGGACTCTTGAACGTGATCAAAATACAATCACATGGGATCTTCTTCCAGTCGGGATTATTAAAGACTCACCTTTCCTTTCCTTGGATAATGCAAGGGTGAAGATGCAGCGTCTCAATCAAGATGTTTTCCGCTTTTCAGATCGACTTTTTGATTTTTTAGGTCAAACGATTGATGTTGAGCTAATTAATGGAAAAGGTATGTCGGGTAAATTGGTTGAAGTAAATGATAAAACTATTACTCTTCAAAGAAGACGATCTGTTATTTCTTTTAATAGAGATCGAATAGATTATATAAATGCTTCTGGTTTAATGGAAAATATTGTTTTTAAACCATCATTAAACTGGAGTATTGCAAATGAAGATGGATTAAATCCTATTCAAGGAGATTTGATTTACCTCTCCAAGGGATTTGATTGGGATGCGATTTACCGTCTTATCTTAGATGAATCTGGAAACGAAGCTGATTTTTTAGCAGAGGCTTATATCCTCAATAAGAGTAATTTGAATTTTATGAATGTTACTCTCCAATTAGTTGAAGGTAAACTTAAACGGAATGGCTATGTAA
Organism: uncultured bacterium; assembly: GCA_964428745.1. Lineage (GTDB taxonomy): Bacteria > Fidelibacterota > Marinisomatia > Marinisomatales > TCS55. The sequence continues at coordinate 11,086 of CAYRYZ010000008.1, read as the reverse complement.
ATACTCCTCCGATAATGATGAGAGCTAATCCTAAAGAGATTGATGGTTTTGATGAAGAACAATTAGGCGATTATCACATTTATTACTTGGGTGAAAAAATCAACCTTTTAGCTAGGGAAAGCATTACTACGCGTCTTTACCCATCAAAAACTATTTCTTTTGAAAAAACTTATTTGTTTGAAAATGATGAAAGAAGACAAAAAGAAGAACCCTTGGCAATTGAGTATAAAATTGCAAATACAAATGAAAATAATCTAGGTGTGCCTTTGCCTAAAGGTAAAATTCAACTATTTCAAACCAGTAATAATGGTAACATTGAATTTGTGGGTGAGGATGAGATCCGACAAGTTCCAAAGGGGGAAACCGCAACAATTATTTCTGGAAGAGCATTTGACGTAATTGGTAAGCGATCAGTTCTAAATTACAATCGTCAAAAGAAAAGCGAAGAGAGTTCTATAAGTATTAAAGTAACAAATATTTTACCCCTTAAGATCAAAGTTCGTCTTATTGAACATATTTATGGAGATTGGGTAGTACGTGATGCCTCAACAAATTATAGAAAAGAAGATGCCTCAACTATCCATTTTCCGATTACTATTCCTGCAAATGGGTCTCAAACTGTGACTTATACGTATCGCAAGGAATGGAAGTAGCTTATTTTGCCTGAGAAGGCTTTAAGTCTTTTATCTTCGATTCAATCTATTAAAGGTATTGGCCAGGCTCGTGTTTCATCCTTAGCTCAATTAGGCATTAGTACTGTTGGGGATTTATTAAATTATTTTCCTCGAAAACATCTTGATCGCACCACAATTACTTCGACATCTAGTCTCAAAAAAGGAGATCAGGCAACTCTTATTGGGAATATAGAAGTTGCAGGTTTACGGCAAAGTAAACGGAGAAAATATTTTCAAGCTATTTTATCTGATGGCAAGGGAATGTTAACACTTACTTGGTTCAATGGTGCAAGTTATATGAATAAAGCCATTAAAGTAGGCGATCGACTTGCTGTGAGTGGCAATATTGATTTCTTTAATGGTTTTCAGATTGTTCATCCTGAGTTTGATAAACTTCAAGACAATGAAGATCCGATCAATTCAGGCTCAGTGATACCTCTATATTCAATTACAGCCGAATTGAAGAAGTCAGGACTAGATAGCCAGGGTATTCGTCGCGTTATTAAATCCAGTTTGCTTTTATTAAATGATATCCCAGACCATTTCTCTGATAAGTTTCGTAATGACTATGGAATAATTCACCTTGATCAGGCAATTAGGAATATACATTTTGCTGATTCTCAAGAAAGTCTTAAAGAAGCAGTTTATCGTCTCAAATTTGATGAACATTTTTTTCTACAAATGCTCATGGCATTAAGAAAATCAGCGATTAAACAGACTAAAACAAAAGCACTAAGTAAAATAGGTCCATATTTAAAAATTATTACGAATAGCTTAGAGTTTGACCTTACAAAGTCGCAAAAAATGGTACTAAAAGATATTAAGGGCGATATGTCTAAAACTATTTCTATGAATCGTCTTTTACAAGGGGATGTCGGGTCTGGGAAAACCATCGTAGCTATTTTGGCTTCTGTTATTGCAAAGGCCAATGGAGCTCAAGTTGCTATCATGGCGCCCACAGAAATTTTAGCTAATCAACATTATGTTTCTTTTAAAAAACATTTAGATAAAGTTCAAATGACTTGTGCGGTCCTTGTGGGTGGAACTACTAAGAGCGAAAAACAATCTATTCTTGATGGATTATCAGAAGGTAGAATTGATATTATCATTGGAACACATTCGCTTATTCAAAAAGATGTAATTTTTAAATCATTAGGCTTAGTGATTGTTGATGAACAGCATCGATTTGGTGTTATGCAGAGAGGAGACTTGGTATCAAAAGGTTTGAACCCTCACTTCTTAGCAATGACGGCAACTCCTATACCAAGAACTTTGGCTATTACATATCATGGCGATATGGATACCTCCATCATTGATGAAATGCCAAAAGATCGTATTCCTATTATCACAAAAGTTGTCGATGAACAGAGATTAAATAAAGTCTATTCATTCATGAAAGAGGAAGTAAATGAAGGTAGACAATGTATGGTAATTTATCCATTAGTAGAAGAAACTGAAAAATCTGACCTAGCTGCGGCTGTTGAAATGCATTCATATTTATCGGAAAAAATTTTTAATGATTTAGAAGTAGGGCTTATTCATGGAAGAATGAAAAAAGATGAAAAGGATTCGATAATGAGCGCCTATAATCGGAATGAAATCCAAATATTGGTTTCTACAACTGTGATAGAAGTAGGAATAGATATACCAAACGCTACGGTGATGGTTATTGAACATGCAGATCGTTTTGGGCTAACTCAATTACACCAATTGAGAGGTCGCGTGGGACGGGGAAAACAAAAAAGTTATTGTATACTTGTACGTAGAAATTTCACAGATAATTCCAATAAACGCCTTCGTATAATGGAATCAACTAATGATGGATTTATGATATCGGATGAAGATTTAAAACTTAGAGGGCCTGGCGAATTTTTTGGTATACGCCAAAGTGGGTTTTTAAAATATAAGATTGCAGATATGGTCACTGATGGACCTATTTTAAGATCTGCCCGAGAGGCTGCTTTTAACTTAGTTAAAAATGATCCAAATTTGGAAAGCTCGAAGCACTCTTTAATCCGAACCCAGTTTATTAAGGATTATCAAGATAAATTGCATGAAACAAATATTTCTTAAATATTTTAGATCATTCGAATTTTTCATAAATCATCTGTATTTTCATCGGCTGATTTTGAAACATTTTTGTTTACAACGAATTAAAGTTATTTAAAGAGGAGAATTATGGCTGAAGAACAAATGAAAAAAGAAGATCAATTATTTATCCATTTAGTCAACACATTTGTCCAAAGCGCGTGGATATCTTTAGGGAAAGTAAAGAGCCCTGTTTCTGATAAATTAGAACGTAATCTAGAACAAGCTACTTATTATATTGATTTATTAGATATGCTTCAGAAGAAAATGAAAAGTAATCTGAGTGAATGGGAGGAGCAATATATTATTCATAGCCTAAGTGAATTAAAAATGAATTTCATTGAAGAAAACAAGAAGATTGATGAAGGCGCAGATAGCTCACAAGATGAGGCAAAAGATGAATCATCTGATCAAAAGGACGAAGTAAAGCCAAAAAAGCGGAGCTCTAAAGCAACTAAGTCAAAATCTAAATCAACTAAGAAAAAAACAAAGTAAATCCAAAGTTGATTCATACTGATTATATTCGATTAAATCGCATTTTTGCTGCGGTTGCACTTACGCTATCGTTTTTAGTTTACTTATTTACGATGGCTGATACAGTTCCTTACTGGGATTCTGGGGAATTTATTGCAACATCATATATTTTAGGTGTTCCTCACCCCCCAGGAAGCCCATTATACTTAATAATTGGCCGGGTATTCTCAATGTTGCCTTTTAACCCGGATATCGCATTTCGGGTCAATTTAATCTCTCCTGTAGTTAGTGCTCTTGCTATAATGTATCTTTATTTGTCAACTGTAAAACTTATTTCAAATTATCGAGGAATGATTCGAAATCAAATGGATGCAGTAATTGTTTTTGGAGGCTCATTCATTGGGGCGCTAACCTTTGCATTTACGGATTCTCATTGGTTTAATGCTGTAGAAGCAGAGGTATATGGATTTTCAACATTTTTTACAGCTATAGTTGTATGGCTCATACTTCATTGGATGGAACGAGCAGATGAAAAAGGTAATGAGCGCTATATTCTTATCATTGCATATATGATTGGTCTTGCTACTGGTGTTCATCTGTTAAATTTATTGGCACTTCCTTTTGTTGCTTTAATTATTTATTTCAAAAAATTCAATTTTTCATATAAAGGATTTCTCATAACTGCTGTCATTACCGGTATGATCTATCTGATTATTAATGTAGGAATTATTAATGGAATGCCAAAATTGGTAAATGCTATTGGTTTAAATCTAGTTATTGTCCTGTGCCTACTAATTTTTGGCAGTATGATATGGACAATAGTCCTTAAGAAATTTCAGACTTCTTTAGGACTATTGTCTATTGTACTAGTTTTAATTGGTTACTCAAGCTACGCAACGATATTTATACGTTCTGGTCAACAGCCTGCAATTAATGAAAATGATCCCTCTAGTGTAGCTAGAGCTATTGCTTACATGGAACGTGAGCAATACGGGCAGATGTTTCAATTCCCACGGAGATATGACGGATTACCTCCTAAACATGAAGCTGTAGGACGTCCAGCCAATGGGAGGAATTATACATCATCTCAAGAGCGAAACTATAAAACTTACCGAATGGATAAACAATGGAGTTACTTTTGGAGTTACCAAGTAAAAAAAATGTATTGGCGTTATTTTTTATGGCAGTTTGCGGGACGTGGGCCTAGTACTGATTCATACGTTACTGCATATGGTGCTAATCCCAATCAAGATGGAGTAGATTGGTTTCAATTTGGTTTGCCATTTGCTTTTTTATTTGGTTTGTGGGGAATGTTTTATCATTTCCAACAACACAAAGAAGACGCATTTTCTGTGTTTAGTTTATTTCTTATGACGGGATTAGCTATAATTATTTTTGTAAATCAAGATAATCCTCAGCCGAGAGAAAGAGATTATTCTTACGTAGGTAGTTTTTTTGCATTCTCAATTTGGATAAGTATTGCTGTCGCTGCCATGGGAGATTACATAAGAAAGTTTTTTAAAGATAAGCCTGTTGGTAAACAAGCAGTGATTGGATCTTTTGTAGTTTTGTTGATTGTGATGCCTGGAATGATGCTTAAGGCGAATTATCATGAACATGACCGATCTGATAATCGTCTTGCATGGGACTACAGTTATAATATTTTGCAGTCATGTGAACCTAACGCCATTTTATTTACTAATGGTGATAATGATACATTTCCACTATGGTATTTACAAGAGGTAGAAGGAATACGTAAAGATGTAACCGTAGCTAACCTAAGTCTTCTAAATACTGAATGGTATGTCCGTCAACTAAGAGACTCTAGAAGGGGCAAGGCAGATCAGAAGGGCCGAGAGTTAGAGCGCTTCATCAATATGACTGACAATCAGATTATTGAAGTTGCTTCTGCTTTGCAGCCTTGGGAGCCAAGGAATGTTAGAGTCTCCGCTCCAAAATCTAAAAAGAATGATAAAGGTTTTATCGAGTGGAAAGTAAATCCAACATATGCTGGTGCAGCATTAATGGTAAAGGATATGATGATTCTTAAGATCATCTCAGATGCTAAGTGGAACTTCCCAATTTATTTTGCTGTAACAGTACCAGCTTCTAATCGACTTGGTTTAGAGGAATTCATTGAAATGGAAGGTTTGGTGTATCGTTTAAGACCATATACTATAGATACTCGGAATCCAATTAATGAAACGCGCATGTGGACCAATCTTATGACAGGATTTGGTTCCGAAATTTGGGAGCAGGACATTGAAGCTAAGGAATGGAAAAAATTAGAGGGTGAAATTTGGTCGAAAAAATATCAGCCAGGGTATCTTTTTAGAAATCTTGGGCGTGAAGATGTATTCTATTTTCCATCTACTAATATTAGACTTCTTCAAAATTTAAGAAGCGCTTATATGCAATTAGCCGCCTATCATTACATGGCATTTAAAGATCATGAAAATACCAATAAAGAAAAGTCAGAAAATCATCGTATTAAAGCTTTAGAAGTCTTGACAAAAATGCAAGATAATATTCCTGAAAAGACAATTCGCTTTGATGCAAAAGACTTACATTATCAAGTAGCCCGTTTGCTTGGTGAACTCGGCAATAAAGATGAGCTTCGTAGAATCATGGATGTGCTTATTGCTAGAGAGGACCTAACAATCCGAGATAAAGTAGATTATGGCCAAGTTTATGTTACTCAACTAGATTTATTGGAAACTGGGAAAGCTATTTTTGAAGATCTTTATTCTGATTTTAAATCGGTAGAAAATGGAGATCGATTAACTTCGCAGAAAGAAATGGAACAATGGCAAAGTTATTTTACCCAGATTGTTTCTTCACTTGTTTTTACTTATAGAAAGCTTGATATGTTAACTGAAGCCGAAGCAATACTTACAGATTGGCTCAGTAAAAATCCTGATGATCCAGTAGCAAAAAAATTGCTTGAAGATTTGAAAAAGGAACAAGGATAATTATTTCAATAAAAAGGGTTTTACCATCTCTTTTTATTTTTTGGAGTTATTGTGTCTAATCCAAAAGTTTCAATTATTATTCCACATTGGAACGGCATAGAAATATTGTCTGAGTGTCTAGACTCTCTTACTCAAACTGAATATTCTAATAAAGAAATTATTGTCGTAGACAATGCATCTACAGATGGTAGTTCAGATTGGGTGAATATTAATTACCCTTCAGTAAAATTAATCGAAAATGATCAAAACTATGGCTACGCTGGAGGTTGTAATCGAGGCGCTAATGCGGCAACAGGCGATTATTTAACATTCCTTAATAATGATACTATCCAGGATCCTAAATGGATTGATCCTCTAGTAGATTTTTTAAATCTTAACCCTAATGTAGCAGCTGTGCAGCCAAAGATATTGAACTTTTTTGATCAAGCAAAATTTGATTATGCAGGTGGGGCAGGTGGATGGTTAGATATTCTTGGATATCCATTTGCTAGAGGTAGAGTCTTCCTTGAGCAAGAGCAAGATATGGGCCAGTATGATAAGATACGTCCGATTTTTTGGGCAAGCGGTACAGCTCTTATGGTACGAAAGTCTGATTTTGAATCAGCGAATGGATTTGACGAAACATTTTTTGCGCATCAAGAAGAAATTGATCTTTGTTGGAAATTTAGACTTATGGATAAAGAAACTTGGGCTGTTCCCAGTGGAATTGTCTATCATAAGAATGCTTTGACACTTCCAATGTTTTCTAGACGAAAACAATATCTTAATCATCGCAATTCGCTATTAATGGTTCTATGTAATTATAGTCTTCCACTTACATTGTATATCATGCCAATCCGTATAGCATTGGAGTTTGTTGCATTAGTTTATTCATTATTTTCCTTGGATATGAATCACTTTGCAGGGATCCTACAATCATTGTTTTGGGTTTTTACTCACCCCCATGTCATATGGAAGCGCCGTCGGATTGTAAAAAGGATTCGTAAAGTAAAAGATAAGCAAGTTTTACCATGGTTATACTGGGGGAGTGTAGTTTTTGATTATTATATCCGACGAAAAAAAATATCATCAGATATTGTTAAAGAATAGTTAAGGGCTACTAGCTCAACAATTGACTTGCAGGAGGTCATCCCATCGTGTTGTGTAGCAAGGGGAAAGTTTTTCTTTTCTTAAACTCCACCTCCTTGTAATACCCTGCCCCAATATTTGCACTTTGTCTCTTCCCATCGTTTGATTAATTATATCTACAGTACTATATAGGTTTTTTCTCTTATGATGATTTCTATCAATATCGAATAAATTAAGTTGAACTTGATTCTCAGGAATAATATCTCCAACAATAACACCTGCTTTCTTATATGTAAGTCCTTTCTTATAGATAGATTTTAAAAGATTATGCGCAGTTTGAATAATTTCAACAGTATCATTAGTAGGTGTACCTAGGGCAAAAGACTTATATCCGTTATAGTGTTCTCCAGATGTATTAAACGGATTAGTGTTAAGAATAACACTAACATATCGAGCACAGCTTTTTTCTGATCGAAGTTTTTCTGCGCATCTTGCTGCATGAGTAGTTATTGCTTCTTGAATTAATCGAAATGTTTTAACATTGACTCCAAAGGACCGTGAGGTACATATATTTTTCTTACGCACAGGGTGGGTATCCATTGAGAAACATGATTTTTCTTTCAATTCATTCTGTATTCTTAAACCCATAATAGTCATTTTTTTTAAGACCCATTCTTCATTAAGCTGAACAAAATCATAAGCTGTCTTAACACCATAGCTATGTAGCATCTTTGAATATCGAGAGCCAATCCCCCATACTTTTGAAATCGGTAGGTGTTTTAATATTTTTAAAATTTTATCAGAACCCGTTAATAAATAAACGCCTTTATTTGTGGATCTTTTTGCAATATAGTTGGCAACTTTTGCAAGTGTTTTTGTTTTAGCAACACCAATTGAAACAGGAATCCCAGTCCATTGTTTGACTGTTTGACTCATTTTAGAAGCTAGTTTCATATAGTCTCCAACGCCATCAAAATTCATAAAGGCTTCATCAATACTATATATTTCGATTTCTGGAGACATATGATTAAGCAAAGCCATCACTCGACTTGACATATCGCCATACAAGGCAAAGTTTGTAGAAAAAACATATACATTATTTTTTTCAATAAGATCTCTTGCTTTAAACACTGGTTCACCCATTTTAATGCCAAGATCTTTTGCTTCATTACTTCGAGCGATAATACATCCATCGTTATTTGAAAGAACCACAACGGGTTTATTTTTCAATCCTGGATTAAAGACTCTTTCGCAAGAGGCATAAAAATTATTGCAATCAGCTAGTGCGATCATCTATGGTTATGAATGGTATGCGTCACAACGCCCCATACTTCAAAATCGATAGATTTTGTAATCTCAATATCAGGGTAATTACCAAATTCACCTTCTGCTCTAAGACAAATTTGACCTTTATTTATAAGATAACGTTTGACTGTAAATTCACCGTTTACAGCAGCCACCACGATATCATTATTTTTTGGTTCTAGTGATTTATCAATAACCAATAGGTCATTATCACTAATCCCAGCTTTCTCCATCGAATGGCCTTTTGCAACAATAAAAAAAGTTGCTGCAGGATGTTTTACAAGATATTTATGTAGGTTTAAATCAACATCAAGGTAATCATCTGCTGGAGAAGGAAATCCTGCGGATACACCACCTTCATATATGTGCAGTTTTTTTAGACTTTCACCTTCGATAGAATAGAATGTGATCTGCTCTTTTTTTGTTTGAGTTGGCATGCCTATTTCTTTTTCAATCCTTTAAGGTAACTATCTTTATGGGACGGATCCATTTCAGCTAATCGATAGAGCATATCTGTTTGGCCTAATAAGTTTAATCGATGGGCCAGTTTATTATGATGTGCACTTAAAAAATAGAGAGTTCGCCCTGTTGGGAATTGACGGAAAACAATTTCAAGTCCTTTCAACATCAATTCAAATTCTTTTAAAGCATCATCTGGTTTTCCTTGGTCAAACAGATCCATGGCAACATAGTAAGCAAACCGTGCTTCTCGTAAACCTTTATTCCCAGTTATCTCTTTAAGTAATTGCACTCGCTTACCCCAGCCCTTAGGATAATCAGATGCCATTCCTCTCAGCGCAATCTCGCGAGCTTGATCATAAAAATGGTTTCCTCCATAGTAATCGTAAGTATCTATATATCCGGCTAGGATTGTATAGGCATAAAAAGCTAAAAAACTTCCTAGAGGATCAAAAATAACTGGATCAAATTGAATAGAGTTACCAGGGTTGTAGTAAAATTGCAGAGATTTATCAAAATATCGAATATCTAAACCATCTGAGATCAATATCTGCGTATGAAATGTTTCCATTCCACCTTTTTGAGCAATACCTTGGAAAGCAACAGAGATATGTAAAGGTATTTTAAGTCCTTGAAAATCTTCATTCCAAATTTGACCTGAGAAAAATCGAGTGATCTCATCTCGTATAGAAGAAACTTTTTGGCGCTCACTATTCCGAAGCAGGCGATCATCAACGGTTACTTCTACTTTTCCAAATTGTGCTATAGTGATTGCAGATGTGAGTATGAGTATGACTATAATTCTCATATATGGAAAATAAGCTTTATCGATCATCAAAAAAAGACACTATCTAAATGATATATGATATAAACTATTTTTATTTAAGTTTTTAACCTATTATTTACGCTCTTGTCTAATAGAAATAATTATTTGTTAGAAAAACAAGGACAAATGAAAATAACCAAGATAGGTCTTATATATTCATGCAGCTTATTACTGTGTTTAATTAGTTGCGACGATTCAGGTAAGACAGCTTCAGAAGAATTATTATGTGAAGGTCAATATTCAACAGCTAATATCTTAGTTGATATCAGTGAAGAGGTTTATAATGATGACGAATCAGTTAAGGCATATAGTAAATATTCTTGGACATCAGATGAAACAAGTAGAATACTATCTGGGAATGGTATTCCAAACCATGAAGTAGGTACATTTCCCAATCCTCATAATCCAAATACTATTAAAGAACAAAATGTGAAGGCAACTTTTGCCCTTTGTCCGTCATTAATTTCTGAAACTGGTGTTCAGGTGGGTGGACCTGCAGGTGCAATAGCTTATGCAATAAATAGTGTCAAATTTGACCCAGGTACAGCTGGACGATGTGATGATTCTGGAAAATGTGATTTAGGTCGAGGTCAAGGTAGATGGAATATAGAAGCACTAGGTCATAATACTTTTGATTTTGGTGATGATATGAATCACGCCCATGTACAGCCTACTGGTGAATACCATTACCATGGGATGCCTGAACTTCTTTTAGATTTATTAGGACAAGATAAAAACATGACTCTTATTGGCTGGGCTTCGGATGGCTTTCCAGTCTATGCACGATATGGGTATACTAACGCAGATGATTCAACTAGCGTTATTAAAATTATTAAACCAAGCTGGAAACTTAAAATGACGGGTGATGCTGGCCGGCCTGATACGTTGACTGTTATAGGTGGTCCCCCAGGATCGGGAGATTCAACTCCAAATACACCGATTCCTCTAGGAGCCTTTACTCAAGACTTTGAGTATGTTGAAGGATCTGGTGACTTAGATCAGTGCAATGGGCGTTTTGGGGTAACTCCTGAATTTCCTGAAGGGATATATTATTACATGGTTACTGATGAGTTTCCATTCTTCTCAAGATGCTTGAAAGGAAAATTTTAAACTATTTATCAATTAAAAAGATTATTATCGGTCTCATAACCTAATCATAGAATCTTTTTATGAATATTTTATTAGTAGAGCCATATTATACAGGATCGCACAAATCTTGG
>CAYRYZ010000007.1:0-54379 GCA_964428745.1 uncultured bacterium | reverse complement strand
ACTCCCGACTTCCTCCTTGTAAGGGAGGCACTCTGACCAGCTGAGTTAAACGCCCATTATTATAAAATGAATTTAAACTGCCTTTTTTACCTTCGAAGGTGTATTTCTTGTTTTTTTCTTTCCTTTCAATTCAGGGATAGCAACATCAATTACATCCATCATTTCTTTGGCAAAATGGAATTCTAAATCTTTCTTAATATGCTCTGGGATATCTTCAAGATCTTTACGATTGTGATCAGGTAATATTATTGTTTTTATACCTGAACGATGAGCCGCAGTAACTTTTTCTTTTACCCCTCCAATCGGTAAGACATTACCTCTTAGAGTAATCTCCCCTGTCATAGCTACTTTGCTTTTTACAGGTTTGCCAGATAGTAGGGAAACTATAGAAGTAAACATACCTACACCGGCTGATGGTCCATCTTTCGGAATTGCACCCGCAGGTACATGTACGTGAATATCTGTTTTTTCATTAAAGTCATTTTCGAAATCAAGAATATCTGTATGTGAACGCACATAAGTCATAGCTGCAGTCGCTGATTCTTTCATTACATCTCCCAATTGACCAGTTAGAGTTAGGATTCCCTTTCCTTTCATTTTTGATGCTTCAATAAACAAGATATCACCGCCGGCTGCTGTCCACGCAAGACCAGTTACTACGCCAGGTTTCGTAGTCCGTTCTGCAAGATCTGAATAAAATCTTGGTGCGCCTAAATATTCGGTTACTTTCTTCTTGGAGACTCTAACTTTCTTTGAATTTTTTTCGACTTTATCTCTTGCTACTTTTCTAAATACATTCGCTATTTCACGTTCTAGATTTCTTACACCTGCTTCCCGGGTATAAGAATTAATAAGTTCTTTGATACCCACATCATTAAGTGAAACGTCTTTAGTTGTAAGCGCATTTTCTTCCATTTGCTTAGGAATTAAATGTTTTTTTGCAATTTGCACTTTTTCATCCAATATATAACCTGAAAAATCAATGATTTCCATTCTATCCTTTAGGGCAGGGGGAATTGGGTCTTGATAATTTGCAGTCGCAATGAACATAACATTTCTTAGGTCAAAATCAACTTCTAGGTAATGATCAGCAAAAGTATTGTTTTGCTCTGGATCTAATACTTCTAATAAAGCTGATGAGGGGTCGCCGCGAAAATCCATACCTAACTTATCAATTTCATCTAACATAAAGACCGGATTATTCGTACCTGCTTTTTTTAAAGATTGTATAATTCTTCCTGGAAGTGCACCAATATATGTTCTTCTGTGTCCACGTATCTCTGCTTCATCGCGTACACCCCCTAAAGACATACGTACAAATTCACGCCCCATCGATCTTGCAATTGATTTTCCCAGAGATGTTTTACCAACGCCAGGAGGTCCTGCAAAACATAGGATCGGGCCACGAATTGCGCCATCGGGGTCCTTTTTCATCTTCAATGCGCGAACTGCAAGATATTCAAGGATTCTTTCCTTTACCTTTTCCAGGCCATAGTGATCCTCCTCAAGAATTTTATTAGCATCTTTAACATCAATGGAATCTTCTGATTTTATTGACCACGGTAATTCTGTTAGCCAATCCAAATAAGTTCTTGAAACTGTATACTCAGGTGACTGAGAAGGTATTTTTGATAATCTATCTAATTCTTTTAAGGCAACCTTCTCTGCCTCTTTTGGCATTTTTGCTTTTTTAATCGCATCCTCTATCTCTTTCAATTCAACTTGTGATTCATCTTCACCTAATTCTCGCTTAATAGCTTTCATTTGTTCTCTGAGATAATACTCACGTTGCGATTTACTTATTTCATCATGGACTTCAGTCTGGATCTCTTCGCCAAGTTTGATCCTTTGAATTTCTTTAGTTACAATATTAATAGATTTTTCTACCCTACTTTTAATATCAAGCTCTTCCAGCACATCTTGCTTTTCAGGGTTTGGGACAGTAAGTAATGAAACTGCGCGGTCAGCTAAACGAGCCGGTTTCTGAATATTAGAGAGCATCCCAGTGTGTTCTTCACTAAGATTAGGAGCAACCTTAATTAATTCATTAAAAACTTGTCGAAGATTATTTGCTAAAGCGTCAATTTCAACGTCATCCGAATATTTTTTATCGGACATTCGCTGAACTACGGCGCGGTAATAAGGATCTTTTTCTTTGTAATCAAGGATCTTGACTCTGTCTATTCCTTGCACAATAGCTGACTTACTATTATCAGGCATATCAAATACTTTAAGGACGACGGCTAGCGTTCCGAATGAATACATTTCATCGGGCTCAGGATTTTCTATAGATCCATCTTCTTGTGCTACGACAACAATGTGTTTACTGCTAGATGGCAGTTCATTAATTAGCTTTAGAGATTTATCTCTACCAATATATATAGGAATGACTTGTTGCGGAAAAAGAACAGTATTCCGCAATGGCATTACTGGATAAGATTCGCTTTCTTCTAACAGGTCTTCATTAAAATCTTTTTCAAAATCTTCACTCATGATATTCCTTTTGATTTGTCCGTAATTAATGAATCAAACTGTGTGCCATTAATATAACTATGCAAATATGGCATATAATTTACTGAAAATTTCCTATTTTTTGCCAAAATGGTTCATTTCTCTAAGATGTGACAGCTTGCGCAATTTTCACGAAATTCATGGGGCATTTTTTTTGCTATGACTGGCCCAGATCCAAAATTCATTTTTCGCTCCGTTGTATGACATTGCATACATGTTTTTTCATCGATAAACTGTAAGTGGGCAGGAAAATTTGATAGCTTAGGAGGTACCTTACCATCAACTAAAATCAATGGTGTTTCTTCACTAAATAGATCTGGTTTTGGCTTAATCCCCTGATCTGCATATACCAACCAAACAAGTATAATCCCAGAAATTATCACTAACCCATAAATTAAGCTTTTATTTTGAATCATATTTTTTCTGATACTAAACGGGCTTGCTCATCAGCATGATAAGAACTTCTTACTAATGGTCCAGATTCAACGACTTTAAAACCTAAGTCTAAGCCTTTCTGTTTATAGTATAGAAATTCTTCATCTTCAACATACCTTTTTACCTCTAGATGGTCTCTAGTTGGTTGCAAATATTGACCAATGGTAAAAATCTCTACACCTAGCTCAACTATTTCTTTCATCGTTGTAGCTACTTCCTCTTTTGATTCTCCCAAACCAACCATCATCCCAGTTTTGGTTCGTAATCCACTATCTACAGATCGTTTTAGCACCTCTAAGCTCCTCGCCCATACTGCTTGAGCTCTTACTTGTTTGCTAATACGTTCTATGCATTCAATATTATGGGAGAAAATCTCAGGCTTAGTATTGAAGACAATATCTAGTGCGGGCTTGTATCCTTGAAAATCTGGTGTTAAAACCTCTACTGTACATTGGGGAACATGTTTGTGGATCTGTTTTATAGTCTCGGCCCATGTCCTAGCTCCAAAATCGCCTTTAAGGTCATCACGATCAACAGATGTTATAACAACATGTCTTAAACCCATTTTTTTAACGGCCATGGCTGTTCGGAGAGGCTCCATTTCATCTAACTGATTAGGCATTCCTGTTTTCACAGAGCAAAACCCACATGCTCGAGTACAAATTTCTCCCAATATCATTATGGTCGCGGTTCCACGTTCCCAGCACTCGTATATATTGGGGCAGCGCGCTTCTTCGCATACAGTATGAAGGTGATTTTCTGATACCGTGTTTTCAACAAATTTGTATCCTTCACCAAATTGAATACGAATCTTCGGTTTTTTTACTACCATACTTTTGCTATCTATCATGATTGATCAACTTTTTGAAACAAAAAGATCATATATCGTTTATACTTTTTAAAATCTTTGCTATTAAGGAGTGAAAGTTGATTCATCTTATCATTAACTCTTTTACCAAAAGTCTTTTTGATCAGTTTTAAAATAAATGGATGATTTTTATCTAAATAATTTGATGAGAACTCAACAGTAGGAAATATAAATCTTTCCATTAATGCCTTTGCTCCATCTAAAGTCGGCATAGTATTATCTGTCTGATCATACTCGCGTATTAATTTGAAACCGTATTCTTCAGCTTTTTTCATATAATTCTTCTCATCATGAGAAGCCTTAATATGCCAATCACCACTTCCATCATTACGATGAAGAAAATAATCAGAAGCTAATAGATAGCCTCCATCCCTAACTGTCTTTTGTGCAGTTTTCCATCCAGACTCAATCTCAATATAGCATGCACTTTCACTTTCAAAGACCAGGTCATATTGTTTCTCCGATTCAAAATCCTCAAACTTTGTTCTATGGAATCTTACTTCTCCATTATATTTCTCTGCAAAGACGGTTTCTTGATATTCATCAGGAGACAAAGCTTCTATCTCAAATCCTTTTGATATAAGATAGCTCGAATTTCCTCCAATACCAGCTCCAACATCTAAGATTGTTTTTACTTCTTCAGGAATGAATGATGCTAAATGTTCAATATAGCGGCCCTGTGCTTTTACCATATCATCCAAGGTCAATTGTTCTGGATCTATCGATCCAGGATCATCCCAAAAACCATAATGTAAATAAGGGGAGCGGATTGATTGTGAATAAAGCTTTAAGACATGATCAATTGGCATTATAATAAACTCTCCAAATCACTCTTTTCAATATTTTCGCGAATAGATTCAATGAATTGACTTCCTCCGGCACCATCAATTAATCGATGATCAAAACCTAGGGATAAATACATCATACTTTTGATACCAACTGAATCACCATCAGCTGTTTCTATAACAACAGGTCTTTTCTTAACAACTCCAACACCTAAAATCCCCACATTTGGTTGATTAATGATGGGAGTTCCCATTGTTACATTAAACACTCCAAAATTTGAAATAGAAAAAGTTGATCCTTGAAGCTCATCTGCATTCAATTCTTTGTTTCTGGTTCGCAATACTAGATCACGAACTTTTCTACATATCCCCAAAAAATTTAATTCTTCACAGTTTGAAATAACTGGGACCATTAGTCCATTATCTACTGCAACAGCCATTCCAATATTTATATTATTATGATGTATTATCGAAGTACCATCTAAAGAAGAATTCATATCTGGAAATTTGATAAGTGCATTAACACATGCTTTTATTATGAAAGGTGTATAGGTCAAACGGAATCCTTCACGGTTATAAAAGGACTCTTCTTTGATTGAAACATAATCGACAATTTTTGTCATATCAACTTCAGTCATTACATAAACATGTGCTGAAGTATCAATGCTAGATCTCATATGATCTGCAATAAGCTTTCTCATATGATCCATCTCTATTTTATTATCTTCAGAATCAAAAGTTTGAGATGGAGTAATGCGAGAGCCAGAAATAGGTTTGGAAGATATATCTTGGCAATTCTTAATATAACTAAGAATATCTACTTTGGTTACTCGTCCACCTTTACCGCTGCCCTCAATATTCATTAGTTCATCATATGCGATATCATTTTCTTCAGCAATTCTATTTACAACAGGAGTAAAGAATTTCTTTTCAGTTGATTTTGTTTTAATAGATACTTCTTTTGAAGGTGGTTTTGATTTAATTTTTTTTTCAGCTTTTTCTTCTTCTTTTACTTCTGACGGTTTTTCTATTTGAGAAGCCGCTGAGTCAGTTTCAACTCTCCCAATCACAGCACCAACTTCCATTACATCATTTGGCTGTCCAATGATTTCAACTAATACTCCTTCGGTAGAGCTCGGAATTTCAGAATCAACTTTATCTGTCCCAATCTCAAGAATTATTTCGTCCATTTTTATTGGGTCACCCACTTTTTTTCTCCATTCAATAATGGTTCCCTCTGTTATGGACTCACCCATTTTGGGCATTATAATATCTACAATCATTAGTACTCCAATAACTCAATTAATGCATTTTGAATATCACTAGTTTGAACTAATACTTCTTCTTCTAAATACCAATTATATGGTACATGTGCATCTGCTGAGCCCACCCTTTTAACTGGACCATCTAAATTTTCAAAATTGGTATCTGCAATCAAAGCCGCGATTTCTGCACCTGGGCCATTGGTTAAATTATCTTCATGAACCACCAAAACTTTACCAGTCTTTTTCACAGAAGAACTAATAGTCTTATAATCTAATGGATTTAATGTTCTAAGGTCAACAATCTCAACAATATCTTTATCAAGTTCACATGATTTAACCGCTTCAATACATTTTTGGACCATGGCTCCCCAAGTTATTATTGTTACTATATTGCCTGCTTGCACAATTTTTGCTTTACCAAAAGGTAAAATATAGTTTTTATCGGGTTCTGGTGTTGAAGAAAAACCCTGGCGATATAATCCTTTATGTTCCATAAATATTACTGGGTCGTCCATTCGACATGCTGCTTTAAGCAAACCTTTTGCATCAGAGGCATTAGACGGATAAGCGATCTTTACACCTGGCATGTGCATAAAGTATCCATCAATAGATTGACTATGACATATGGCACCATGTATATAGCCTCCTACAGGTACTCTAATTACTAATGGGCATTTCCAATTTCCATTGGATCGATAACGCATTGAAGCCAATTCATTTCTAATCTGCATCATAGCTGGCCATATGTAATCTCCAAATTGTATTTCTACACAAGGTTTCCAACCTGTAACCGCAAGTCCAATTGCTGTTCCAATAATTGATGCCTCTGCAAGAGGTGAATTGAAAACTCTATCTTTTCCAAATTGTTGTGTTAAACCTTTTGTTGCTGTAAAAACGCCACCTTTTGGATCGGCAATATCTTGTCCATATATAACCATCTTTTTATTTAGTGACATCTCTTCAGCCATAGCATGATTAATTGCATCAACCAGAACTACTTTGTCATTAATTGTTTTTAAAGAGGTCTCTTTTATTGGAATTTTATCTGAATAGACATGATCTAGTGCAGTCGATGTTTCAGGGTGATTCTGGTTATCAGCCCATTCAGCATCCTTATTAACTTGATCGGAAACTTTTTTTCTTATACTCTCAAAATCTTTAGTTGATACAGCTTTTTTATTAACACAATATTTTTCAAATTGATCTATTGGATCCCTTTTCTTATCAGATTCTAAATCTTTATGGGATCTATATTTTCGTTGATCATCAGATGAAGAATGAGGCAACAATCGAACAACACGTGATATAATAACTGAAGGTCCTTTACCTTTTCTTGCTCTATCAACAGCTTGCTTAAATGCTAAATCAGCTTCAAAAAAACTTGTACCATCAATATCAAATCTTGATAGATTTTGGTAACCACCAACCATTGTATATACAGAAGCACCAGAAGTTTGCTCTGAAATATGGACACTTATTGCATATTGGTTATCCTGAATATGAAATATTACGGGAAGTTTTTCGCGGCTAGCCCAATTTAGTGCTTCGTGAAATTCACCTTCACTTGTACTTCCTTCGCCTGATGAAACATAAACAACTTCTTTTGTTTTTTCCCATTTCCTTGACATTGCACAGCCAACTGCTTGTAAAAACTGAGTTCCTGTTGGACTTGACTGACTGACTATTCTTAAATCTTTATGCCCATAATGTTGAGGCATCTGGCGACCTCCTGAATTTGGATCATCACCACGTGCTAAAAATGAAAGAAGCTGTTCTCTGCCTGTCATACCAAGACCAAGGCATAATCCAGCATCCCTATAGTAAGGATAAATCCAATCGTTTCCAGGATTCAAATTATTAGATGCTGCCAATTGTGCCCCTTCATGCCCCGAACAACCAATATGAAAAAACCCCTTACCTTGCTTGAGCAGAATCAACTGTTTTTCATCTAATGTACGCGCAAGAAACATTTTGTAATATATTTCTAATAATTCCTTTTTTTGGAATCCATGCAATCTTGCCATTAATTAATACTCACTTCATCTTGAAAAAGAATATTGAAATATTTTATAATTTTTCTTTTTACTTTTTTCATGTCTTGTTTCGCTCCAATTATCTTTTCCATAGATGTAACACCATATTCAAATATCCCACATGGGATGATACCATCAAAATATTTAAGATCAGTGTTTACATTAAGAGCTAATCCATGCATCGTTACCCATCGAGAAATTCTAACGCCTTGGGCTCCAATTTTTTCATCACCAACCCAAACGCCAGTTAGACCATCTTTTAGTTCAGCATTTATATCAAAATCTGATAAAGTGTTTATGACGATTTGTTCTAAAGTCCTCATATACCATGAAATGCTTTTAACATATCTATTTAAATCCAAAATAGGATATACTACAATTTGCCCTGGGCCATGAAATGTTATATCTCCACCGCGTTCAATATGAAGCACTTGCACATCTTTGGATGCTGATTGAAGCAGATGGTTATCAACGGCATTTTTTCCTAAAGTATAGACTGGTTCGTGTTCAACAAAAATAAGAGTATCTGGTTCATTGCCTGATAAAACGTTATGATGATACTCTTTTTGAATATCCCATGCGGCATTATAGCCCATTCTTCCAAGATCCAATATATTTATAGTTGATTCCATTTACTTATGAACACTCTGCCCAAATGCATCTTGAGCTGCTTCCATGATAGCTTCAGAAAGAGTAGGGTGTGCATGCATAGTTATAGCAATTTCTTGCCATGTTGTCTCTAAAGCCTTTGCCAAAGTCAATTCTGCAATTAATTCTGTAGCATCATTTCCTATAATATGACACCCAAGTAATTCGCCATATTTTTCATCAAAAATAATTTTTACAAAACCTGCGGGATGCCCTGATGCCAGCGCTTTACTGCTCCCACGAAAATCAAACCGACCTATTTTTAATTTATATCCAGAAGCTTTAGCAGCTTTTTCAGTTAGGCCAAGGGAAGCAACTTGTGGTTGACAATAAGTGCAACCTGGAACAGTACTATAATCTACTGGATGAGTTTTTTTACCTGAAGCATGTTCAGCAGCAACGTGACCTTGAGCAGAGGCTACATGTGCTAACCAAGGAGGGCCAGAAACATCACCAATTGCATAAATATTTGGTATCGATGTCTCATTGAATTCATTAATAAGAATTGCACCTTGATCTGTTGCTACACCAATATTTTCCAATCCAATTCCTTCAATATTTCCACTAACTCCAGTAGCAACTAAGACTGTATCTGCATTAATAATTTTTGATTTTTGATTTTTATCGATAACAACCTTAACATTTTTCTTCAATTTATTTATGCTGGATACTTTAGTATTTGTGTAAATATTAATTCCTAATTTTTTAAAATTTCTTTCTAACTCTTTAGAAATTTCTACATCTTCATTTGGTAATATATTTGGCATCATTTCTATCAAATGAACCTCACTACCAAATTCATTGTAAAAATATGCGAATTCAACACCAATTGCGCCAGCACCTATAATAACTAATTTTGCCGGAGGGGAGTCGAGCGTCATGGCCTCTTTAGATGTAATTATTTTCTTTCCATCAAACTCTACTCCAGGAAATTCTTTTGGTCGACCGCCTGTTGCAATAATAATCTTTTTTGCCACAATTTTTTGTTTTTTATTACCATTTGTAACTGAAATTTCAGATGTTGATTGAATTATCCCTTGGCCAATGATATGCTTTATTTTATTTTTTTTCATCAAGAATTCAATCCCTTTTGATAGTCGTTTAGACACATTTCGGCTACGCTTAACAGTCTGAAGAAAATCAATATCATATTTAGGAACATTAATGCCAAATTGTTTACTGTTTTTTATATAGTTAAGAATTTCTGCACTTTTTAAAAGTGCTTTAGTTGGTATACAACCCCAGTTAAGGCATACACCCCCTAATTCATCTTTTTCGATTACTGCAGTTTTGTTCCCCAATTGAGCTGAACGTATCGCTGAAACATAACCGCCAGGTCCTCCGCCCAATACAACTATGTCGAAATTCGTCATAAATATTTATTCCTTTACTTACTTATAATGCTTAAAAATTCTGAACGAGTTTCTGCTGATTTTCGAAATTGTCCCAACATTGCAGATGTGGATGCTAAGCTATTCTGCTTTTCTACTCCTCGCATTTGCATACATAAATGCCTTCCTTCCATAACAACTGCAACTCCTACTGGGTTTAATATGTTTTGTATTGTGTTTGCAATTTGATCCGTCAACCTTTCCTGAACCTGGAGTCTTCTTGAAAACATGTCAACTATCCGAGGTATTTTTGATAGACCAATGATCTTACCATCTGGGATGTAACCAACATGAGCCCTTCCAAAAAAAGGGATCATATGATGCTCGCATAAGGAAAAAAATTCAATATCCCTGACAACTATCATATCTTTGCTGGACTCATTAAATATCGCATCATTAATGACATCATCAACTTTAGTGCGATAGCCTTGTGAAAAATAATCCCATGCTTTAGCAACTCTTGAAGGTGTTTTTAATAATCCTTCTCTACTTACATCCTCACCAATTAACTCAAGCAGTTCTTTTGTTAAAGATTCTAATCTATCATAATTGTTGGTCATTAAGTCTCCCTTTAAATGAATTAATTTTCTAAAACTAAATCCTGTGAAACCTTATCTTTCAATCCCCAAACACCAATATAAAATAAAGGTGTGTCTAGTAATGCAATAAAGAATTTGAATAAGTAAGAGGCTATGATTAGACTGATAAGATCACTAATTGTACGGATACTATCTCCTAAATTATTTGCTATATAAAGAACCGATAAAATCGCAGTTGTATCAACTAATTGACTCACTACTGTTGATAAATTATTTCGAAGCCACAAATGCTTTCCCTTTGTTAAATCTTTCCAAAAATGAAATAATTTTACGTCTACTGATTGCGCAACCAAGTATGCAAACATTGAAGCAATAACATTACCTATCATAAATCCATAAACACTCTCGAAAGTGGAAGTCGCACCGGAGACACCTGACGCATCTTTTAAATAATGGCCCAACATCATTAATCCTAACATAAAGAAATTCATTGCAAAGCCAACCCAGACTAAAACTTGTGCTCGCTTTTTTCCATAGAGTTCACAAATAAGATCTGTGGCTAAAAAAGTAAAGGGATATGCGAGTGTCCCTGCAGGTACAATTAACCCAAAAACATTTACAAACTTAGTAGTCCCAATAATATTGCCGACAACAAGAGATGTTAAAAAAATACTGCTCAATAGTAGGAAAAGCTTTTCTTTGAACTTCATTAATATTACTCTCCGTAATAATCTGCAAATATTGTTGGAGTTTCTTTTAATCGAATTCGATATAAAGCTGCTCCTTCAATTCTGGATACTATTTGCAACCAAATAAATTGTGCCAAATTTTCAGAGCTGGGTTGTTTATCTTGAAACCAATCTACTTCTTTCTCGAATTGAGTATGGTCTAAAACATCTATCACATATTTGTTTACAATTTTTTTTAAATGACCCAAATCAATAATAAAACCCGTTTCTTTATCAACTTCTCCAGTCACCATTATTTCCAAAGTATAGTTATGTCCATGAACTTTAGAATCAGATCCAAAAACATCAAGATTTTTCTTATCAGACCAATCCTTATGCCCATATTGATGAGCTGCATTAAAGTAAAACAATTTTGTTAAAAATAGATTTTTCATTTATTTGTATAGTACAACTATTTGTTAACTATGAATTTACTTATTTGTCAATAATACTTAGTAATTATTTATTTGAGCTGATGGGCAATGCGGTACAATTACGCATTTATTACAATTTGGCCTTCTGGCAATGCATACTTCTCTGCCATGATCTATAATCATATGTGTGAGTTTTACCCATTCATTGTCATCAAATAATTTCATTAGATCAAATTCAATCTTTTTGGGATCTTTTGTACTTACAAACTTTAGGAGGTTCATGATTCGGATCATGTGTGTATCAATCACCATTGAAGGCACATCATATATTTCTCCTAGAACACAATTAGCAGTCTTTCGTCCCACTCCCGACAGTTTAACAAGATCCTCTAATTTATCTGGTACTTTACCATCATATTCTTCAACAATGGTTATACTTGAAGATTGAATATTTCGAGCCTTTTGATTGTGATAACCACATGAGTGAACATCTTTTGCTAATTGACTTACATCACAATAAGCAAAATCTAAAGGTGACAAATATTTCTTAAATAATTGTTGTGTGACTTGATTTACTCTATGATCGGTACATTGTGCTGATAAAATTGTAGCTACTAACAATTCATGTGGAGAACTATAGTTTAATGAACATTTTGAATCAGGATAACATTTTTTTAGGATATTAATTATATCTTGAGCTCTAGCTCTTTTTTCAGATACACTTTCACTCACTTCATTATTTCATTTATTATACTTTTTATATTTTTAGCTATAGATGCTTTAGGAATTATCATATTACAGCCCGCAGATCTATAATCATCTTGCAAACCTTTTTTTACTTTATCCATATATCCAATTAAAGTGAGACCACTTTGATTTTTTAATTCTTCTATAAATTCTATATTCCCATATTTATCATTATCTAAATCAATAATACCAATTTCACAATGATCAGGTAGATCATAAATCGATTCAGCAAAAGTAATGTTAAGCTTAAGATCAGCTAAACGATTTGAAAGATCCGTTCCTTTTTGAAAATCTTTTACAAATAATGCAATATTCTTCATATTATCCTTTCAAAACTGGTACAAGGTCCCAATCAAATTTTCTAACATCTTTTAATTCACTATATACTATTTCAACAGCTTCTATAGATGACTTAAGCTCTGCAATATTGATGCCGCGATGAAAACCTTCATAATCATCAAATTTATGTTGGCATTTCTGCAATAAGTTTTTAGCTCCAATTAAATTGTTATTTCCTAAGTGGACAAAACTTACTGAAAGTTGAATTAATCCTTGGATAAATTTTCTATCTGGGAAATTATAATCCGACCATAAGTCTTCCCACGATTCATGAGCTTCAAAATAATCCCCTTTACTATATTCATTCAAACCTTTGTTAAAAAGCTGCGACAGCTTATCTGAATTATTCACTTATAACTACAGATTCTTTTAAACGGAAATGCTTTCCATCATACCCTACTTTGCAAGCTTGATGTGTAGGATCATGCTCAAAAAATATTGTCCAATTTTCCTCAACTGCCTTTGGCATCAACTTGCTTTTTTCATTTAGCGTTAATGCTGAATGAATATCGTATCCCATAATCCAAGGCAAAGGGATATGTGCAGCCATTGGCACTAAATCAGCCATATATAATATAGTCTCAGAACCATCATTTAATTTTGGCAACATCATTCCAATTGTATGCCCGTATGATAATTCTATTTCAATATTTGGGAGAAAAGGCTCTTTTCCATCAACTAACTTTATCATCCCATTTTTAGCTAAAACAGACCAGTCATCCTCCATAAAACTCCCCTGGTCTCTTTCTGAAGGTGAATTTGCTAGCTCCCAATTTTCATTCTGCATCCAATAGGTTGCATTATGGAAAACAGGTATTAATTTTTCTTTCTCAAAAGTTGTGTTTCCACCTATATGATCAAAATGTAGATGCGTGCAAAAAACATCTGTTATGTCACTAGGGGTAAATCCATATTTTGCCAAAGATGTACTCAAGTTAATTATATCAGTATCAATGTTATATATCGATTTGAATTTATCCTGCCATTTATCACCATTTCCTGTATCAATTAATATTTTTCTATCATGACCCACTAATAATAAAGATCTAGTAACCATTTCTATGCGGTTATTCTGATCTGATGGAGCTTCTTTTTCCCACATTGCTTTTGGAATAATACCAAACATAGTTCCACCATCTAATCCAAACCTACTTGTTTCAATACTATAGAGTTCATAACCCGCAATTTTCATTGTATTAGACTCATAATTCGATTAGAAATATATGAAAAATGTATTGGACTTGCATTATGTGACAAATAGCGAAGAGCTTCAAGTTCAACTATCTTATTTGGGTTATCGATTAATTCTTCTGCAATTTCAATGAAGAATCTTCCACCACTTTTTGAGTAAACTTTCAAATCTTCTGTTGTTTTATCATCATCAAATCTTTGTGGGACTGATTTATGCGTAGATAACCAATATGATATTTTCTGGGTGAAACCTGCGTGTCTAATAGAATCAATATTCCACAGTCTATGTGCTGAGGTTAAAACTTCTATTTGATTGCTATAGATATTTTTATCAAAATCAAATTTTATATCAATATTTTCATGATAATATGGCAATTCCTTTTTTACTATTTCTTTAATAAGACAACGTGTATAGTACCATATTACAACTAATTCTTTTTTAAAATTCATTGTCCGATGTAAGTGATATGCAAACAAGCCCAATCGATTAAAATCTTGCAACGCAATCTCAATAAGGATTTCAAAACCACTTAGTCCATTATCGCTTACCAATTGCAGACGAGCTGCTTCTTTTTCCATTCTTTCATAATCATGATTTTCACATGATTCAATTAAATCAGAAATAAATACAGTAAGCCCTATCCCATTCTTTGCAACTTGATCAAGCAATTCTTGATCGTCTTCTCTTTTGGGATTTTGATTTGATATTTTATCAAGCGCGTTCAACAATATTGCAGATGGTTGATCTTTATCGTCACCAATAATATTTTTTATTGAATTTAAATAAATGATTGGGTGTTCGGATGAAATCCCATCATATTTTGAAATAACGCACCGGTCAAAATGCCTCTTAATTGTTTCTACTAGAGACACCATTATTTTTTATTATTTTTTTTCTTAGGCGCATCAATATCAAAGAAAATACTCAAAGATAATCCTGTCAATCGCGAGTATTCTGAAGGAAACCCGGTAGCAGAATCTTTCATGGGTTTATCTGCAAATCTTGGTGGGTTATCTGGTGATTTAGGATCATATTTAGGATTAAATAATTGTTTAATTGGTAACGATGCTGGATCATGAAAATAACCAAATTCCACTCCCCATCGTGGATTAGACTGAAATCCAATCAATAAGCCAAGTCGATTACTTGAATTATTAGTAATACCATTTTGGATAATCATTCCTCTAAATCCTATCCATCTCGACTTTAAATAACCAGTATCCGCTTTATTTGTTTTGAACTTATAGTAGGTAGCATCAATATTATAGTTTGGGTTTAAAGACCAAGCTAAATTGACTAAGTCCCATTTATTTTCTTTCTGAAAAACCACACGACTATAGTCAATACCCGTACCATATATAGGTAATCCAACACGAAAACCAATTTCACTTTTATCACTGATTCCTTTACGATACCACATATAAGGGGCCACATTTTCTACAGATAACGCATAACCTTTTCTTGATTTTCCAGACTCTGGCAAATGAGGGTTAATCACAGGGTGTGACGCACAACCGACAAATAGAAGAAAACATAACTCTATTGGAATAAGCCATCTCATAAATAAAAAATAAGATTTATCTTTAGAAGAAAAAATGGCTTTTGTTAAAAAGGAATCAATGCACAATTAAATAAATCAGGTATTTTTTTTAACCCATTCAGTAGTAATTGACTTTGGTCTCATAATGGGTATACCCATCGCGCGATTGATTACCATTTGAGAAATAATACCCATGGTACGTGATATACTAAATAAAACAGTATAGTAATTAAATTCTTTCAATCCATAATAATATAATAATGAGCCCGAGGCAGCATCAACATTAGGCCATGGGTTTTTGGCTTTACCATGTTCTTTTAAAACAGTAGGTACAACCTCATAAAGCGTTTCAACAATAGAAAAGATATTATCATTTATAATATGTTTCTTTCCAAAAGATAAGAATGCAGTGAATCGTGGATCAGGACATCTTAGTACAGCGTGACCATATCCAGGGATAACGCGTCCATTCTGCAACCTATCCCAACAGAATTTTTCTAACTCCTTCTTATCTGGAGCCCCATTAAAATGATCATGAACCTCCAAAACAAATTTTAAACATTCTTGATTAGCCAAACCATGCAGTGGGCCTGCTAAACCATTTAGTCCGGCAGCTACAGATAAAAAGGGAGAGGATAATGCAGACGAAACAGTCAATGAACTGAAAGCACTTACATTGCCTCCTTCATGATCGCAATGCAACATTAAATAAAGTCGCATCAATTTTTTGAAGTCATCTCCTTCAAAGCCTAGCATATGAGCATAATTTCCTGCCCAATCTAGATTATTTTCTGGTTTAATTCGATCTCCCTTTTTAAATCGCATACGATATATTCCTGCGGCAATTCCTGGCAAAGCACCAATTAGCCTAATTCCATCCTCTAATGTCCATTTCCAATAATCTTTCTTGGGTACACCTTCATCATATTTTTTTACAAATTCACTATCCACCTGCATAGATTGAATTGCAATTGTAAGCATTGTCATAGGATGGGAATCATCAGGCAGAGAAGAAAGTACATTCCAAACATACTCGGGTACATTTTTGTGGACATTAAGTTGATTTTGAATATCCTCTTTGGCAGCTTGATCTGGCAAATCACCAGTTAGTAATAAATAAAACGCCTCTTCAGGAAGAAGATGTGTTATTTCTAGCAATGGATAACCACGAATTATCAAACCTTTATCAGCTGAAACAGCTGATGTCTCGCAAATCAGCCCTTTTATTCCCCTCATTCCGCCATAAGCCTGATTGACACTGACATCACTAATTTTCTTTTCACCAGCCTGTTCAAGAACAGTATGTATTTCATCTTGCCAATTGGATATTTTTTCAGATAATACTTTTTGTAGCATTCTTGCCTAACTAGTAAAATTTATTGTTAAATACTCTACAATTTATGAAAGAAAAGATAAATATAGTTTGTCAAATCACTTTAGAAAAGTGAGGTAATCATCAAAATTAGATAGAGTAATGTCTGCTAAAGCACAAATATTTTTTCTCTCAATATTTTCAGTAAAAGCAAAAAAGTGAGTTGCCGGACCTTTTAATTTAATTTCATAATCAGTGTATCCGTCACCGATAGCATGGACTTCTCCTCCTAAGTTAAGTAAATTGGCCTGTTTAACCTTACCTTGATTACTCGACATTATATTTTCTTGATCAATCCCAGTTATTTGATTTGAAGTACTATATATAAATTCATTGGCATATACATTCGAGCCTAATATCCCATAATTATTAACTATAGGTTCAATTAATTCTTTAAAACCACCTGAAATAATTATGATTTTTTTACTATTTTTTTTTAAGAATACTTTATTCTTTTCAAATGAAGGGGTAACACAGTTTGACAACCTATTTAAAACAGAGAAAATATCAGCTCTATCTAAATTAAGTAAATCCATGCGTTGATTTAGTGATTGTTTAAAAGGGATATCACCATTCATTCCAGCATTTGTTAAAGATTTTATTCTGCTTAATAACACTTCAGAATCTGGGTGGTTTCTTAATTTATATTTTGCTAATTCATCTAGTGATTCATAAGTAATAAAGGTACTATCAAAATCTATAATTATATAATCAGGTACCACAATTATTTTTTGAAAAGGTCAGACTTTACTAAATCCTTTGCATTCTCAAGATCTTCAACAAAGTCGATTTCAATGCATGGCAAGTCAGACACATTCTCATAATAAACTGCATGGTCAACTAATATTGGGTTCATTGCAGCCTCGAAATAATCCGATTTCCCTCCCGCTTTTATTAATTTAACAAGTGACTCAAAAAATATATTTGAAAAATCATTTGATAACTTGGCTACTCCAATAAATTCACCTAGGCAATTATCCTCGATTAGATCTTTTCCAATAGCAACAAGTCTTTGATTATCACCCTCGATTACTTTGACTTCTTCCTTACCACATGCTTTAACATCAACAGCTAGGACAGAATTATAAGATGAATTTATTAATCGATTAAGTAATTCATAAGGGTACAACACATCAGCATTTAATAAAATGAATTGATTACCTCTGATTACCTGATCACAAAGTTGTAATGAATAAGCTGTATTTGTTTCAAAATAATGGTGATTAATTATGAAGTTAAAATCCATTGACGGGTAATTAGTCTCTAGATGATCAATTAAAGTTTCTCTATGGTAGCCCACTACAATTGTTACATTATTAATTTCCGACTGTATTAAAGAATCCAATTGATGATCAATAATCGATTTCTCTCCAACTTTGATTAAACATTTTGGTATATCATATGTAGCAGGATAGAGTCTCCTCGATACCCCCGCAGCAAGTATAACAGCTTTCATAGGCCTATAAATTACCGATTATACTAATAGTGATGAAAAATAAATTATAAGGTTAATTTCCATCCGGAGAAAACATCCAAAAACATAAATTTATTTATGAATCGATTAACCATATTCTACCTTTCAAATTATTTTGTTTTACTAGCTTACATTATTGTTAATGCTATTTTCCTTGGAAGAGGAGAAGTTGGAATTTTTCACCTATTAATGACTATTAACACTCCATTTTTTTTGATTATCATAATAAAAGGCGTCACGAGAGGGTTAGGTAAATTATTTAAGTATAGTGAATTTGAATTTAGATATATAACCGTTTTACTTTTTGTCTTTACATATACTTTTACTGCTATTGATGCAAAAGTATTATCCATTTATCGTGATCACTTTAATATAAAATTATTTAAGATTCTATTTGAAACTGGGGTTATGCAAGATATGGGTGTTCAATCATCCGATATAATTTCAATAGTTATACAAATTCTCATAATTATAATCTGGTGCATATTTTCACTTATTTTATCAAATTGGATATATATTAATAAAAGGGGTTTGATCCCTCAGATAATCCAATCACGTATACAAAGTGGATTTAAGATAATTATTATACTATCGTTTACTGAAAAATTATGTTTTTCATATTTACACTATACAGATCGTGGAATACTTAATCATTACTGGAATTCTGTACCATCTTATACACCTCTTAGAATGAGTAAAGTTTGGACACCAATTCTTAATCCTCGATCTAAAGAAGAAATAGCAGAAGCTGAAATAACTTGGGATTTCGAATCAGATTATTTAGATCAACAAAAGCAATTAGATACTAATCTCAAAAGTATAATCGCTGAAAAAAATAATATCAATATTGTTTTTCTGGTTTTTGAAAGTTTGCGGTTTGATATGGATGATCCGATGATAATGCCCAACTTCCATCGATTAAAGCAACAATGGATCTCAAGTTCACAACATTTTAGTAATAGCAATTGTACTGGGAATGGAACTTTTGGAATATTGTCTGGACAAACTCCATTTTATTGGTATCCTTCTTACAAAAATCAAATACAACCAAGGGTATTGTCAGTTTTTGATAAACTTGGATATGATATCGACATTTACACTACAACTGCATTAGAATATTCAGATATGGATAAACATATTTTCACTGAAGCAATAGATAATATTTACAAGTTTACAAACTATGGTGGCGGACTAGGTCATCCAATGGTAAAGCGAAGCGATCTATATAAATGGGATGAAAGGATGGTAAATCAGTTTATAAATAACTTTACTCATAAAAGAAACAAACCATCACTTAGCTATCTTTGGTTCTATTCAACACATTATAATTATTATTTCCCGGAATCGTTTGCAAAATTTGAACCGTATATCAAAAGACATTATCAAATTTATGAAAAGGGATTGCAAAAAGAATCTGATCTAGTATTTAATAGATATAAAAATAGTGCTCACTATGTCGATTCACAGATTGGGAAGATAGTTGATAAAATTGAGGATAGCGGAAAAATGCAAAATACCGTTATTGTCGTGCTTGGAGATCATGGAGAAGAATTTAATGAGTTTGGTAGATTTGCTCATTCATACTCATTTAAAAATGTTCAGACTTCTACCCCATTTATAATGCACATCCCAGGAGAAAAACAAACCCAATTTAATATTACAAGCCATGCGGACATTATGCCAACTATAATGGATTATATAAATATTTCAGAACCATTTAATCAATTTCTTTCTGGCAAATCCTTGCTTAATTATGAAAAATCAAATGATTATGCTATTATTCAAGAATGTGAAATTGATAATCGTCCGAAAAGATTTCTTATCGCAGATACTGATTGGAAAATGGAATTCAGATTATCTGGAGATAAGATAGAATCAGGAATACTAAATTCAATAAATGATGAACCAATAAATAATGTAAAAACTAACGATGATAAACTTATTCAAATAAAAAAAACGTTGGTAAGTAAGGCAAAGAATAATCTTAATCATTTTTCGAAATCAAATGCCAAATAATGATTCCAAAAGGTATGTAGGTTCAATTTTTTCCAAACATAATAAAGGCTCTATTCTATTGTGGCATTTATTTTTCAGGCATGGACTGCAATGGACATTTTGATTAATCACAAACACATTATTGCCTATTGGTTTTGTTAAATCTGGATCCCCTGCACCAAACAAACTTACAGTTGGAACTCCAATATTCGCAGATATGTGACCTAATCCGCTATCACTAGCTATTGCAGCTTTACATTGAGATATTAAAGAGATACTTTGCCTTAGACTGTAATTACCAGCGATTGATCGTATATTATTTTTTTGCAGATCATTTATCAAATTATTAGCCATAATTGAATCATTAATACTTCCAAAAATAAGAACATCATGTTCATTAATATTATTTAAAAAAGATTCTATCTTTGGTTGAGGGATACTCCTAGAGCTTGCTATACTAAATGGAAAAAAACCAATAGGATCTATTAAGTTTAAATTGGCTAATTCTTTTTTCGCCCATTCTATTTCTTGACCTTTAAGTACAATTCCTGGATTAAAATAGTTATAATTTTCTATTTTTTGTGTTTCAATAAGATTAATGTATTGAAGATGACGATGTATTTTATTTTTTGGCCGTAGGATAGTTTTAGTTAGCATTCCAGTTCTTCCTTGTCCTGGATATCCAATTCGTATTGGTGATTCAGATTTATAGGCTAAATATGCTGCCCGATAAGAATCAGAAAGCAAATAAAATAAATCGAAATCATTCGCTTGTAAGCTTCTTCCCGAATTAGCAGTTGCTTTTATTCCTGATAAATCTTTCTTTTCAAATTGAATAACTCCATTTAGAGCAGGGTGATTTTGAAAGATAGGACCAACATGTGATTTGCAAATAGCTAATATTATTGCTTCAGGATAAAGATAACGCAATGAATTAATAAACGGGATGGCCATGACTGAATCTCCAACCCAATTTGGGCAAAAAACGCCAATCCTCAATTTTGTGCTCCAGATAATTTGGATTCAATCGCATCAACAATTCGAAAAGATGCTTTTCCATCAACTTTAAACAGATATTCTTTCTGTGCACTTAATCGTTCACTTTCTAAGTCTTCAGGGTGTTCTAATCCATGATAAGTCAATGGAATCAAATCTTCCGGGTCATTAACTTTCATTGCAAAGTCAATCCCTTCCATTCTTTTTAAGTCCATTCGTTTAATAAATCTTTGTTTAAAAATCTTATGTTTCAATCTCAATTCAAAAAATTCAGTCATTATGATTGGCCTATTCAAATACAAATATTCAAACATGGTCGATGATATATCAGAAATCAAAAGATCAGCTTTGCTATAATAAGGAATTATGTTGTAGTCGTTATGTGGGGCCAAAAAAATATTCTTATTATTATCTGCTAATTCTATCATTTTTTTACTTTGATATTTATACCGATCTTGATACCAACTAAAATTATGCAATTTTATTATCAGATTGGTTTCACAGCTTAATTTTGGCAATATTGGAATCAATTTATCTAGAGAAGTTGGATAAAAACTTGGCGCGTAAAGTATAGTTTTTAAATCAGTATCTAAATCTAGATTAGCCAATATTGAATCATTATTATCCGATACAAGTGGATCGCATTTTGTATATCCAGTAAGCACAAGGTTGTTGTGCCCATGTGAAGCAAGTTCTGCCATCCTAGATTCAGACTCAACAGATCTAAGGTCAATTCTAGAATCAATATCATTATAGTATGACTGTTTCAAGCCAATACCATGATATATCATCACTGAAACTTCTCTATCATCAATAATTTTATTCAGTTGTCCTACGTTTCCTACGATAACTACATCAAACGAATTATCTTTGATTTTCGATAACCTCAACTCTTCTGATTCTTCAATAATGGTATCAATATTTAATTTATTACATGCGTTAACGAATATATTTTTTTCTTTTTCATCCATCATATAAGGTATAGATGCAAAAATTTCATATTGCCCTCTCTTTCGCATCTCATCAATTACTGGAATAAAATTAGGTAAATAATAAAGATGGTGATTTTCAAAAAGAACTTTTGCCATTCTAGTCAACTACCAATTTATTGTATTCTGAAAAAACTCTTTTGGGGCTTATGTTTTTGATAGAAAGTGAATCAGATTGTACTATCTTATTTTTTACCCAAAATGGTTTATACCTAGATACATTTCTATTATCAGCAGAAAAAAGACCTAAAACTGGTGTTTGAGCCGCATCGGATAAATGAATCATAGCTGTATCTGAAGAAATTAACATTTTTGATTGCTGAATAATTGATGATGATTCCAATATTGAATTAAATTGTGGAAAACTCTTTATGGATTTACCAAATTTGTTTTCAATTATTTTGGATTTAGCTTGGTCTCGATCCATAGAAATAATTTTTATTTTTATTGATGGGTCATCACTTAATATCATATCTATTAGTTGAATCCAATTTTCAATTGGCCATATCCTATAATTACTATCAGCAGAAATATTAATACATATTTGGTTCTTTATTTCATTAACATTTTCCAGTAATGATAGCCATGGTACTATCTTTATTTTAGGTTGATATTCTTTTAATAATAAACAGTTCTTTTCTATAACTGATTCTAAACAATTACTCTTTATAGCATAATTGTAGTGTTGCTCTTGCTGAGTACCAGCAGTGCATACTTTTACTTTTGCTCTGACATTTTTTGCTATTCTAAAAGACGTTATAGATGGATGATCTTTAGGATTATAAAATAAATCGTATTCATTTAACGTTAAAGATTTCCAAAATAATTTTCCTGTCCTATATACTAGTATATCGTCAACTAAATTTAATTTGCGGAAAACTTCAACATTTTTTCTTGAACAAAGTATATGGATTTCACAATCTGCAAAAATGGATTTCATTCCATAAATAAGTGGGAAAAGCAAAATACCATCACCGATTTTCTCCTGCGATTGTATGAGTATTTTTTTTGGATTATTAGGTAGAGGGTAATTAGGCTCTTTTTTAGTTAATGCATTATAAATCCTAACCTTTAACTTTCTAGGATAATGGTTTGGATTTTCTCTAAAAGAACGTGCCTGACTAACGATATGATTCGGCATATTGACTATAAAAATATGACTCTAATTCGTCTAGCATTTTATCTAAACTAAAATTATTTTTGACATGTTCTTTTGCTAAAAGACCCCAATTAACAACTTTTTCACTACCATGATTATCTAAAGCAAATCTTATGGCATCTTCTATGGAATTAACTTTCAACGGATCAAAAATATAACCGGTCTTATTGTGCTCCATTAGTTCAGGAACTCCATTAACATTTGCAGCAAGGACTGGTTTACCTAATGCCATACTTTCCATAACAACATTTGGCATTCCTTCTTGCCGAGATGGCATTATTACATAATCTGCTGATTTTATTATGGAAGCTAAATTATTTTGAAAGCCAATTAATTTTACAAAGTGAAGGTTGTGACTATCTATTTGGTATTGTAGTGACTTACGTTCTTTTCCCATTCCAGCTATTAATATACTGAATGGCTGTGCTGAATCATTTATTGCACTAACAGCTTTTATTAATAAGTCGAACCCTTTCTGTCTTGTCAATCGGCCTGCAGCAACAAAAACCAAATGATTATCTGGAATATTCCAAAGTGACTTCAATTCAACTGGCTCAACATCATCTCTTAATGCTAATCCATTAAAAATAACTTTTGTTTTATTTTTTTTCATCCATGAAAATTGGTTGTAGGCATTTTTTATTGATTTTGAATTAGTAATAATCCCATCCACTAATTTCATCGTCATTTTATGTTTCCATTTATCCGAGAATAATTGAATCCCATTTCTAGCGACAATTACTGGGATCTTTGCCCATCGAGCTGCAATACCTGCAACTCTAATATCTTTATTTAGATTAAGAACAATAACGTCAATGTTTCTTTGCTTCAAAATCCACTTTGTATGAATAATTTTAAATGGATTGTAATCAGCATAGATATTTAATGGGATTATATCCAAGCCAGCTTCTTCGGCTTTAGTTAAAAATACTGAGTTTGACTTTCCAGAAAGAATGACATTATGTCCTCTTTCTTTGAGTCCTTTTCCAGCAGTCACCATCCATTTTTCACCACCTCCCCATTTATGGGCTGATATTGAATTACTAAAAAATATATTTAATTGTTTTTTCATCTAATCAAACTGAATATCGTAGAGCTTTCTATATACACCATTTTGGTCATAAAGCTTTTGGTGGGTTCCTGTTTCAACTACTTTACCTCCATCAATCACTATTATCTTATCTGCATTCTGTACAGTGGACAATCTATGAGCAATTACAAGAGTTGTCCGATCTTTCATAAGTGCTTCAATAGCTTTTTGAACTTTTTTTTCTGATTCAGTATCTAGCGCAGATGTAGCTTCATCTAAAATTAATATAGGGGGATTTCTTAGTAATGCTCTAGAAATAGCCAATCGTTGCTTCTGCCCACCAGAAAGTTTTGCCCCTCTTTCCCCAATCAAAGTATCAAATCCATTTGGGGTCTTTTCAATAAATT
Source organism: uncultured bacterium (assembly GCA_964428745.1). GTDB lineage: Bacteria > Fidelibacterota > Marinisomatia > Marinisomatales > TCS55. The sequence continues at coordinate 29,562 of CAYRYZ010000007.1, read as the reverse complement.
CTAATGCATTTGCAGCTTTGGCAGCAGCGTGGATTGCGTCATCGGTTACATTTGATTTAGCATAAGCAATATTATTTTTTATTGTGTCATTGAATAATATTACTTCTTGGGTTACTATCCCCATATTCCCGCGAAGTGAAGCTAATGATAATTTTTTAATATCATTCTCATCAATTTCAATAACACCACTAGAAACATCAAAAAAGCGTGGAATTAAATCTGCAATAGTCGATTTCCCAGCACCACTAGGGCCTACCATTGCAACTACTTCACCCTTATTGATCGTAAAGCTAACTTGATCCAGCACTTGATCATTATCTTCACTATACTCAAAATGAACTTTATTAAAACTGATGGATTTATTAAAAATACCCAGATCAATAGGGTTAGGATCTTCAACAATTTCAGATGGTGTATCTAATAAACCAAAAATACGCTCAGCTGATGCGGCACCTGCCTGTATTTTTAAATTAACATTGCTCAATTGTTTAATCGGGCCTAAAATTGAGAAGAGTATTAATATAAAACGGATAAAATCTTCAGGGACTAGTCCTCTATCCATTAGGACTTCTGTCCCTCCATACCAAAGTAAGACAACGCCTATTATTACACCAAAGCTTTCAGTTATTGGGCCTGAAATCAAATCCAATCTTGCACGCTTTAAAAGTAATTTAAAATAATTGCTGCTTTCTCTAGCAAATTTCTTGATTTCATCTTTCTCATTAACAAACGCTTTTACAATTCGAATGGAAGATAATGTTTCTGTTAAAATTTGCATGATCTCCGCAATTTTTTGTTGAGTTCTTCTAGATTTTCTTCTGATACTTCTACCGATTCCAATAATGGAAAATCCTGCCAATGGAATAATGATTATTGCAATAATTGCAAGCTTCCAACTAATAATAAATAATAAAGTAACAAATGTTAATATGTTGATTGGTTCAACAAATAAACGCTGAAATACAACACCTAACGCAATTTGAAGTTGTTCAACATCATTCATTACAATAGAAGTAATTGAGCCCGTATGTCTTTTATGAAAATAGCCTAAAGAAAGCGTTTGAATATGCTTATATAGGTGATCTCTGATATCACGTACTAATTTTAATTCAACAATGCGAAGAAGGAGATTTTTAATATATAGAAATATATTTTTTATAAAGAACACACTTAATATGGCATAGCAAAGAATCTTTAGTGATTCTGTTGGTGTATCTCTCAATATTAATAGGTTTGTCCAGTACTTTAATTTCTCATTGGTTGTTAAGGTACTTTTAGAGGCCCACTCTAATTGTGACTGAACAATTTTATCAAAATCTGTAAGCACATTATTAATAAATGATGCCATTAACCAAATCGAAGCACTATTCAATAAAACAAAGATAAATGCTGAAATTGTTGATATAAGTAAATAAGGCCAAAAATTAAAAAGCAGTTGGCCCATGCGTCTATAAATAGAACCAGTCATTAGATATTATTTCATTAACTTTTAAATAAATCTTCTAAGATAGAATATAAGTGGAAAATCATGATAGTAAAACGACTGCTTTTTACTACTAACTATTTGGGAAAATCATCTTTTGGTGAGCGATTCCTACCTCATCAAACATAGAGCCTGTTGAATCAAAACCAAGTTTTTCATAAAAAGATATAGCTGATTCCTGTGCATTTAAATAAATTAACTTAGACTGATCTAATTGCTTTAGAATAAACTTTGTCATTGCAGTCCCAACTCCATATGATCGATACTGGTTTAATACAGCAAAACGCTCCAACTTGATACCTGAGTTAGTTTCTCTCCACCTAGCTGTCCCAACATTTTTTCCTTCAACTTTAGCTAAAACATATGTCGCCAAATCTTCATTGTCGTCTATTTCCATATGTTCTGGAATATTTAATTCTTGAATAAAAACAATTCTTCGAATTGAAATGACGAATTCTTTTTCATCGTCGCTTTCGACTATCTTTACATTGACATCCATTTAGTTAATTTCGCTGTATAAATTAGATTTTCCAATAATTTCATCCAACTTGTGTAAACTGATCAAACATCCTTAATTTCTATTATGAGAAGCAAAAATAAACAAATTCTTGTTGTTGGAGATCGCATCTTAATTCGCCCTGACCGTGGAGAAAAAAAATCTAAAGCCGGGCTCTATCTTCCTCCGAGTGTTGTGGAAAAACAAGAAATCCTAAGTGGTATTGTTGTAGAAGTTGGACCTGGGATTCCATTAGGAAACCCGGACGAGGATATTGAAGAACCTTGGTCCACAAATAATAATTCTGCCGTAAAATATATCCCTACACAAGCCGACGTAGGAGACATGGCATTATTCTTAAATAAAGCTTCAATAGAAGTAAAAATTGAAAACGAAGACTATCTTATTGTCCCTCAATCTGCGATTCTTATTCTTATCAGAGATGACATTAATAGCCTAGCCGATTAAGCACCTATGCCCTCGGCTGGCCTTTACATACATATCCCATTTTGTAATATTAAATGTATCTACTGTGATTTTTATTCAGTTGTAGATCAAGAAAGCACTATACCAGATTTTTTTAAAGCATTATTTAAGGAAATTCAATCAATTAATACAGATACAAGTAAATGGGATATAGATACAATTTTTATTGGCGGAGGAACACCGAGCTTAATCAATCCTGATTTAATATCTAAACTTATTGATCAATTATCAATAAAGTTTAACCTATCTAATATTAAGGAATTTTCTCTAGAAGCAAATCCTGGTGAAGCAAACTTTGAATATTTAAAAGGATATCGTGATTTAGGAATAAATCGCTTATCTATAGGAGTACAATCATTGGATCCAATGTTACTTAAATTTCTCACTCGGCTTCATAATCCAGAAGATGTATTTCATACATTTGAAAATGCAAGAAAAGCAGGATTTGATAATATCAATTGCGATTTAATTTTTAATATTCCAAACCAATCTATGAGTATTTGGAAGCGTGACTTACAAACAATAATAGATCTGAACCCTAATCATATTTCATGTTATTCATTAACTGTCGAAAAAAATACACAGCTATTTCAATATATTAATAATGGCAAGGTAAAGATGCCAAGTGATGATAAGAACATAGATTATTATAAATGGGCTCAATATAAATTGGCAGAGCAAGGGTTTTATCAGTATGAAATATCTAATTGGAAAAAACCAGGAAAAGAATGCAGGCACAATATGCATTATTGGGAAATTGATCCCTATTTATCATTTGGCCCATCAGCACATAGCTTTGATGGTAACATAAGATATTCTAATGTTCGAAATTTAAATCAATATATCAAATCTATTAATAATGGAGATGACCCAAGAGACTTTATTGAAAAGTTTTCTGATAAGAATTTTACCAATGAATTAATTGGATTTGGATTAAGAATTGCGAATGGAATAAACTTGGATCGAATCCCAAATTCTTTTAGTAGCTTAGTTAATAACTCAATTAAGATAAGTCAAAAAAAATGGGGAGAACATTTTATTTTCGAAAAAAATAAACTAAAATTATCTCAAGAAGGATTCGCCTTTTCAGATGCAATTGCTATCGATCTTATGATCTAAAAACAATTACTATAAGCTATCTTTTTTTAAAGTTAATGAAACCGGGCAATGATCTGAACCCATAATATCAGGGTGGATTTCTGCATCATCTAATTGTTCTACGAATGTTTCATTAACAAAAAAATAATCTATCCTCCATCCCACATTTCTTTCCCTTGCTCCAAATCTATAAGTCCACCAACTATAACGATTGGCATCAGAGTGAAAATGACGAAAGGTGTCCACCCATCCATTTGAGACATAGGTATCTATCCTTTCACGCTCTATTGGCATAAATCCAGATGTTTTTTCATTTTCTTTAGGCCGTGCCAAATCGATAGGATGGTGAGCAGTATTCCAATCACCTGTAATTATTACATTATTACCATTTTCTATCTGCTCATTAACAACAGGTAGCAACTCATCATAGAAATCTAATTTGTAATTAAGACGGGTGTCGTCTTTTTGACCATTTGGAAAATAAATATTATAAAGTAAGAAATTATCGTGTTCAGTTATAAGGACACGTCCTTCATAATCAAATCGTTCAATTCCTAGGCCTTCTTGAACAAAATAAGGCTCCTCCTTGCAAAATGTAGCGACACCACTATATCCTGCTTTTTCTGCCGAGTGCCAATAAGTATGATAACCATGATCTTTAAGCAATGAACTACCTAATTGATCCACACGCGCTTTAGTTTCCTGTAAGCAAAGGATATCAGGTTGAGTTTGGTCTAACCAATCCAAAAACCCTTTTCGTTCTGCAGCACGAATCCCGTTAACGTTCCAACTATACAACTTCATCTGTACCTAAATTTAAGATATGCAATTGATAGGTTTTGATGAAAAGATCATATTGTACACAGTCTTGTTTTGAGAAAATAAAAAGGTAAAGTAAATTAGAACTTTATTATTGGAAGATAAATGGAGCCAGAATCCCTAAAAGAATTAATAGCAAATGGTATACCCAACGCAAAAATAGAAGTGATAGATACTACAGGTAGCAAAGATCATTTCAGCGCTGTCGTAATAAGCTCATCTTTTGAAGGATTATCCTTAATTGATCAACATAAAGAAGTTTATAAAGCCGTTGGAGAGCATATGACTAAAGAAATTCATGCACTTCAATTAAAAACTTTTTCACCCAAACAATGGGAAAAACATAACTCTTAGGAAACAAAATGGAACTATCAGAACAAATAAAAAATGATATTGCTCAAAACTCAATTATCCTTTACATGAAAGGAACTAAAGATATGCCTATGTGCGGGTTTTCTAATCAGGTTGTTCAAATTCTTAACCACTATGGAGTTGAATACAAAGATGTAAATATATTAGAAGACCCTGAAATTAGAGTTCGTTTATCTGAAGAATCTGGCTGGCCAACAATCCCTCAACTTTTTGTCAGTGGAAAACTTATCGGAGGAGCAGATATAGCTATGGAGCTACACCAAAATGGTGAGTTACTTGATATTCTTGATATTAAGGATAAATGATATAAAGTTTGCTGATAATGAATAAGAAATATAATTTCGCAACCGCTTTATATATTAATATTTAGTATGTTGGCCCGTTCGTCTAGTGGTTAGGACTCAGGATTTTCATTCCTGCAACAGGGGTTCGATTCCCCTACGGGCTACAATAATCTTTCCCAAAATATGAATCCACTATACTCCTAATGGATCTACCTTTACACCCATTCTTAGTTCATTTCCCGATTGCATTTCTTTTTGGTGCATTAGTACTACATGCCATACATCTATGGAGACCAAATTGGATATGCCGTGTTGTTAGCTTATGGCTACTTGGCTTATCAACAATTTTTTCTATTTTTTCTTCTATCTCAGGTGAGTGGGAATTAATAAAAGCTGGAGAAAAAGCTTACCCATCCGAAGTCATAGAATTAATGAACTTGCATGAGACAATGGGGAATATTATCACTTGGGGATCAATAATATTTTTTATCAGCTGGATATATTTGTTTTTTAATTACATGGATGATAAACGAATTGATAAACTGATGTTTGCTTTTTTATTCCTCTTTGTCGCTCTTGTTTTTTTTACAGCATATCTTGGTGGAACTTTAGTATGGATTCATGGTGTTGGTTCACCAAATCTAATTTGAGAGTATTTCATTAATAATAGCACCAGGTTTTCGATTAGTTTTGTAATCATAACCTAATAAATGTGCGATCGTCGCTGCAATCTGACTTGTATAAATTGTTTTTGAATCTACTATTTCCCCTTTTGATGGTGTATCTGGTCCGATAATCGCAGCCCAAACATTTTGTGCATTTGATACACTTGCATCATGACTTCCCCATTTATCATTTAAATATTTTCCTCTGCCGTGATCCGTTGTAATAATCATAGTTGTTTTATTTTTGTAATAATCTTGAGATTGAATCCAAAGCCATAAATTTTCTATATAACTATCCAAACGCTTAATTGCATAAAGATATTTATCATATTTGGTATCGTGAGCGAATCCATCTGTTTCATCAAATCCTATGTATAATAATCTGGGTTTATTCAATTTTAAATATTCAAAAGCATATTCATATGTAAAAACATCCCAACGTACACCACGTCCGTATCCTGGATAAGGAAGTTCAGCAATAAATGAATTCATCCATTTTTGTTTAACAGTAAGAGCACTATTATTTAGTGGATATGCGCCAGAGTTAATGGTAAACGTGTTACGTTCATTATTGATTATCCAATCAAAAACATCCCAAGAGGCAAATGCAGCTACTTTATTCTTAAAACCATCTTGATTATTCATGAATTCTAAAACATTAGTGTTAGGATTATATTTTTTATTATTACTATTTACACTATCATCATTAAATCCTGTAAGTAATTCATTATAGCCAGGGTAAGAGAAAAAATAAGGATTAGTCAATTTCATATTACTCTGTTTTAATTTATTACCATATATCTGTCCATTTTGATAAATCGTGGACCAAACAAATGGCATTAATTTCTTGCGACGAACATCTATATTATCGTCCCAATAAGTTTCATTTGTTTTTACAATATCAGAAACAAGTTTTTTATTATTTATTATGTTAGGATCTGCGCCACTAAATACTTCCTCCCAGCGAACACCATCAAGCGTAATTAATATCACATTTTGAGTATCGTATCCTTTACGATTATTGGTTTCATGGTTGCTACAACCAATAATAAAAATTAGACAAATTAATTTTTTCATATTTTTCCTGGTTTTAAATAGACTAAAAAGTAACTCGCATAAGTAGATGAAAAAAGACCAAACCCACCTTCAATATTTGAATTAGGTAATGTATAAATATTTTGTCCTAGTGGATCACCTTTTAAATATTCGTAATAATTATTATCAGTTGCTTGAAAAACAATTAATTGTAATCCATAATAATTAAAAAATAACCAACTCATATTAACAGGTGAAGTTTCCACGGTCCAAACAAACGGATTTTGCCTATAAGGGTTGTTATCCTCATCACGATAATAGGGGCCCTTCCAAATAGTATATACCCTAGTTGTGTCATAAATAAGATTTATATAAGTGCTATCTCTGAATCCATTGCTATTATAATCCATATCTTTAGGCTCGAGTCCCCATTCTTTATCTTCAAGTGCCAGTGATAAAATTCGCACTGTAGAATAATCTTCAGCATTAAAATCAATTTCAAAAAATGGATAGGAAGCAAAACTCTCGGTAAAACATTCGCCAGATCGATACATAACAGTATCAATGTCTCCAGTTGGCACAATCCCTGACGCAGTGAATGCTATATTATTAGTATTAATATGGGCGACAGGAATTGACTCCCCTTTGCATCTATAGGTTGCATCTTTGACTGATTCAATAACCATTTTTTCCGGTGTGGTAGTTTCTGCTGTAAGCGTTTGGCCATTTGCTTCTACAATTAAAGAATATTTTGTTGCAGGCTTATAGACATAATCTTTTCTTGTCAGATATCGGCCCGGTTTTCCCAATACTGGAGATGCGATTTCTGAATCCTGACCATCTGATATTTTAACCACTGCATTAGAGATCCAAAGTTCATTGGCATCAATTTCTTCACCGATTGCTGCAGTTCGAGATACATATAACGTATCCATCATGGGCAGATTAGCTTGAATATTAGCATAAACAGTGATTTTCTCTTTATAAGGAGACTCAACATCTTGGAATTCACATCCAAGTAAGATTAATCCTGTTACGATTATTAATTTATTATATATCTTAAAATTCAAAGGTGATACCTATGGTTGGAATAATTGGAAAAAGATTAATTACTTGTCTTTGTATTCGGCCTTCATCAGCTTCATCTACATTTGTTTCTCCAACATCAGGACGTTTATTTCCATTTTTATCATGTTTTTTTACTTCCCAATCACCATCATCATCTATACCATTATATATATTCCCCAAACTGTAACCATACCTAAAAACATTCTTTCGGTTATAAGAGTTAATTATTTGGAAAAAAAGATCAAATTTTGTGTTTTTAATTTTTGAGTGACGAACCATGCCAATATCTAAACGGTGATATGCTGGATAACGACCCCCATTCCTTGATCCAGGAATTGTACGATATCTAAATTCGGGGTCTCCTGGCAAATTCTCAATAAAGTAACCATTAATAGGTGTATGAGCCTGACCTGATTGCAACGTCCATTTCCAGTTAAGCTCATATTTTTCATTCGCCTGATAACTTCCTAGGATGTTCAATACATGACTACGATCCCAATTTGTAAAATATTCCATTCCATTCATTTTTTTTCTACTAACTGACCAAGTATATGCAAGCCATCCTGAGAGTTTACCAGCCGTTTTTTGTCCAAAAACCTCGAAACCATAAGCATATCCATCTGCCTGTGTAAGTATATCCGATAATTTTTCTGCGGGTATATCTCCATCTGTTGATGCTGTAGGATCCTCAAAGGTCAATAGATTGCTTATATCTTTGTAATATCCTTCTACTTGAAATTTATAACCTGATCCAAAGTACTCTTCGTACCCTAAAACAAATTGTGTTGACATAGCTGGATCAACAGAATTATCGATTGCCACCCAATTATCTAAAAAGGGTGGATTAAAATCATCTTGGAATGTTTCAATGAATTGATGATAGTTACCTATCGCCATATTGATAAATTGTGATGGATTTATAATATATTTTGCACCCAATCGAAAATCTGGATATAATGATTGTTTATGAGATGTAAAGGTATTTAAGCGAATACCAGGCTCTATAATTATTTTACTATTTGGTTTCCATTTGACTTTTGTATATAAGGAGGTTTCAGTTGATGTATTGGGAAGATCAAAATTAGAACTATCTCCGAAGGAACTTTCATAACTGATCGCATAATTCTTTAATTGACCTCCAAAAAAAACATTAAAATTCTCACTTGAAAAATAAGAGAGATCTCCAGAAGCTGTAATATCATCAATATAATTTTCACTGTTAAGCCCAAAATCGCCGCCCAAACTAAAACGAGTGAAAAATCGACTTTTTGCTAGAAGAAAATTTCCTATTAATTTGTTAGCAAATACGCGCCTGTAGGAAAAACTTCCAGTCTGATTGCCCCAGTATGCTGTAAGGTCTAGATCATTAAAAGAAAAATCATCTATTCCATTATAAAAACTGAAGGAAATTCGATCTTTTTCATTAAGATCAGTAAATACATGACCTTGCAGATCATAAAAATAATATGGCGGTATATTATCTGCTGTCTCCTGAGGTAAAACCTTAGGTAATAACAAATCAAAATAGGTTCGTCTCCCAGAAAAAAGCCAGGCTCCATTTAAGAAAGGTCCTTCCATTGTTGTTTGTGCCGATAATAATGAGACACTACCTTTCCCTTCAAATTCATTTCTATTCCCCTCTCTACTCGTAATATCAAGTACTGCTGAAAGCCTTCCACCATATTCTGCATTGTATCCACCCTTTATTAGTTCTGCATCTTTCACAGCATCAACGATGAAATTTGAAAATATGCCACCCATATGCGATGGGTTATAAACAGTTATTCCATCTAGTAAAATCAAATTCTGATCAGTATTTCCACCTCGAATAATTAATCCCGTACTTAATTCAGAATTCGTAAGCACACCTGGTAGAGATTGGATCGTTCGAAAAATATCAGGCTCAGCAAGAGCGGGTTGAGCTTTTAACATCCTTGGTGAAAGATTGATACGACTAGGCTCAATTTTATTTAACCTTTCAATCTCTTCAGCGGTTACATCAATTTCAAGAATTTCAAGAGCCTCAATTGACATCGCAATATTGATATTTATTGAATTATTTTGATCAAGAATATCATCATTAAAATTGATTTTCTTTTCAAATCGTTTATAACCAACATATGAAGCTATCAGGGTAACTTCTTTCAAATCAATCCCAGAAAGGACATAATATCCATTTATATCGGTTGCCATTCCCTTACCGCTCTCCTTAATAAATACATTAGCACCGATTAGAGCCTCCCCAGATTCGCTATCTGTAATAAATCCATATATCTCATTTGAAGTATTTTGAGGGTAAATCAGACTAACGATTAGAAAAGATACAATAAATAAAAATCTGTTATTTTTTCCCAAGCAAGTCATCTAAAATTTTTTCAGCATGTGTATTAACATTCATTTTGCTATATATTTTTTCAATCTTGCCATTTTTATCTACTATAAAGGTCATTCTTTTTGGCCAAGCTAGACTAGCAGCTCCATATGTTGGTGCTACTTCCTTTTTTTGATCCGATAAGAAATCAAAAGGTAATGCATATTTTCTTTTAAATGCTTTCAATGCCCTAGGTGAATCATAGCTAATGCCAAAAACAAGTATTTTCGCTCTTTTATATTCTCCATAAATATCGCGGAACCCGCAAGCTTCCTTCGTTCATCCAGGGGTATCCGCCTTAGGAAAAAAGTAAACAACAAGTCGCTGGCCCCTGTAGTCAGACAATTTCCGAACCTTTCCATTTTGATCATTCAATGAAAAATCGGGGGCCTTGTCGCCAACTGCCAATAGGACTGATTGATTATTCGCAAAAAGTGATGCTATGGCTCCTATCATAAGAACAACCAATATAATGGTTAATATTTTCATATTATTCAATGAATCTATTTGTTTAAATAAGCGAGCGTTTCAGAATTAAATGGTATGGATTCAATTTCAAATTTGTCAAATAAATCTTTTGACTCACAGACATTACCCTCAAGCAACATTGTTATTTGGTCCTTTGTAATTGGGAACCATGAAAATCTTCCCAGAAATGTCGCCACAATTTGAACTGCTATTGCGGGCGCTGGAACACTCCATTTTTTCTTCCCATATGATTTTGCAATAGTCATAATTATATCTTTCCAGTAATAAGCTTCACCTCCAAGGGAATATGTTTTTTTGATTGATTCATTTAGCTCAATTGATTTCACAAAAAACTCAGCGACATTCTTAATATGTATAGGAGACATTACAAATTTTCCCGCATTCATTGGATTTAAACCTGGATAAAAATTCGGCGCTGGAAAAGGTAAGCTTAACATATCTTTCTTTATCTGAGAACAAAATTCAGGCCTATCTCCACCTCTTGGATCACCAAAAATTAATGAAGGGCGAAAAATTGTCCAGTCAATATTTGAAAACTTTAGATATTCTTCAGCTAGATATTTTGTACGTTGATAAGCAGTCCCATCAACTTTCACTCCGTTCGCGCTCATCATAATAAATCTTTTTACGCCCGAAGCTTTAGCAACATCAATACATTCCTTTGCTGCTTGAAAATGTAACTTTTCAAAGGTAACACTTTTTCTAGGAAATTCACGAATGATACCTATGCAATATATAACGGCATCTGTCCCTGCGATTGTATTCTCAATAGACTTAACGTCACTTACATCTCCAGAAATAATTTTACATTTTTTAGAATTATTAAGCTTTGATTCTGAGCCTTCTCTAACTAAAACCACAGGTTCATGATCATTATTTAATAGTTCATCAATAATATAAGAGCCTACAAATCCCGTACCGCCAAATAGAGCGACTTTCATTTAGTTATTCCTTTCATGAGCCTCATCCTCATCTGGACAATTCTTAACAAATATATTATCAATAATTCTTTTTCGATGTGAAAAAATTTTTTCAAGATCTCTCTTAATCCATAAAAAGTGTAAAACTCGGCCAAAGACCCCCATAGGTATACTGTAATTTACCCTATCTGAAATCTCTACACCACCTTCAACCTCTTTAAATTTATGTGTATGGTACCAAAAGTTGTATGGGCCTTTAATTTGTTCATCAATAAATTCATGAGGTGGGTCATACCTTGTTATGAGCGCTCTCCAATGAACTTGAATCCCAAATAAGCGTATAGTATAATCGATAACAGTACCTTTATCCATAGTGATGGGTGTGGGTGTGATAATATTAAAAGAAAGTTTTTCAGGAGTAATTGTTTTGAGGTTTTCTGGTTTTGCAAAAAAATCAAAAACGTTATCTATTGAACTATCAATGACTTGGGTTTTCACTAATTCATATATTTTCATTTTTTATCAATTACCTTATAATCTTAAGGTATAATTGATTTTTAAAGAACTGATCTTTGATATGGTTTTTAAATCAAAATCAAATATTTGATCACCCAGACTCATCCAATTATGTGTATAGACTAAATAAAAATCGCTCCCTGGGCGAATGGTATGTTGAAGTTTAGCAAATAGACCCAATGCATTGGATACATTATCATATTGTAGATTACTAAATATTGCAGTACGAGGTGTAGGATAAATTCCTAATTCTATGTTGTATAATTCTGTGTTGAAATTATTGCCGCTCAATTTGACTTGATTTTTTTCATACTCTGTTTGAATATTAAAGCCAGAAAATGGTTTTATTGAAATTTGACCTTTTAATGTTTGTTTTTCTCCACTCCAAAAATCACCTGTTTGATATTCTAATTCTGTTGAGACCATTCTTTTTTCCGATGTTTCAAATTTTAACTGTAATTCTTTGCTACTGTATTCTTTAATGGGAATAGTTATATCTTCATAAATGGAGAATGGCTTATCAAGATATTCTACCAATCTCACAATTTTCATTGCTACTTCATCTTGACTTTCAAATCGAATGTTAAATGGAGTAATTGTTGTTTCTTTTTTTAGCATATTATTATTGAGATCAGTCATATACTCATATTGAACACCAAATTCAATTTGTCTTATAAAGTCATATTTTTTTGGACGAGGATGATAACTAAAGCTGGGCTGTATTCGTTTAAAACCATTACGCCTACTAAAACCAACTGCAGGTTTATACATACTCCCAAACTCTCGGTAAGATACATGAGTACGAATAATATCATTTGGATAGGTTAATCTTAAGCCGCGCGTAGATAGTTCAGAAAGATTAAGATTTGGATCATTATTAGGAGCAGTGTGAAATACAAAAAACGTTTGTAACTGAAGATTTTTGCTCCCCATAAATTCAGAAGTTTTTAATTCCAAATCTGCACCATAAAGAGTTTGATCCAATGCTGAAGAGTCTACTTCTCCTTTACTAGTTGAACGATCAGTGTACACTAATCCTAAATAAGATTGCTTAAATAATGCCCTTTTTACCCTTGCAATAGTAAAATTTTCACCTGATATATTCTCTAGTGGCTTTGTTTGAGCTTGTATTACACCAATCTCATAATTCCCAAGTTGTCCAGATAATCTACTACCATAGTTTATCGGTATTTGTTTTCCTTCAGATAAACCAATCCTTCGACTAAAAAATGGTGTAACATCATTTCGAGGTGAAAAAGAATAAACACCAGCGCCCTCAAGAAAAAATCCGCGTTTTTCAGCATACCTTAATGGGAATCTTGTTAAGTTTACCCTGCGTTGGTCAACTTCTGCCTCAGCAAAATCTGTATTATAAGTTAATGATCCTTTCAAACCCGAAGTAATATTCATGGAAATATCGAGGCCCAAATCATTAAGTTTATTTTTCTGCATATCTTCATCTATTTCCATTTGGCGGCTACTCATACTAAAATAGGGTTTAAGTTCGATTCCCCTCCCTTGTGTCAAATTTTTTAATCCTGAAAGATGTCCGGCATGAATGGGCGACGTCAATTTTTTATTTCGCTGAAAACCCGCCCATTTTACATCTTCGTTCTTTCTTCGAACGGTACGTTGAAAATTGATTCCCCATGTCTCAAGATTGGGATTAAAATTTAGTGTACGAAATGGAATAACAACTTCTACTGACCAACCTTCAGGTAATATCACTACTCTTGCATCCCAGATTCCATTCCAATCTTTATTTGTTCCCCAATGGGATTCACTACCAATAATGAGTCCATCTCCCATAAGCCCAGCAGGATTCACTTCAAAAAAATAACCTGTGCGTCCATCAAGGAAAGTATCTAAAATCCACATAAAACGATCATCTGTGCGTAAGCTCTGATCTCTACGTTTCTGATAGGCAAGAATTCCATTTGGATCACTATCAAATAACATAGCACCGATGTAGAGATTATTATTGTCATAAACTACATACACTTCTGTTTTTTCCGTACTGGGGGCTCCTTCAATTGGATCTCGCTGGATAAAATCTTTGGCAGGTGAGACCATTTTCCATTCAGGTTCATTTAATAACCCATCTAATTCTATTTTACCCGTTGATATTTGTTTTGTTAAAATCACTCGCTTATCATTTGATATATTTTCCTGGGAAAATGAAATTGCATTTAAAATGCTAAGGATAAAAATCAGATTTAAATATTTCAACATTCTAGGATTTATTGATTTATTATTTCTTATAGTATTATGAATTATATACTAATGTAATTGAGCTATGTTTAATTCAACTAAATTGAATTAAGATCACTTACGAAAATCTAAAGGGGGTTTTCGTTCACCTAGAAGGGAATAATAATTGAAGGTAGGGCCGCGACGTTCAATCAATTCTTTTTTAGCATTTTTAATAGTTTCAGGATCATTATATAAATCAAAGGCTGTACCAGCAATAACTTTAGCAGCATTTACCATTCCTTTCATGCCAATACTCATACCTCCGGCTGAGACGGCTTGCCACGTGTGCGCAGAAGTCCCCGGAACCCAAGTTGCCATTCTTAATCTGGCTGTTGGAACCATCCAGCTAACATCCCCTACATCCGTAGACCCTTTACCTTTGGTAAATTTGTAAGGCTGAACCTCACTAGCCGATTCTAAACCCAAACTAGGATTTCGAAGTGTTTTATAAATTTCTTTTGCGAATTTTTTTTCTTTACGATCATAATTAACACCGCCAATGGCTGTTAGATTATTATACATTATTTTTTGTGTGACATCATTAGCTAATACTGGTCGATTTCCATGAATAATTTCATATTCCAAACGCGTACCTGTCCCTAATGCTGCACCTTCAGCAGTTTTTATAACACGCGACCAAATATCTTCCAAAATATCTACGTTAAAATCTCGAACATAATAGAATACTTCTGCAAAATCAGGTACAACATTAGGCGCATTCCCGCCTCTTGTAATTACATAATGGATACGTGAACCATCTGGTATATGTTCGCGTAAAAGATTAACCATATTATTCATAGCCTCAACCCCATCTAATGCGGAACGACCTTTCTCTGGTGCTCCGGCTGCATGTGCTGAATATCCATGAAACCTAAATTTTGCAGATCTGTTAGCCATGGAGGTACCTGGGTTGGCAGCATTCCTGTCACTTGCATGCCAATCTAAAACGACATCCACATCATCAAAGAGACCTGCACGAACCATATAAACTTTTCCAGATCCTCCTTCTTCAGCGGGAGTGCCATATAAGCGTACAGTGCCTTTCTTTTTAGATTTATTTAAGTAATTTTTTACTGCTATCGCTGCGGCCGTGGATGCCGTACCAAACAAATGATGACCGCAAGCATGTCCTCCAGCTTGACCTAATATCGGTTTTCGCTCAGTAGCAACTTCCTGTGATATTCCTGGCAACGCATCAAATTCTGCTAGTATTCCAATAATTGGTTTACCAGAACCGTATTCTGCGACAAAAGCTGTGGGAATCTCAGCCACACCAGACTTAATGCTAAAACCTTCATTCGATAATGTTTTTTTTAGGAGTGCAGAACTTTTTTCTTCCTGATATCCTAATTCAGCCCAGCCCCAGATTGATTTAGCTATATTTTCATAATCCTTAGCTCGTTGTTCAATTGATTCTTGAATATTCTTTTTTCCCAATTGACCATATGAAACGGCTGATATAATTAATAGAGTTAAAATAAACTTTGATGAATTTATCATTATAATCTCCTTAGTTTTCAGATTCTAGTGAATTTTCCAGCTTATTATTCATCCAAGTATTCAAAATATAAAATGCTACCATTGGGATAGCCCATTGAACTACACAAGTTGCAACACTATATAATGATGTTGGGTCATACCAGTCTGCTGGCGCATATACAGTAGCTGAAAGCCACATCCACCACGAAAAGATCACCACACCTATTACGGGCACAACATAATTAATGACTGGTCGCCACCAAAATGGAAATGACCAATCGTCTACGTTACCTAAACTGATTTCTTCCATAATTCTGGGTAATCCATATTTAATCGCCGCCAGTGCTACAAAAACGCCAGCCAACATCAAAGCCACACCCCAAACAAAATCCTGATTACTCAGTATATCTAAGTTTCTCGCAGAAGGAATTCCCATAAGAAAACAAACACCAACGATCCAACCAACAGCTGTTTTACGTTCAACTCCCATATCCCGAAGATTTCTTACAGCCAATTCAAGCATGGAGATCAAAGATGAAAATCCTGCGAATGTAAGACCCATGAAGAACAAAATGGCCAAAGTTTTTCCAAAAGCCATTTTTGCAAATAACTGCGGCATCCAAATAAAGGTCAGCCCCGTGGCTGCTGGACCTGATGTTTTCATCACCTCTAAAATTTCCCCTTTGGCCATTCCCATTTCATTACCCAAAATGGAAAACACGGTACTAAAAACCATGATGGCAGCCAGCAAAGATACCAGGTTATTCCCAATAGCTGTAGTAAATGCATTTTTAATTAATCCGTAGCGTTTACGAATGTAGATAGCATATGTTAGAAACAATCCCCATCCAGCCCCTGTATCCCAAGCGTTTTGAGTTAATGCTTCTAGCCATATTCGAGGATCTTTTAACTGACTCCATTCTGGAGTAAATAGATAGGTGATGCCAGCCATTGAACCAGGCAAAGTGATAGCTCTAACTACAGATACCAATACTATAATCAATAGTGTCGGTATAAGAAATTTATTTACTTTTTCAATAGAGGTAACGCCCTTATAAATCGCAAATCCACCTATACTCATGGCTACCCCATGGAATAAAATCGGGAAGCCGCTCTTTTGAAACTGATTCCACAGCGTATTAGAGGCTTCGGTTGTGTTTGGCAAATCGGTCAATGCCATACTTCCGAAATAAAAGATATTCCATCCAACAATCACTGAATAATAAAAGGCAATGGCAGTAGCCACGAACCCTATATATCCACCTAGAAATGCAAACGGTTTACCCATAAAGTGTGCAAACGCACCAATCGTACCTTTCCTAGCGGTTCGACCCATAACATATTCAACAATAATCAAGGGTATGCTCCACATGAATAAAAATATGATCCAGGCAACAAGAAATGCGCCTGCACCATCATCGCCGCCATTTGAAGCGGCTATACGGGGAAATCTCCATATATTACCGGTACCTATTGCGATACCTAATGCACTGACCAAAAAGGCAAATCGTGAAGAAAAACGTGGTGATGAATTTGACATTTTATTTCCTTTTAATTTTTTTGGGCTGCAACCCAATCCTGTATTTGATCTTCCAATACATCCAAGGGTACTGAGCCACTGCCTAGTACTGTATCATGAAAATCCCTCACATCAAATTTTCCTCCTAACTCTTGTTCGGAAAATTTTCTTAATTCTTTAATTTTAAGTTCGCCAATTTTATAAGAAAGAGCCTGGCCTGGCCAAGCAATGTAGCGATCTGTTTCCGTTGTACATTCATGGATTGGTAAAGCCGTATTATCGGATAGATAGTCTATAACTTGTTGACGGGACCATCCCATAGCATGGATGCCTGTATCAACCACAAGACGACATGCCCGCCACATTTCATAGGTGAGACGACCAAAATTACTGTAAGGATCCGTATAAAACCCTGCTTCAATTCCTAGATATTCACTATATAGACCCCAACCTTCACCAAATGCGGATAAATAAAGGTCTTTTCGAAATTCAGGAAGGTCATTTAATTCAGATGCAATAGAGTTCTGTAGATGATGCCCAGGTACGCCTTCATGAAGTGTTAAAGCTTCCAGATTATACAATGGTCGTACATCTAGCTTATAGGTATTAACCCAATAATACCCTGGTTCTTTGCTCCCTTCTGCAGGACCAACATATCTGCCACCAGTATATTTTGGTGCCAAATCATTCGGAACAGGTGCCACACCGTAGGGCAATCGGGGCAACTTGTTAAATAGAGCTGGAAGTTTAGCATCCATTCGTTTTGCGATGAAAGAGGCTTCTTTAAGCAAAGCTTCAGGTGTAGTTGCATAGAATTGTGGGTCTGTCCTAAGAAAATTCAAAAATTCAGAAAAGCTACCTTTAAACCCGACAGATTTAATTATAATTTCCATTTCTATTCGAATCCTTGCCACTTCTTTTAGACCAATTTCGTGGATCTCTTGAGCACTGAGATTTAATGTTGTGAAATGATCGATCTTGAAATTATAGTAATCCATGCCCCCTGGCAGTTCAGATGCACCTAATGTTGTACGGGCATTAGGATAGTATTCATTTAAGAAAAAATCCAAAAAAGAAGCATACGCTTTGACAGCACCATTCATAACTGCTTGCTCTCCCATTTTTTTTATTTCCAATTTTTGTTCGGGATTAAATGAATTTGGTAAGGAATGAAATGGTTCATAAAAGGCACTTTTTTCAGGAGAATCTACCACATGGGTTTTTATAGTGACTTCATACCCTTTTAAAACAACTTTTGGGACTGAAATTCCGTTTTTAATACCAATACGCATATTTGCAATCTGCTCATCAAAATATCTTGGAAAATCTTTTAGCCTTTTAATGTAGTCTTTATAATCCTCAACTGTTTTGAAAGGCATAGCTTTATACAAACGCGATAAACCTGTATGAAAACCAGAATCGGCATTGAATGGCATACAATAATCTTTGTATTCAATACTTCTTATTCGGCTATTTATGATCCGACGAAATATCTTATGATTTACCCTATCTTTTTTTGAAAGGGCATTCAATTGGACCTTTTCTAAGCGGTAATAAATGGACTTCCAGAACTTCAGATTTTTTTCGATCTGTTCTATAGAAACAGATGGCATCTGATCATTTAATTTATAGTTACCTGCATAAGTGGCGCTGATTGGATTGTTATCCAATTGATATTGATGTGCATCCGAAAAGATTTGATATAGTTCCTCCGTGGTATCCTGCTCAATGCAGGACACGAGAAATAATGTCCCCCACAAGATTAATATCCATTTTTCCAGTTTGTTATGATTCAATTTGCACTCCTCATTGGGGTCTAATTGTAATGCAAGACTATATTCTTTACAAAATAAAAAACCCTAAAAAAATCTGTCAAAAATGATGGTGTCTACAGAAAATATGTAGAGGTTATTTAATTTAGGTAAATCCGCAAGATAATCAATTACCTAATTTGATCAACCGTTTTATTAATCAACACCCGCCTCATTTTTGTAAGTCTCATATACTTCACGGAAAAGTTTGATATCTGCTTCAAAAGTCTCAGGAAGAAGAGGTCCAAAAGAGAATCGAAAGAATCGGTCATATGGTGTTTTGTATCTGGGATCTTTCGAATGGGGACGGCCCATGTCGCAGTCAAAAGCACAGAGAATTGCTGCACCGTGCTTGAACAACCGCTTGTTCAGTTCATCACTGGTCATCCCTTCAGGCAACTCAAGCCAGTGATAGAAACCTCCATTGCCGGTATAGACTCCTAAACCCATCTCCTCGAATGCCTTGCCATATCGCTGGCGCTGCCAATTGTAGTGCTCCTCTACCGCTTTGCGTACTTTTTTGACACGGCTGGACTCGAGAAGCTTGATTGCATAATGTTGAGAAGGATGGCTTACGCCACCCATTCCGAAGCTAGAGTAATTTGCTAAGATTCCTATATTTCTCTTACTGGCAATGATCCAACCGATGCGAATACCCGGTGACTGGAGTCCCTTCGTACAAGCGCCTGAAAGGAAGACATTGCTGCTATCGAGGTCCTGCACAAATTCAATACCGCTTACTGAAGGGGAGTGGAACATTTCGTATGCCTCATCGAGCAAGATACCGTTGCCGGGTTGCTCTGCGATCTTAATCAGTTCACGGAGTTCTTCACCAGAACGTGTTTGGCCTGAAGGATTTTGAGGGTTTGAGATGACAGGCAGAATCGCTGTTCCTTCATCAAGATTCTTTCGGTTATAGTATTCTGCATTTTTTGGATGAAAGTTGTTCTCCTTATTGAAAGGAACAGTCTCATAGTCAGTATCGGTCTGTGTCATTATATCAAGGTAGGCGGGCCACTCAATATTCCCAATTCTTACCTTTACGCGTTTTTTTAAAAATGTCATCACGGTGTAAATCCCAGGTCGACCTCCGGCAAATATCATCACATTCTCAGGTGCGATGGTTGATCCATATCGTGAATTATAGTACTCAACAATGGCTTCGCGTAGTTCAGGGTGCCCCCATGCTTTGGGGTAAAACCGATCCTCCAAAGTGACGTCAACACTTCCTGGTAACTCTGGTCCACCAAATTTTTCCAATGGTGAGGTAAGCGGAAATCCTTGGGACCACGGATGTGTACCTTCAGTACCCATGAAACTCTCAAAGGTATCCCGAAATGCGTAAAGTGTCTCGTAAATACCCATAGGTGGTACGTGGTATAAAAAATCTTTCAACATTATTTACAATTAATTTTTCTAATTGTGAATTTTGATTAATTCGTCATAGCCACCAATAGCTTCTCCATCAATTACAATTTGAGGTACTGTAGTGGCTTTACCAACTTCTAGAAGTTTAGATCGATCCCAACCTAATTTTTCAATATTAATCTCTTCATAATCCCACCCCTTTTCATCAAAAAACCGTTTCGCGAGATCACAATAACTACACCAATTGGTAGTATAAATTTTTATCGATTTATTCAAAAAAATTATTTCTCGTGCTTTTCTGCAACTATCAATAGTTTATGAACTACATATAAACCAGCCAATGATAAAGACCAGCCAACGACAAAATAAAATATTTCCATTAAATTGATTTCCTTCCAGTTTTCAACAATAATTGTGAAAGGGAATTTAGTGTTTTCAATGAATTACCTCTAACTTGAATATTTACTATGTCAATGTTAAACTCTTTAAGATAATCATGTTAAAATATATTCGTTTTTCCGCAGCTCCAATTCTAACGGCATTTGGTGCTTATTTTGCCTTAAAAGGCCAACATTGGATGTGGATCTATTTTGCAATATTCGCATTAATTGTAATCCTTGGTGATCTTTTTTTTGGTGATAACAACAGGAATCCTAATTATTCATCAACTAAAACCTTAAACTTTCTACTATATATTAATTTTCCGTTTGTTCTTATCGCTGTTTTAGCAAGCATATGGATGGTAGGAGATTATCCACTACCAGAATGGGGGTCATCTCTAATGATTGCAAGAGCTGATACTAACATATATGATCTAATGGGCTATGTTCTTGTCATGGGTTTATTAGTAGCATCTGCAGGAACAAATGTGGGACATGAGCTTACGCACCGTAAAAAGAATAAATTTGATATGTTTCTTGGTAATTGGCTACTTGCTTTTACTTGGGATTGCGCTTTTGCTATTGAACATGTCTATGGCCACCATAAATATGTGGCGACAGAGAGAGATCCTGCAACAGCCAAAAGGGGTCAAAATCCATATCACTTTATTGTTCGATCAACTATTTTTTCGCATAGAAATGCATGGATTATTGAGAATAATCGTTTACAAAAACTAGGCTATAATCTTTTTTCTTTCCGAAATAAAATGCTGATTGGTTATTGTCGTTCAGGATTGCTTACCGCTGGAGCTTTTTATTTAAGCGGCGTGACAGGTATAATTATGTTCCTACTAATCGCAACCGGAGGAAAGGTTATGCTTGAAGGTGTGAATTATATGGAGCATTATGGATTAATTCGTGAAAAAGGGGCGCCAATTGAACCAAAACATTCATGGAATACTAATAAAAGGATTAGCAGTATTTTCCTTTATAACTTAACACGACATTCTTCACACCACGAGAATGCATCATTAGAATATTGGGAACTAAAAGCTTACCCTCACGCTCCAGAGATGCCTCTAGGTTATTTATCATGTGTCTACCTAGTTTTATTCGTCCCATGGGTATACCACCGAATTATGGCTCCTAAGTTAAAAGAATGGGATAAAAACTTGGCTAATAATACGGAAAGATTGCTGGCACAAAAACAGAATGAAGCCAGTGGCCTAGCATATCTATTATCTTAGTCTGAAGATTCTTTCTTAACCAAATAAACGCTTGCTGTATCACTATTAAATGCGGTAAACATGCCTAATCCGCCTTTTATATTAGAATATGGCTCATTCAAATCTCTTGAATCTTGTCCACTTGATTGATACAATAACACATAATCAGTCTGCACATGAAAAAGCACGATGTCGTGTCGCCCAAAGTGAGTAACGATAGAAGGTAATATAGTATATGATGTATCAGCAAAAGGCTGAGATACAAAACGCTTCCAGCGTGGTGGAGCTTGTTTTTCTAAAGGAGATGGGTCTGCTTCAACATTATCCATTAATAGATAATGGTACAGTTCATTTGGGTTATTCCAATCAAGCTGAATTCGATTTGAATCTGCAAAAATCCAATTAATATAATCTCTATTCCTTTTGAATTCAGGGACCCAAAGTGTGTCAAGTGATACAGAAAAACTATCCGGCTTCATTGGGACAACTGTTTCAGATGTGAGCTGTTGCTCCATATAGTTTATCTCTAATCGAAATGTATCTCCAATCCCAACAACAAGATTGCTATCTGGATAATGGTAAGTAATTGAATATGTAGTATCTGTTTCAGTTGTATCATTTGCATACATGGGCTCAAGTATAAACTTTTCATTTCCGCGTAAAAGAATTACTTCCGCAGAATCAACCGGTGTTGCTTCAGTTCTTTCATCATCCAATGCTAATGTTGACATAAGAACAATATCTTTAACCGGTTGTCCCGCATAGATATATGCACGAACTACAATTAAATTTTCATCAGGGACTGCTTTAAGATCATCCTCACAACTTATCGTAACAAATACAAAAATAATCAGACTCAATAAATATAATTTATTATTCATGGAGTTTCTTTATTTTAATGATACTTTAAAAAATAAGGTTATTGTCATGGGAAGTAACATCATATCAGAAACTAATACTGGAACAACATCTAGATCATATTCTCGATAATTAACATTCTTATTATTTAATAGATTAAAAACCGAAAAGCCAACGTCCCATTTAAAATCTGGAGTATCTAGCTGCCTAAAAACACTAATGTCAATTCGTTGGTATTCTGGCAAGCGCTGTGCATTTTTATCACTAACATGGATATAATTAAACTCATCTCCATTCAATAAGGGGAGATAATATCTACTTTCAGGAGTTGTGTAAGGTGTTCCAGTAGCATAGATGAATGTTGAAGCAAAATTCCAAGGACCGTATTTATATGTACCTACTATCTTTGCCTCATGTGTTTTATCATGGCTAGCAGGATATGGCTCCGGTGCTAATGCGCCAAAATCATATTTCACATTTCCGAAAGTATAGCCAACCCATCCGCTAAACGCTCCCGTTTTTTTCTGAGCCAAAAACTCCAAACCTTCTGCATAGGCATCACCAAAGAAAAAATAATTTCCATAATCAGCTAACTCTTGAAAACGCCTTGTATATTCAATCATACCATCCATGTATTTTCGGTATCCTTCAATTTCAAATAAATAATTTCGCGTTTCATATTTGAATCCTAATATTTGATGCTCAGCAGAACCTGGTGGAATATTATCATCAGATACAAGCCAAAAGTTAGAATTGCCTTGGAGTACATCTTCAAGAACGATATTATTAATAAATTGAAAATAATTACCCCACGCTCCTTTAATAGAAAAATGATCTCCAATATTCCAATTAAATGAAAAACGAGGTGAAATAAAAACAGAGTCCGTTGCTACATCCAATATAAATAAACTATCCAATCCAGTTTGAGATGTTGCACGTACGCCCAATCCAACAGTCAATGAAGGCAACACTTTCCATCGATCTTCCAAATAAAGGCTTAAAAGCATTGTATTTGATTCAAGATCTAAAATTTGGACTGAATCATAAACAGCTACATCGTAGTGAGTACCCAAATTTGTTGTTTCAAGACCAAATTCTAGAATGTGATTTGCATTAGCATGTAGCACATTGTCTAGGCGAAATGATTTGTCTTTAGCCCCATTACTTTCATTGATCTTAAATGTTCTACCCCCACCTCCAATCGAATATAAATGGCGACCATAGTCACTATTGAACTGAGAAGAACTATATAAGGCTTGACTGGAAAAACGATCAGTCCATCGATGATTCCAACGAAAACTCATCCCCAGGTTGCCCCAGTCTGTGTTGTTATCATCAATACGAGTTACGGTTTGCTGGCCACCTCCACCACCAAAGCCTCCACCTCCGGGACGACCCCTTACTCCTTCTGTCTCACGAGATTCATTTAAAAAATCTCTGCCTCCATACATGCTGATACTGATCACATCACTATTCCCAGGTGTAAACGTCACTTTATTATGAAGGTCGTAAAAGTAAAAATTGGGGAAAATTTGCTGTTGAAAAGCTTCATCATTTTCATTATTAGGATTCACACGTCTACGGTTATTGGTTGGGACTTCATCATCACCCGTTACAAACTGATACATTTTTTCAAAAAAGGGACTGGACATATAATCAGAGTATGATCTTCTAAAAGATAATAACCAGCTGCCACCTAATATAATAGGTGTCTCATATAGCAGTTGAGTCGACATCAAATTCGCTCCTAAACCAAATTGTCTTTTAGTTAGGTCACCGTTTTTTCCTGTCATGTCAATTACGCTTGATAATCTTCCACCATATTTTGCTGGGAATCCACCTTTGTATACTTGAACATCTTTAATTGCATCAGCATTGAATGCACTAAACATTCCAAAAAAATGGTCAACATGATAAATATTCATACCATCAAGTAGTATCATATTTTGGTTCGACCCTCCACCTCGAACATTAATTCCTGATGAACCATCACCAGTACTAGTTATGCCTGGCAATAATTGTAGTGACCGAAAGATATCCACTTCACCCATATTAGGTAAAAGCGCCAACTGACGTGGAGATAGAGTAATTTTACTAACTTCGTCGTTTGAGATTTTTATAATTTGATATTCATCAGCAATAACATCCACAGCCTGGAAGTTGAGCGCTTCCATTCTTAGACGAATTTCTAATGGTCCTTGAGAGAGAGAATTATCATAACCAATTTTGGCTGTACGATACCCAATATAAGATACGATTAGTGTACACGGTTCTGCTGGAACATCAACAAGAACAAAATGCCCATCAGCATCTGTTGTAATACCACGATTTGTACCTTGAACGATGATGTTTGCATAAGGCAGTGGTTCCAAATTGTCCATATCCAAAACTGATCCTGCAATATCTCTATCTACATTTTGCCCAAGAATTACAGAATAGTATAGAGTTATTATAAATAATCTATTTATCAATTTTGCCTAAGTCTCCTCCTTGTTATCAATTTTGCCTAGGTCCCCTTCTTGATCTACCACGTTCTTTTTGCTGACTTTTTATTTCATTTTGGTATTGCTTATATTGCTTCTTAGTTAGTATTTCCTTAATTAGCTGATCTCGTTCCTGCATCTTATCACCCATCGCATATCTTTTTTCTCTACGATCCATATTTGGATCCTCTCTAAGATCTTTCAGTTCAGCCATCAAACGCTCATTAATTTCCTTCATTTGAGTTGCCTGTTTTTCACTCAAATCTAATTTTTTGACCCAATCTACTGGGTCAGGTTGATTCATACCCATTCGTGATTGCGAAATCCCTAATGAGGTAAACGCAATAAGAAATAATATTATATATGATCTGTTAGTTTTCATTGAAAAGCTTCTCTCTTTCTAATCTATTGAGTAATTTGACAAAATTTTATGAATATAGTTAAAAAAATAATTTTATTATTTATCCACAAATTTGAGGGATAATGAATTTACGCAATAACGCAAGCCTGTGGGCTTTGGCCCATCTTCAAATACGTGCCCTAAATGTGACCCACACTTTGCACATGTGATTTCAGTTCTAATCATCCCAAGCGAAAAATCACTTTTTGTATTAACTTTTTTAGAGTCTATCGCATCAAAAAATGCTGGCCATCCAGACCCAGAATCATATTTTGTTTCAGAGCTAAACAGTTCATTATCACATCCAGAACATATGTAGGTACCCTTCGCTTTATGCTTATAGTATTTTCCTGTGAAAGCACGTTCAGTACCTTTTTCACGTAAAACTTGATATTGTTCTGGAGTTAAGCATGCTTGCCACTCTTCATCTGTTTTTATTATTTTATCCATAACAAATCCTTTTGAAGATTGTTGTTGAGATTGACCCATAAGTGATACGCCAATAATGCAGAATAGAATTGTAATTGATCTTTTTTTCATTATTTTCTCAGTTATCAGACCAACCTAAATTTGGTGCCTTTTTCAAGTATAAAACAAATTTTTCTTATATCTATCATCTAGTTAAATATATTTCATTAATAATTTGATCATTTTTTTGACCCGATCAGTATAGGGTGGATATAATAATTTCATAGGGCTCAAGCGTGACTGCTTAAGTATTGAGCGCTGGTTTGAAAAAGCTTTAAACCCAGCTTCACCATGAGTACGGCCAAAACCACTATTATTAATTCCCCCAAAAGGTAAATTAAGGTGCATGTAGTGAAGAATCGTATCATTGATAGATGTGCCACCGGCCGATGTATTTTTTAAAATAAAATCAATATTTTTCCTATTATAACTAAAAATATATAGACCCAATGGTTTTGGTTTATTATTGATAACCTTAACAACTTCATCAATATTATCAAATGTAATTATGGGAAGAATTGGTCCAAATATTTCTTCACTCATTACTGGGGAATCAGGTGTAACATCCATTAGAACAGTTGGCTCAATAAAATTTGTTTCTTCATCTGTATCCCCGCCCATATATATTTTATCCCCAAAAGCAGTTGTCTTATTAAGTAGACTACTTAATCGTTCGAAATGTTTTTTATTTACAATTCGAGCATAGTTATCTGAGTCCATTACGGATCCATTACCTGTGGCAAATTGTTTATTAGACATGTTTTTTATCTCTTCAAGTAATTTTTCTTTGACTGATTTTTGTACAAAAACATAATCTGGAGCTAAACAGATCTGACCGCAGTTTAAAAATTTGCCCCAGGATATTTTTTGAGCAGCATCTTTCAAATTTGCAGTTTCATCAACAATTGTTGGAGATTTACCACCTAATTCTAGAGTAATAGTTGATAGATGTTTTGCAGCTTTTTTCATAACTGAGCTTCCAATTTTTGGACTACCTGTGAAGAAAATATGATTGAATGGTTCATCTAATAGCGCTTCAGCTACATTGGAATCTCCTTCGAAAAGAGCTACTTCCTTTTCTTCAAAAAGGTCATTTACCATATGGGAAATGACCTGTGATGAATGGGGAGTTAATTCGGATGGTTTTATTACTGAACAATTACCTGCCGCAATCGCAGATATTAAAGGGCTAATTGTTAAATTAAATGGAAAATTCCATGGAGTTATTATCAAGACCACACCTTTAGGTTCATATTGTATCCAAGCTTCGGCTGTAGCCATTGCTAAAGTTGATTTAACTTTTTTTGATCGCATCCACTTTTTTAAATATCTGCGTATATGACGTATCTCATTTAATACGGCCCAAAGTTCAGTTAAGTCTACCTCGGAAGCAGGTTTACGATAATCTTGATGCATGGCATTTCTAATATCTTCTTTATGATCCATAAGCCATGTTTCAATAGATTTAAGTTTTGCACTTCTTTCTTTAAAAGTAGTATTTCGTATATTTTGACAATTAGCGAGTTGCTGATCAAAAATCGTTTTGATTCTAGATTGTATTTCATTCATAGCTATCGTTTAACTTACTTAAGTAGTTGAAAACTACCTAATGTGCTACTCTAATTACCAATGTTTTCCTTAAACTCAACAATGAAAAATAAGCCTGTTATTTTCTTTTTGCTTATGGCTGCATTATACGGACAATGAGCGCTTTGAAGTAATCCTTCCTTGCCAGTTGGTGAGTCAGATAAAGGTTTTGGAGCTGAAAAAGGGCAGCTCTATTATGGAATTCAAAGCCATTACACTTCTATAGATTGGTGGCATGACCCCGTAAAAGGCGAGCCATTTAAACATAGTGGGTCATTAAATACGTTTATATTACGCCCCAGTATTGTATATGGGATTTCTGACAAATATAATTTAACACTAAGCTCAACATTGGGTATTAGGAGCATGAATTGGAATCAATCTAATGTCTCTATTCACCATCGAACTGAATCAAGTGCAAGTGATTTTCATAACGCAAATGGTGGGATTTTGGGTGACTCAAAGGTTATGATTAGGTATCTAATAAAAAATCAAGGAGATGGACCAGGTTTTAGAATTTTTTCTGGAGGAGGGATAACTATTCCATCTAATAACCAATTAACTTCAGACCCATATTTTTTAAACAAAGATGAAGTAAAAGAACACCGACATTTTAGTTTAAGTAATGGGACATACAACTATAATATCGAAACTCAGATTTATTATAAAAGGCCAGCTAATCCTATTTTTTTTGGAGGATTTATCATTTTAGAAAGACCATTCTCAGAAAGTAAATATGGTTACTTACCTCCAGTAAATCTTAATATTGCTTTATCAATGATATATAAGCGTTTTGATAGTATTGACAGTTCTATTGGTTATGGATTTAATATACTTCACACGGGACAGGGCTATTGGAATGATATACCAGCACCTAATACAAAATCAACATCCATCAGCCCTAGTATATCTTTCCTATTTGGCTCTAGGTTTGGTGCTATTGCTCTTAATCTCCAAAAACCTATTTTTATTGATGGAGCTTTTACAAGTAATGAGGGTGATATGGATCAAGGAAGTAATATTTGGCGATTCTCTATTTCATTAAGAGGAATGCCTCTTAACTAATTTTATTAATCCTAATAAGGCCAACATAACGCCAAACGTTACGACTATGGTTGCACCGGTGGGAAGATCTAATAAAATAGATATAAACATTCCAGCCAGACTACCAATTATTCCAAACGACCAACCAAATATTAATCTGCCACGAATTGATTCTTTAAAAAGGAGTGCAGCTATGGTGGGAATGATCAGGAATGAAAACACCAGCAATACACCAGCAATTTTTACTGAACTTGTAACCACAAAACCAAAGGTCACATAAAAAAGGAAATCCCAAAAACGATCTGAAGAATTCAGTGCTGTCATATTAAGGTGGGATTCAGATATTCTAAAAAATTGCTTCTTATATTTAAAATGAAAAAATCCAATAGCTACATAAAGCAAAGCCGTATATGCAATTTTTTTTGGAGTAACAAATAAGATTGAGCCAACAAGTAAATGATTTAAATGTTCAGATCCTTCAGCTGATTTGCTAAACAATAATATCATAGCGGCAGCACATACAACATAGGTGATTCCAATAATTGCTTCCTGTGGAACTTTTTGATTACTAGAACGGATATAAG
>CAYRYZ010000006.1:59351-61887 GCA_964428745.1 uncultured bacterium | reverse complement strand
GTAAACCGGTGCTATCCGTGTAAGTACCCCGGACAGGATTCGAACCTGTGGCCTACGGATTAGAAGTCCGTTGCTCTATCCAGCTGAGCTACCGGGGCATTTAGTTTAAAAAATAGAATATTGAAATTAAGTTCTTCTGAGTTCACAGAATAAGGCAAAATTAGGCTGTTTTTTCTCCTCGAAAGATCCTCGAGAATTTTCTTGCATCTTATAGAGGAGCAATCGTACACTTACCGTCGAGAACAGATATTTAGTAATAAATAACATACTAAAGGAGGTCATTATTATGGCTGAAGTTGTAAAATCAACAGGAGTATCAAAAGAATCTGGTTATTTGTATTACCTCGGTAAAGACGGTAATGTATGGCGTTCAAAAATGGCTCGCGCTGGAAAAGGCGGCGGTAATGCTGAAAAAGTAGCAGATGCAGGCGTTTCTCGTGAATCCGGATATCTTTATTTTATAGATAAGAATGGGCACGTTGCTCGTTCACCTATGGCCAGAGGACGGAAATAAAAATTGCAATCCTCGACAAAAAAGCCTCCGTTACTGCGGAGGCTTTTTTGTATCTACCCAAAATTAAAATAAAGCTAGCTTTATTTCTTATTTTTTTTGGAGCCTGTGGTGATGATAATAATGAGGGAGATGAAGTAGAAATCCCAGAAGTGGTTAGCTATCAAATGGATATTCAGCCGTTATTTGATTCATCATGCATCAATTGCCATGGAAATAATGGAGAATTATCACTTTCCAGTTATCAAAATGCTATGAAGGGTGGGAAAAGTGGAGCTACTGTTATGCCGAATAATGGAGAAGCTAGTCTGTTGATAAGAAAATTAAATGGTACAGCATCAGGACAACGTATGCCCCCGGAACCTGGAAAACCATGGAGTGAAACCAAAATTGCATTAGTTACTAAATGGATTAATCAGGGAGCTAAGAATAATTAATATTATCCAGAAAATTCTTTTTTTGTTTTTTTATAGATAAGATGTAATTCACCATACCACAATTGGACTGAATTATGTACCTTTAACCTTTATGATATTAAATTCCACATACACTTCACTACCAAATGAGCGGATTTCAAAAAAACTTTGAGAATAAAACTATAAAACTCATTGAGTTTTAGGAGCTCTTGAATGAAAAAAATAATATTCATTCTATTCCTATCCGTTTCTTTCGGGTTTCCCCAAAAAAAAGAATTAAAGAATTTGAAAGTGCTTTCCTATACTAAGAAAAGCGATTTAGTTAAATATATGAAAGTGGTTTCAAAAGATTTAGGCGTGAAGTGTAATTTTTGTCATGTTACTAGTGATTATTCAATTGATAAAAAGGATAATAAAAAAGTAGCTCGACAAATGATGACTATGACAATGAGCGCAAATAAAATCATGAATGATCTGAACTTCCATGAAATATCATGTTGGGTTTGCCATCGAGGCAATAATCATCCTGAGTATTCTTCTAAGAAAAAATAATATGACTATGAGTAGACTTAAATTAATTCTCCTTATCTCTATATGTATCGGCATGGTCGGTTGCAGTTTTCGCCGGGCACCTGAGCCTGAATTAAAACCAGTTGTAAAGAAAAAAGTATCTCCCCCTGATTCTGTCAAATCGACTCCACCTAAATCAAATCAACCTATATCAAAAACTATGGAATCAAGAATCACACGTAAAGTAAGATCATCATTAAAGCTTGATCCGCTTCCTGAAGGATGGACCGTAGATCGTCATCCCGTAGCAAAATGGGGTATGTCTCTACCTACTGTAATGTCTAATGTTTTAGACTCAGCACAGAGCGTTGAGTACTGGGAAGAAATTATTGATATACCGACAGGATATAAATTACCATTGAAACGTTCTAAGGTTTTCTTCCAGATTATTACACGACTGACGATTGAAAACGTTGAGCTACATTTTATGAATATTGATCATATCTACAGCTCAACGAATCATGAACCTTCACATTATATCATGAATGCGATTGTTAGAACAATTGAGCTTAAACCCACTGGATTTCCTCAATTAACTTCAAATGATGTTGTAAAATATAAATTTCTGATGACTTATGGCACACCAAAGGAATTTAAAAAGGGATTCCATCATTATCAGAATGATAAGACAGTCCTAAAAGTTCGTGAATTGGATAAAAGTCATGTTCAGATCCAAATGAACAGTTTGGAATTAGATGCAAAACTACTGGTTGCCATTGATGATATGTATTCTGAAGAGGGTATTGAATACCAAAAGAAACTGCTCTTAAGAGCAATTGATTTTTAATATAAATCGTTTTTTTATGAATTATAGGGCAATCTTTTTTTTGATTCCTATTTTGGGATTAAGTCAAAATCTCATCGTTTCTGAGATAATTTATAAAGGTAATACCTTTACGAAAGATTACATTATTAAGCGTGAGATTCAACATTCTATTCAAGTCCCTTTAGATAGTTCTCTTGCAGATGAAGATAAGAACCGATTAATTAATCTTGGGATTTTTGCTGATGTTAAATGGAAAGCCATTCCACTTGAATC
>CAYRYZ010000006.1:53710-59251 GCA_964428745.1 uncultured bacterium | reverse complement strand
AATCCTACAAAAGGTATTTTATTTAGACAGGCTTTTATTAGCCGAATTGATCTTAAAGGAGAATTAGAAAGTAGTTATACCTGGTTCCAATCATTTAGCATTTATAGACGATTAAGTAAAATAGATAATCCTAAGCCATGGATTCTTGCATGGGGTGTTAAAACTCAAATCAGTATTGGATTAAAAGATAAGAATTTTATGGCAGCATTAGGTGAGTCTGGCTCAGTTAGAGGGTGGCAGTATCCTAGGAATGCTAATTACAATGATCCAAGCCAATCTTATCGTTTTGGCTTTCACAATCTTAAATCATCCATTGAATTACGAAAGGTATTAATTCCACGATTCCCTATGATGGATCTATATGAATTTGGTGTGACTGCTGCTACATTCATAGATTGGGGTGTAACAGGCCAAAATGAATTCAGCGATATTTTGAAAATGCGCCCCATTTTAGGAACGGGATTCTCATTGCAAATTCAGGCACCATTCGTACCTATATTGAGATTTGATTATGGATGGGGATTTTATGAAGGAAAGCGAATAGATAAGGCATTTCATATTGCTGCCCAGCATATGATTTAATTTTCTTTTCGAAAAATCATTGCTTTCAGAAAACGATTTTCGTCACCATTTCTGATCCGTTGAATATTACTTCTGTGAGTAAAAATTATAAACCATGGTATTAATAAACTAAATACTAAGAGAGATAGTGGTGCAGGCTCTATACCTAAAAAAGGAGGTAGAGTAAAAAGGAATACTGGTAATGATGTTGCAGCTAAAATAGATGCCAAGGATACATAACCCGTTGTTATAATTGTTATGATTGCAACTGCAAGACAAAATGGGAATGCAGTTGGGAATAATGCAATTAACATACCCCCAAGCGTACCTACTCCTTTTCCACCTTTAAATCCAGCAAATATTGTATATATATGTCCTAAAACCGCAGCAAATCCACAAAAGATTTGAACAACTCCTAGGTCAGGGATTATTTGTTTTTCGAAAAAAATTGGTGCTAAAATTGCGACAGGGAGCCAACCTTTAAAAACATCCACGATTACAACTACTAAAGCGGGTTTAAAACCAAGTACTCTAAAAACATTGGTTCCTCCAGCATTCCCACTGCCATGTTTTCTAATATCAATCCCTTTTGTTATACGGCCCATGACAATACTAGTTGGGGTTGAGCCTACTATATAACTACTCAAAAACAATAAAATAAGATAAAGGTATTCAACCATTTTTAGTTATCATCTAAAATTTGAATTGCAAAAATCAAACTACCTGGTCCAGAATGAACTCCTAGAGCAGGTCCAACTTCGGTTAGAACCACATTATCTTCACCAAATCTTTTTTGAAGATCTTTACTCCATTTTGATGCAAATTCTTTCATTTGAGTGTGGGCAATTCCTACTCTAAAATTATGATTTATCGGGATTTTAGCTTCAACGAATTTTTTAAATTTATCTGCCTTGTTATTGTTTCCAAAAGTAATTCCTATTGTTTTTATTCCTTCTTCTTTAAATGTAATTATGGGATTAATTCGGAAAAAATTTGCTATCTTTTTTACAGTATGCGATATTCTTCCTCCTTTTACCACATTATCTAGCTTGTCGAAACCAATATAAATTGTTGTATTATTAATCGCATTCTCGAGAATCCTACATACTTCATTGAAATTTTTTCCATTTTGGACGGCTTCAGCAGCGCTCATTGCAATAAGCCCCATCCCAACTGAGCCATTAATGGAATCCGATACTTCTATTGGAAAGTTGGAGACTGTTTTTGATGCTGTTACAGCCGACTGAAAGGTTCCACTGAGCTTTTTTGGGATATGAATTGATATTGCAGAATCGTAGTGGCTGGATAAAAATTGATATTGACGACGAAAATCACCTGGAGAGGGTTGTGATGTTTGTGGATGAATAGGATTATTTTTCATTTCTTTCCAAAATTCTTGTGATGTTAAAGAAACTTTATCAACATAGTGTACATCGCCAAAATTTAATCGCACAGGAATTACATGAATATTAAGTGACTCTAGTATTTCTTCAGGTAAGTCACAACCAGAATCAACAATAACAGCCATGGGAAAATGTTCTTTATGAGCATCCGATTGTTGTTTGATCATATCGTCAGTTTTTTCATTAGTAACTGTGCCATATTTTGAGCAAACAGAGAAGACCTCTCGTGGTACATCAGAGTGTATATGAACTTTCGCCTTAGTTTTTGTACCTGCTAGGACAATACTGCCTCCCAAATCCATAAGCTTTTCTTGCAGTTTTCTTCGATGAATGGCATCTCCAATAATAATGCATTCAGTACAATAGCGGTATTTTTCATTGGCAATGATATCAATACTTCCATCTTCC
Source organism: uncultured bacterium (assembly GCA_964428745.1). Classification (GTDB taxonomy): domain Bacteria; phylum Fidelibacterota; class Marinisomatia; order Marinisomatales; family TCS55. The sequence goes on along the minus strand of CAYRYZ010000006.1, from coordinate 56,879 downwards.
TCTTCAATGACTTGTAAGTCTGATTCAATAATTTTTCCGGATGTTATATAATTGTGTACTCCTTCAAGCATATCAACAAATCCCTGTGCACCAGCATCCAAAACTCCAGCCTTTGCTAAAACATCCAGATGCTTTGGAGTATCTTCAAGTTCTGCTTGGGCATCATCTAAACCCTTAGATAACATTGATAATATATCTTTAGAGCTATTACATGATTCTAATAGTGATTCGGCCCATGCCTTCATAACCGAAAGAATAGTGCCTTCTCTAGGGTGCGTTAAAGCATCATAGGCATAATTTTTTGCATGTATAACAGCTTCAGCAAATTCTTTTGCTGTAAGAGAAGATTTTTCTTTTATACCATCAGCAAAACCAACAAAAAATTGAGCGAGGATTGCTCCAGAATTCCCTCGTGCTCCATCTAATGCACTATCAGCAATGGCCATGCTCATCCGTTTAATATCTTTATAGACCTTGTCACGAATACCTTCTTCAATCGTAGTTAGAGTGTAGGCCATATTTGTACCGGTATCACCATCGGGAACAGGAAAAACATTTATTTTATTTAAATATTCTTGACGAGAAACAACACGATGTAACCCAGCTGTAACTGAGCGATGTAATCTTACACCATTTATATAATTGATGGGCAAATTACTTATCGATATTTGGTAATTTTGTACTTAACGAAGTACCTGCGTCTAGAATTCCCCCTGATATAATTGATTTTAGGCCTTCTTCAACAGAAATATCTGGGTGGACTGCATCTTTTTTTGGAATTACAACAAAAACACCTGATGTAGGATTTGGAGTAGTTGGTACAAATACATGGTAAAATTCATCGCCGAATTCATTCTTCGATTGGTTTGTTACAAAACACATTGTCCATAATTCTTTGCGTGGGTATTGAATGAAAATCACTTGTTTGAAATCCTTCATTGATTTTCCTGAAAAAGCATTTGTGATCTGCTTGACCGCATTGTAAATAGTATTAACTAGGGGAAGCTTAGCTAATATCTTTTCACCCCAATTAAAAATTGTTCTACCTAAGACATTTGTAATGAATAGTCCTAGAAGGAAAATAATTAACAGAGTAAGAATTATCCCAAGCCCAGGGATTTCCAATCCAAGATTTTTTAAAATAGGTGCTGTAAAACTATCAAGAAACCTAAATAGGAATCTTAGTATCCAAAAAGTTAATGCTATTGGAACAATGGCTAACAGGCCGGCAATTAAACGTCTTTTAATTAATTGAAACATCTTTTATCTAATCTAAATTTTCATATTATTGAATATATAAAGTTATTGGATGCCTTCTAACTTAAGAAGATATTTTTTTATTTTAATGCCACCACCATATCCTCCCAATTTTCCACCACTGGCTAATACTCTGTGGCAGGGGATAATAATTGGGATTGGATTTCTTGCATTTGCACTACCAGCTGCACGACTTGCTTTTGAATTACCAGCTTTAGTAGCGACTTCCTGATAAGATAAATATTTGCCATAGGGGATTTTATTAACGATATTCAATACTTTTTGATAGAATGGTGGCATTGCCAAATCCAATTTGATATCAAATTCTTTTCTTAGGCCGGAAAAATATTCTTTTAATTGATTAACCTCGGTTTTTAGAGCATTATCATTATTAATAATCTTTTGATCCGGGAAACCACCACCAATAATAGCTTCAAATCGAGGAATCTTATGTTCAAAAATAATATGATTTAGCCCTCGGATCGATTTTGCTAATAATAATTTTCCAATCGGTGAAGATATGATTGTATAATTGATCATACTTAAATTTACATCAATTATTTATTCCGAACTTGTTTAGCTCAATGAATGTCAGATACATTTCGACCCTTCAATCATTTATATTAATAGGATTATGATAAAAGTAGAAAATATTACAAAAGAATTTCCATTGAGTAGAAAACAACGCAAAGAATTAGGAGACGAGTTTAAGAACGTTAAACTAATTTGTGCTGTAGATAATATTTCATTTGAATGTGAACCTGGTAGGATTTTTGGATTATTAGGTCCCAATGGCGCAGGTAAAACAACCACACTTAGAATGATAGCCACGATGTTAAAACCTTCCTCAGGTTCTATTTCTGTATCAGGTTATGATTCTGTAGATGAAGGTCAGAAAGTACGTGAGCAGATTGGGTTTATGACAGGTCAGACTGCCTTATATGATAGGCTTACGCCAACAGAAATGGTAAAATACATTGCAGATTTACATGGGATGAAAAAAGAAGAATTTATAAAAAGAAAAGACTATTTATTTGATGCCTTAGATATGAATAGCTTTGCTGATCGTCGAATTTCTCGCCTTAGTACAGGAATGAAACAAAAGACATCTATTGCACGAACGATGATTCATAATCCATCAGTGATGGTGTTCGATGAGCCAACATCTGGCTTAGATGTAATGACATCTAGAGCGATCATGGATTTGATTCGTAACTGTCGAGAAGAGGGCAAGACAGTAATTTTTTCAAGTCATCGTATGGGTGAAGTGAATCAATTATGCGATGACATCTCTATAATATATAAAGGTAAACTATTCTTTAATGATACATTAGATAAATTCAAATCAGAAATGACAAAATCAACATTTGAAGAAGAATTTATATATCGAGTAGGAGAATAATCAGATGAAATTTCTTACTATTGCTAAAAAAGAATTAACTGATATTACTCGTGATCGTCGAACTATTATCATGATGATTGTCCTCCCATTTGTTTTAATCCCAGGATTATTCGGTGTTGTTTATACGATACAAAGTAAACAAGCTGAAAAGGCAACAGAACAGCAGATGAAGGTCAGCTTTTTTGGGCAGGAGTATGCGCCAGAATTGTATCAAGCATTTGCAGATTTAGATAAGGTGATTATATTAGATCAAATTCCTGCTGATAGTGTCGATTCATATATCCAAAATGAATACCTAGATGCTGCTATTTATGTAAATCGTGAATATCAAGAATCGATAGATCAAAATAAACAAGCACCAATTATTATTAAGTTTAAAGGGACGGATTCTTTTGGAATTACTAGGAATCGTATTAAGTCTCTATTAACTGCACAAGAAAATAAAATTATTACAAAACGAATGAATCAGCTTAATCTGAAGCCTGATATTGTGAAAGCTTACCAAATTGA
>CAYRYZ010000006.1:0-53610 GCA_964428745.1 uncultured bacterium | reverse complement strand
ATCCTAAATGTATCTCTTGCTTCAAAGGATATTATTGCTGGGACGATCAATCCCTGGTATATGGTCGAGGTTTATTTGTCGCTTATTGTATTTGCAGGTCTAGCAATAGTATGGTGTGTTAATTGGTTTAACCGAGAAAGCACCATATTTAGAAATTAATAAAATATAATTAATTTCTACTTTGCAGCTCTATCGTGCAAATAAATGACAATAGGGCTGGCAACATATATAGAAGAGTATGTTCCAACAATAACTCCAATGATCATTGCGAGTGCAAAGTTATGAATAACTTCACCTCCAAATAACCAGAGTACCATTACAACAACAAAAGTGGTTAGAGAAGTGACAATCGTTCTGGATAGGGATTCATTAATACTTTGGTTTATAATTTTTGTATACGTTTCTCGTTTTAGTACTTTCAAATTTTCTCTAATTCTATCAAAAATTACAATAGTGTCATTCAAAGAATACCCCACAATAGTTAGGAATGCAGCAATAATAGGTAAACTTATTTCATAACCTAATAATGAAAAAAGTCCTAATGTTATAAATACATCATGAGTGAGTGCTGCAATTGCACCAATAGCAAATCTAAATTCAAATCTGATAGAAATATATACTAGGATTAGTCCTAGCGCAGAAATAATAGCCATAAGTGCTTTACCACTTAATTCTGACCCAATCTTAGGTCCAACACTCCCTTTATACAATATGAATGATGCTTTATCAGTTGGGACTTTTTCTAAGAAAGAATCATATAGATGATCGGCAATTTTCTGTCCAAAATTAGCTGGTGAACCTTCAATATGAGGAACTCGTACTGAAATAGCTGATTTACTGCCAAAATATTTTAATTCTTCCCTACTAAAATCAAAAATTTGACCATCAAGATTAAAATCACCTAGTGCATTACGTACTTCGCTTATTTCTACAGGTTCAAGATATTGTACAGACACCATAGTTCCACCCTTAAAATCTATACTAAGTTTTGGGCCACCATTCATTACAAGTGAGCCCAACCCTGAAAGGATAATTAATGAAGATAAAATCAAGGTTATTTTGCGTTGACGCATAAAATCAATATGCGTTTCTTTAATTATTCTCATATGCTCAACTTGGTTAGTCCTTTGCGGCTCGCAAAAGAATTAAATATGGTTCGTGTGACAAAAATGGCTGTAAACATGGAAATTAGGATTCCCCAAAATAGAACAGTAGCAAATCCTTTTATAGGACCTGTTCCAAATTGCCATAAGACTAGTGCGGCAATTAGAGTAGTGACATTAGCATCTATGATCGTAGTTAATGCTCTTTCATATCCACCATCTATAGCTGCCTTGGGAGTTTTACCTTTGTTGAGTTCTTCGCGTATTCGCTCAAAAATAATAACATTAGCATCAATTGACATCCCAACCGTTAATATTAAACCCGCGATTCCAGGCAAGGTTAAAGTAGCTTGTAAAGAAGCCAGAATAGCAAGCACTAGTATGATATTCCATATTAATGCAAAATCAGCAATAGTTCCAGCTAATCGATAGTAGAACAACATAAATAACAGAACTAACCCAAGCCCAATCAATACGGATTGAGCACCCTGGCGAACAGAGTCAGCACCAAGCGATGGACCAACAACTCTTTCTTCAATGATATCTACCGGAGCTGGTAATGCACCGGCACGTAGTACAATGGCTATATCTTTTGCCTCATTAATATTTGCGAACCCTTCAATTAGCGTTCCCCCTCCAGATATCTTTTCTCTAATATTAGGTGCCATATGAACTTTATTATCTAAAACAATAGCTACTTGGCGCCCTACATTGGATCCGGTAATAATAGCCCATTTTCTAGCACCATCAGAATTCATAGATAAATTAACAATTGGTTGCCCAGCAGATGTGCTCCCTTGGGGCCCAAGATTCGCTTTAGCTTCTTCTACAACACCACCAGTAAGTTCTGCGCGATCTTCCAATAAATATAAACCGTACATTTTTTCAACATTGCCATCCGCACTAGGATATTCTTCTGTTTTATGACTAAATAAAAATGTACCGCCAGCTGAAGCCAATCTTTCTTTTGCTTCAGGGGTCTCTAATATTTTCCTTACAGCGTAGGCATTTTTTTCAGGTACACCTATAGTTCGTCCTAAATTTCTTAATAATGATGAAAATGGTCTATCAGAAACTATATTTTCAGCAACGTCATTACCTGTGACATCGTCTGAATTATTTTTTTCTATTTCACCAAATAATTCAGTGACAGAAACAGTTTCATCTTCATCTATTGGTGCAATCTCTTGACTTGACTCAGTTGACTTTGAAACTTCAGCAACTACTTCATTTCCTTTAAGGGATTGATCAATTTTAATCATTAAATCATTAGTCGTGGTTACTTCTTTTACCAGATAAAACTCAAGAAGTGCTGTGCTTTCTAAAAGAGCTCTTGCCCTCTCAGAATCTTGAACACCGGCTAATTCAACTATAATGCGTTGATTCCCCTGTTTTTGAATTGTTGGTTCAGCAACGCCAAATTGATCGACACGATTTTGTAAAATTTCTAAAACTCTATTAATTGCATCTTCTCCCTCTTCTTTAAGGGCAGTTATTATAGTTTCACTATTAGATCCATAGTCATAGTAATAACGAGATAATTTTAAATTATTGTTTGTTGTTACATCAGTAAACATTGTGAAGAAATCACCTTCAGGTGAAGTAATAAGTTGATTTCTAACATCGTTTATGGCCTTAGAAAACTTTCTGTCTTTATTAATAGCTAGGTTCTCAACCAATGTAGGCAGATCTACTTCAAGAACAATAAACATACCTCCTTTAAGATCTAAGCCTTGTTTAATAGAGCGAGATTCAAGTTGTTCGAGTTTACCCTGATCACGAAGGTCCTCAATTTCAACATCGGTTAATTGTTGGTATTGGAACGTTGGCCAAATGGCCCATATGGCCCATGTCAATACCAATCCAATGATTAATAATCTAGGTGTTAATTGTTTATTCATTATTTAATTAATAATATTAAAAAAGCCGAGGAATTTACCTTTGGTTTATTATCAGAGCAAGCTTGATAGAATTAAATCACGCCCATAGCGTTCCCCACTTTGGAAAACTTTTCTATTGCATAATCCAAATCCGACTTTTCCATTCCTGCGGAAATTTGTACACGTATACGTGCCTCACCTTTTGGTACTACTGGGAAGAAGAATCCAATAACATAAATGCCTTCATCCAATAGTGTGGCCGCCATTTTTTGAGCTAATACTGCGTCATAAAGCATAATAGGTACAATTGGATGAATTCCATTTTTGATATCAAAACCGACTGAAGTCATTTGTTCTCTAAAATACAGAGTATTTTTTTCAAGTTTATCTCGAAGTGAAGTAGTAGAAGAAAGAATATCAAAAACTTTCAAGCTGGCAGCTACAATAGCTGGGGCCACAGTATTGGAAAACATATAAGGCCGGGATCGTTGTCGGAGCAGGTCAATAATATGTTGTCGCCCGGTAGTGAAACCACCTGACGCGCCGCCTAAAGCTTTTCCAAGAGTTGATGTCCAGATATCAATTTTATCCATTACACTACAGTGCTCAGCAGATCCACGCCCGGTTTTGCCAATAAATCCTGTAGCATGGCTATCATCAACCATGACCATTGCATCATATTTTTCCGCTAATTTAGTTATTTCATTTAACTTAGCAATATATCCATCCATTGAGAAAACTCCATCAGTTGCAATTAGCCGTAATCTGGCTTTATCTGTTTTCTTTAATTGTAATTCTAAATCATTCATATCGCTATTTTGATATTTGAAACGTTGTGCTTTGCATAGTCGTATTCCATCAATGATAGATGCATGATTCAAGGAATCAGAAATGATTGCATCTTCTGGGCCAAGAAGTGTTTCAAACAAACCTCCATTAGCATCGAAGCAAGAAGTATAAAGAATAGTATCATCAGAATTGAAAAATTGAGAAATTTTCAACTCCAATTTTTTATGTAATTCTTGTGTACCACATATAAATCGAACAGAAGCCAAACCATAGCCATAGTCATCAAGTCCAGCTTTTGCTGCGGCAATAATATCGGGATGGTCAGCTAAACCCAAATAATTATTTGCACAAAAATTTAGAACTTCATTACCTGAATCTGTTGAAATTTTTACTCTTTGAGGTGTAGTAATGACCCGTTCATTTTTGTAGAGCCCTTCAGCTTCAATATTTGTCAATGTCTCTTTATATATGTTACTTGAATTAGCCATTATTTAATTACCATTTTAAAACTACTTTTCCACATTGGCCCGACTCCATAATATCAAATGCCTTTTGAAAATTCTCAACAGGTAACTCATGAGTTAAAACTCCTGAAATATCCAACCCACTTTGAAGCATTTGGGTCATCTTATACCAAGTCTCATACATTTCTCTTCCATATATGCCTTTAATATGGAGGCCTTTAAAAATAATGTTATCCCAATTAATTTGAGTAGATTTAGGAAGCAATCCTAACAAGGCAACATTTCCTCCATTATACATTTGAGATAAAAGATTATTAAATGCTGAAGGATTACCAGATACTTCCAAACCTACATCAAAACCATTTGCAATATTAAGTTCTTCAAAATAGTCTTCAATTTTTTCATTAGATATATTAATAGTTTTAGAAGCACCAAGTTTTTGAGCAAGATCTAATCGATATTCATTAATATCTGTAATAACTACATTTCTTGCGCCGACAAATTTGCAAATACTCGCACACATAATTCCAATGGGACCAGCACCAGTTATTAAAACATCCTCGCCAACTATGTCGAATGAAAGAGCAGTGTGAACTGCATTGCCAAATGGGTCAAAGAAAGCAGCAATTTCTGAAGGAATACTATTATGAATAGGCCAAACATTTGATTCTGGAATTACTAAAAATTCCGAAAATGCTCCAGACCTTTGTATACCTACTCCGACTGATTTCTCGCAAAGATGTCGTTTACCAGCGCGGCAATTTCTACAGAATCCACATGTGATATGACCTTCTCCAGAAACGCGATCTCCCACTTTACAGTGGGTGACTCCAGGCCCAACTTCATCAATTATCCCACAAAACTCATGTCCAATCACTAATGGTAACTTTAATGTTCGCTGTGCCCATTCATCCCATTGATAAATATGGAGGTCTGACCCGCAAATTCCGGTATGGGTAATTTTTATTTTTACTTCATTTGTCCCACAATCAGGTACGGGGATATCTTCCATCCAAATGCCGACTTTAGGTGAATGTTTAACTAATGCTTTCATATAAATAGTTTAAGTAAAATTAGGTGTATTCTTTCAGTGAAAATATAAAAGATTATTATTCCTATCCCCAAGGGAATAAAGTAAATGGAAAGAGGAAAAAATGCGTATACAGACTCAATTTCTATGGGTAAATATCGTTGGAGGTATTGCAGTCCTAGGAGGATATATATTTGCTTTGCTTTCCCATCCCGAAACACGGTCTGATCTTTGGGGTGGTGTCCCTATTCAATGGAGAGCTTGGATTGTCTCATCAATGTTTTTAGCCGCATTTGGATACTGTTACGCAATGTATTATATGATTATTAATGATGGATTAAGCTTGCATTTTTTCTGGGGAAAAGTAGATGCTGCTAAAATGATTATTTTATTAATTCTCTTTCTCTCTTCTGCTTCTTTATGGATTCATACTACATTTTCATATATTGATTCTCCCACATATTTGAAGTGGGCTTATGTTCAAGCTGAATTATGGATAACGGCTTTATCTATTTTATTGATGACTATTGGATTGGTGACTGCTAGCGGAGTTGAACAACCTTTAAAGCATAATATATCAATTTTAGGGTTAAGTTTAATTTCTTTCCATTGTCTTGTGCTTGATGCTATGTTGTGGATTAACAGATTTCCAAGGAGCGATTTATGAAAAAAATATTTCTATTTGCTGTACAATTGATTTTTACATCTAGTATAAGTGGACAAAATAAGCTCATACTTTTCAATGCTAATCTTATTGATGGGATTGCTAATGTTGAAAAAAGAAACATGATGATTTTTATCTCTAATGGTAAGATTGAATCAGTAAAAAAAGATGGAATAAAACCTAAAGGATATGAGCTGGTTGATTTGAATGGAATGTATTTGCTACCTGGTTTTATTGATGCACATACTCATATAAGATCTATAGATGCTGCAAATCGTGCTTTAGAATCTGGCGTGACCACTGCTAGGAGTGCAAGCACACCAAATTTTCAAGATATATCAATTCGTGAAATGGTGAAAACTGGGGCATTAATTGGCCCCGATATGATTGCTACAGGTGTATTTGTAACACCAAATTTAGGTGAAACAATTTTAGCCGATACACGCCTAGGCGATTTACATGGTGGAGTGCATAAAGAAGATGACTTAAGGAAAGTTGTTCGAGTGAATGCTAAACGAGGTGTTGACTTTATCAAGACACGTGGAACTGAGCGTGCAGGTCTTCCACAAACTGATCCTAGAAAACAAACATATACTGAATCTCAATTAAAAATTATAGTAGATGAAGCAAATAAATATAACATTCCGGTAATGGCACATGCTCATGGAGATGAAGGAGGTTATGCTGCTGTGAAAGCGGGCGTAAAAAGTATTGAGCATGGTACATATCTAACTCCAAGAACTTTAAAACTCATGAAAAAAATGGACACATTTCTTGTCCCTACATTTACTACAGTTTTGGATTTGACCCAGCCTGGAGGAGATTATGATAACCCTGTATTGATAGTTAGAGGTCAACATATGCTTCCTTCATTGGAAACAACCGTTAAAATGGCTTACAAAATGGGTATTAAGATTGCAACTGGTGCAGATACAGGATATGGTCCTAATAGTACCACTAGGGTTGGGATGGAAATAACAAACTTTATCAATCTAGGAATGAAACCAATAGATGCTATTCGTTCAGCAACTATTATTGGCGCAGAACTATTAGGAATTTCACAACAAACCGGGACGATTGATATTGGTAAAGAGGCTGACTTAATTGTGGTTACCAAGAATCCATTAAATGATTTTCGTACTATACAAGATGTTGTATTTGTTATGAGCAATGGAATTATAGCTTTAAATCGACTCCCATTTGGTAAGGATTAATTATGAGAAAATTAGTAACACTACTTAGCCTATGTTCTTTTCTATTCGCAGGCTCATCGCTTAAAATTTTTATTTCAGTTGATATGGAGGGTATTGGTGGTATAGGAACATCGGAAATGACTCGATCTACAGGTAAGGATTATAATATTGGGCGTGAATTAATGACATCTGAAGTAAATGCGGTGGTTACTGCAATCTATCAATTTAATCCTTCTGCAGAAATATTGGTCAATGATTCTCATGGAGATATGCAGAATCTCAATCATCAAGAACTTGATCCAAGAGTTATCTACATACAGGGGAATAAAAAGCCCTATGGCATGGTTCAAGGTTTAGACAAAAGTTTTGATGGAGCTATTTTTTTAGGATACCATGCTCGAGCAGGAACAGCACGAGGTTTCTTAGCTCATACTGGCTCCGGGTCTGTAAAAGGGCTATGGCTTAATGATACTGAAGTCGGTGAAGGTGGGTTGAATGCTTTTTATGCAGGAGAAATGAATGTCCCAGTAATTTTGGCTGCTGGAGATGATGTATTTACAAATCAATTTGGGAAACTTGTAAACTGTGAGTTAGTAACAACAAAGACTGCTATAACGGCTCAAGTCGCACAATTGAAACATGGCACAGTTGTACAAAAAGAATTGTCAGAAGCCACAGTTCGAGCATTAAAAAAAATAAAAACTAGAAAACCAATTAAACTAAAAAACGGTGTTTCAATAAAATTAAAATTTTCAAGCACAACACATGCAGAAATATTGCAAGCTATACCAAAGATGAACTGGATAGATGGTTATACAGTGCAGTATCATGCAAAAGATATGGTAGAAGCCTATGCTTTAATACGACTGATGTACAAATACGTAAAGCCTTAAGATAAAATGTCAGAACTTAAAAAATCGCTTGGGCTTACGGATGGCGTTGCACTATTGGTTGGGATTACTATTGGTGCCGGTATTTTTAAAACTCCACAAGTTATTGCAAAATATGTTGATTCATTCTCTATCGTCATCGCTCTTTGGTTTGGTGTAGCTGTATTTGTTTACATTGGTGCATTGATTTATGCGGAGCTGGGTACTCGTTTTCCCAATACTGGAGGCGAATACATATATATGCAGAAAGCCTTTGGACCCTTTTGGGGCTTTTTATTTGGCTGGTCTCAACTTTTAATTATACGAACTAGCCCTACAGCTGCACTCAGTCTACTATCCGCAGACTACATAGGATTTTTTATTCCTTTAAATCAATTGTACAAGATAATAATAGCTATTTTGATTCTGATTGTATTTGGAATAATTAATTATTTAGGAGTTGAAAGAGGCAGCTTTTATAACAAATTTTCATCATCAGTTAAAATTACTGGATTATTTCTTTTTACAATAATTGGCCTCTTACTCCTCAATGGAGATTTTTCAAAATTATCTGATACTGCTCAAGTCACAGCAACTCTTGGACCTACTGGAAATATTATTGCCGCATTATTTATGATAGTATTTTCTTTTTTAGGTTGGGATAGAGTTGGCTATGTAGCAGGTGAAATGAAAGACCCACAAAGAGTTATTTCTAAATCTATGCTTTATGGGATGACAATCATTGCAGTTCTTTATATTGGAGCAAATTTTTTATATCATGCTGTCATAGGCTTGGAGGGAATGCGATCTAGCAGCATTGTGGCTTCTGATACAGCTATTTCATTATTTGGAAATATTGGTGCCAGTCTTATATCTATAATGGTTATTATTTCAGCTACAGGAAGTGTGAACGGTACAATGATGGCAACTACTCGTGTCTATTATTCAATGGCAAAAAATGGATTAATGTTTAAATGGTTTGATTATATCCATCCAAAATTTCAAACTCCAACTCATGCAATTCTTGCACATTGTTTATGGAGTGTCGTAATAATATTAATTCGTCAAAATTTTGAAACGATCGTAGCAGGTATGGTATTTGCAATTCTAATTTTTTATGGATTTACAACAGTTGCTTTCTTCAAATTTCGTAAAATGAATTCAGGAAATAGCAGTGGATATATATTGCCATATTATCCGTTTCTTCCCTCATTATATCTGTGTGGCATAATTCTATTAGTTCTGCTTCGAGCATATTACGAAACTTGGGCATCAGCACAGGATTTGATTTTTGTTTTATCAGGCATTCCAGTTTATTTCCTCTTCTTCAAAAATAATTATCAAAAAAATTAGAATTATTAAATATATAAATCCAAGTTTTGTCATCATCATTTGTTTGCTAAACTATAATGTTTTTGGACAAAGTCGTCCAGAAGTTTCTGCTAAACGTTCAAATGAACTTATTAAAGTCGATGGAGAATTTGACGAAACAATTTGGCAAACAGTTCAACCTATTACTGAATTTGTCCAACGATTACCACAGGATGGTGCTGCACCAAGCGAAAAGTCTGAAATGCGAATACTCTATGATGATAATTACCTATATTTTGGATTTACTTTCTTTGATAGTGAGCCTGAAAAAGTTCGTGCGACTATTCTTAATAGAGGTGGTTGGATTCACCGAGATGATAAATTGGAAATTGCATTAGATACCTACCTAGATCGAAGGAATGCTTATTTATTTGAAATGAATCCACTAGGCACTCAGGATGATGCATTGATCTCTGATGAAAATAAACCTAGTTTGGATGAATGGGCATGGGATGGAGTTTATATCAGTGAAGGTCGTGTAACAGATTTTGGTTGGGTATTAGAGGTTGCCATTCCATGGAATACCTTAAGGTTTCCAAGCAAAGATGAACTAACTATGGGATTAGCTGTAAAACGATACATTAATAGAAAAAATGAGAGTGTATTATGGCCCCATATAGGATTGGAGTATAGCTCTGATGTTTATCAGGTTTCTCAGTATGCAAATTTGACTGGGTTAAAGAATATCAAAAGGGGTAATGATATTAAGATTAAACCATTCGGAATTGCTGGAGCTCAGGAACAAATAAAAGATAATGAAAAAATATCTGATGATTTAGGAAACGCTGGTGCAGATTTATATTATGGATTGAAGTCCAATTTAACGCTCAATTTGACTTACAATACTGATTTTGCGCAGGTAGAAGCAGATAATGCTCAAATTAACCTGACGAGATTTAGCTTGTTTTATCCTGAAAAAAGAGAATTCTTTTTAACAAGATCTAAATTGTTTGGTTTTGGAAATTCGCGCCAAACCGAAATTTTTTTTAGTCGACGTATTGGTCTAGATCAAAATGTTTTAGGTGGCTCACGTCTGTATGGGCAGATAGGGAAAACCTCTATTGGAGCACTAAACATTCACACTCAAGCAGAAAATGGATTGCCAGCAACAGCATATAGCGCTTTAAGATTAAGGTCAGATATTCGTGATCGAACCACAATTGGTGCAATTGTCACAGATGTGTCAAATAAAGAAATCCAAAATTCAGTTTTTGGCTTTGATGGACAAATGCGGTTTTGGGGAAATAGCAGTGTTTCTACTTGGTATAGTCAAGTTCAAGATGGTCAATTTGATAAACCTTCAGAAGCCTCAATGATTAAGGTTGATTTAAAAAATGATCGCTATTTTTTTACTGCTGGCCAACACCGTGTTGATAAAAATTTCCATCCTGCTCTTGGATTTGTCCAAAGAAATGATATGGTAGGCACTGGTGCAATAATGGGATTCACACCAAGAGTAGGGAATGGAGAAGAAGTAATTCGCCAAATGAGGTTCACCTTATACGTAAGAGATGTTAAGAATCTTGAGGGTCTTAGTGAGACAAGCATTATAAATGGTGGAATTGATGCTATTTTTGAATCGAGAGATAGAATTGGATTAAAAATTATTCAAGAGAAAGAAAAATTATCGAACGGTTTTACTTTGGGTAATGGACTTGAAATATTCCAAGGAGAATATATAGATAGAAAAATTTCATTTTCTGCTAGAACAAATCAAAGCAGAGGAGTTTGGGGTAATTTAGCTATTTCAAAAGGAGATTATTTTGGTGGAAATAAAACAAGTTGGAATAGTTCTATTGGAAAACAGTTTTCAAATCATTTGACTTTATACGGATCTGCCAACCAAAATATTATACTTATGCCGAACCAAGGTGAATTCACAGCAAATGTTTATGGCTTTACTGCTGAAGTTGCATTAAACCGGAAATGGTTTGGTAAAGCAATAATTCAGTATGATAATTTTTCAGAACAACTTCAGTTATATTGTAGGATTAATTGGATTCATACTCCAGGAAGTGACCTTTTCATTGTTTTGAATAAACGTTATAATATGAATAATGATAAAAAAGAGCTCATTCAAAATACCCAAGTAATCAAATTAACATATTTGATTCAAATATAAATTATACCTTTATTGATTCAAGAAGTGTTATTCCACTAAATTAATTACTTCTATAACGTGTATTGGTATGTCTTTCGATGAGTAAAATTGTTTCATTAACTAATCAAAAGGGTGGAGTTGGTAAAACCACTACGTCAGTCAATTTGGCTGTGAGCTTTGCTGTTTCTGAAGTAAAAACACTTTTAATTGATCTAGATCCACAGTCTAATGCTACAACAGGTCTTGAACAAATAACTGATGAGCCAAAAGGGACGATTTATGATGCTATTATTCGTGGTTCCAAAACAAAAGATATCATAACAAATACCAAATTAGAATTTCTGGATATGATTACATCCACAAATGATCTTGTTGGCGCAGAAATTGAGTTAGTTAATATTATGGCAAGAGAGCATCAATTAGAAAAAGTGTTAAAATCAATTAGAAAAAAATATGATTATATATTGATTGATTGTCCTCCTTCGCTGGGTTTGCTTACCTTAAATGCGTTGACCTGTTCAAATTCAGTGATAATTCCAATTCAGTGTGAATATTATGCATTGGAGGGACTAGGTCAACTATTAAACACTGTGAGATTGGTCCAGAAGAATTTGAATCGGAAACTTGAAATAGAGGGTGTACTATTAACTATGTACGATAGCAGATTAAATTTATCAAAACAAGTTGCCGATGAGGTTAAAGGATTTTTCAAAGATAAAATTTTCGAAACAATCATTCATCGTAATGTTCGCCTAAGTGAAGCTCCTAGTTTTGGAAAGCCAGCCTTACTATACGATGCAAATTCAACGGGTGCTCAAAATTACATTTCATTGGTAGAAGAGATATTGAAATAATGGCAACTAAACGGTTAGGCAAAGGGCTGGAAGCTTTAATACGACCGCAAAGTCAAGACATTGTTCTTCCTGCAGGTGTAACAAAAATTCCAATTTCAAAAATCAAGAAGAATCCACATCAACCTAGAAAACATTTTGATTCAAAATCTTTGGATGAATTAAGTGCCTCGATAAAAGAAAAAGGTGTTGTAACTCCTATAACAGTTCGTTTTTTTGATAATCAATATATTTTAATTGCTGGCGAAAGAAGACTGCGTGCATCAAAACTTGCAAAAGAGAAAAATATACCTGCATATATTTTAGAAGTAATTGATGAGTCTGAGATGATGGAAGTTGCTCTTATAGAGAATATCCAGAGAGAAAACTTAAATCCGATTGAAGAATCTGAAGCTTATGCAGTCCTTCAGAGTAAATTTAATTTATCACAAAGTCAGATTGCTAAAACAGTTGGCAAGAATAGATCCACAATCACGAATGCTCTACGATTATTACAGCTTCCTGTCGAGATCAAAAAAAGTTTAAGAAATAATCAAATAAGTGCTGGGCATGGCCGTGCTATTTTAGCAATGAAGACTAAACAAGGTATGCTAAAACTTTGGCACATGATAATTAAACTCGGTCTTTCTGTTAGAGGAGCAGAGAGCATCGTAAAAGAAAAAACAAAACCAAGCGATTTATCTAAAAGCTCTAGATCCAAACCAAAAAATAAATCAATTCGTCAACTAGAAGATGAACTAATAAGTATTTTAGGTACAAAAGTTCAATTGAATCATAAGGGGAAAAAAGGTGGCTCTATTCAGATAGATTATTTTTCCGATGATGATTTAGAGCGTATATTAGATTTGATTCGTGCTATAGAATAAATTTATGAAACCCAGTCGATATACTTTTTTAATTGTACCAGACCACGATGGAAAGAATAGACAGTTCTCAATTTCTCGCAATGGAACATTAATTTTAATTTTCTCTATAATTGGTATAATCAGTAGTATGATAGTTGCCCTATTCATTTTTGGGCCAAAGGCTTTTGATCATCAGAGAATGAAAAATCGCTATTCAGAAGTTATTGAGGAGAGGACGGAAGTACTAGAGTTGTATAGAGATCTTGAACGGATGAAACAAATGGAATTAGTTGTTCAAAAGGCATTGGGCTCATATCTTGGTGAAAGTGAATCAGCCGATGGCAAATTGGTAGAAACAATGGATGATCAAGCAATTCGATCAGGGTACTTGGATAATGTGCCTTCTATTTTACCTGTATCTGGTGTTGTTACTCAAAATATGATTAATAATAATGAAGGTGATATTAGCAAGCATCTTGGTGTAGATATTGCAATAGCTATAGGGGAACCAATTTTAGCAAGCGCTTCTGGACAAGTTGTTTTTTCTGGATGGACTCCTGAACTTGGGAACTTGGTTGTCATTTATCATAATAATGAATATTTCACCTATTATGGTCATAATGAATTGATAATGGTAAAATCATATGAAAAAGTACAGCTTGGAGATGTAATCGCAACATCCGGAAATTCTGGAATTAGCTCAGGGCCTCACCTTCATTTTGAAATATGGAAAGATGGGGAACCTGTTGATCCTTTGTTGTATTTTCCCGAGCTAAATCAATCAAATATTAGTGTAGAATAATATGGCTAAGAATGAATATAAAGATGTGCATACTATGATTGGAGCCGATGCGGTAATCCAAGGCAATGTCACTTGTCAAGGTGGAGTTGCTGTTTATGGGAAAGTATTTGGAGATGTTACATCTGAAGGTCCGGTTCGGATAGCTCGAGGGGGCGAAGTACATGGTAATGTGCAAGCTGACGATTCTCAAATTGGAGGAACGGTAGATGGCAATGTTCGTGTGGAAAATCGGGCAGTTCTTGGATCTGAATGTAATCTAAAGGGAGATTTAGTATATCGTTCATTGGTTATTGAAGAAGGTGCTCAATTCCAGGGTAGTTGTGTATTAATAGAAAATGAACCAACTCCTGAGCCTGATTCGTCCGCTTCAGATAAAAAATAATCGATCATTATGGCAAATGATCATGAAGATTATTTAAGTAAATCCATTAAACAATTTCAACGTTTTGTTCGCCAATCTGCTCCTGCAGCATCAGCAGCTTACACTTTGTTAGGATCAGTTATTTTCTTAACACTCATTGGTTATATGATTGATAAATATTATAACTCATCCCCAATCTATACATTAATTGGTCTTGGCATAGGAATATTGATTGGATTTTATGAATTATATAAAGCTATTTTTAAATCGTGAGAGTTACGTTATATTTTTTTTTTGTTGCCCTCTTTATGATAGTATTAGGCATTGCGATTAAGCCTCAATTTAATAATGAAATTATTTTGGGAATCTCTACACCTTGGCTTATTTCATCAGTAGAGTTTTTCATTGTAAATAAAGTACACGTTAAGAAAGTGGAACTAACTACAAAAGTGTTGATATATGGATTTATAGCCAAAATGTTAGTATTTGGGGTATTTTTATCAATTATTTATTACTTTTATTCTTTTAATCCATTGGTCTTTGTATTTAGTTTTTTGGGGTCTTTTTTTGTGTTTCATACATTAGAGGCATTTTTTTTGAAATCACTTTTTGATCATAAAAATATATAATGGTAGTAAGCGGCGAAGAAATTCACGGATCTAGTGTAATGGACCATGTTGGTGAAAATATAATTCACCATGTATCCAATTCTGACATTCATCATCCTATTATTCATCTCCCTCATTTATTTGGTATTGATATGTCAGTCACCAAGCATGTTTTAATGTTATGGATCGTTGCTGTAGTCGTATCTACTGTCGTTATAATCCCAATTCGTAGATACCTAAGAATTGGCAATGGTTCTCCAACAGGATTAGCTAATGGTATTGAATCAATAGTTCAGTTTATTCGAGATTCAATTGCCACACCAAATGTGGGCTCAAAATGGGTGAATTCTTGGACCCCTTTATTACTTACATTCTTCTTTTTTATTTTATTTGCCAATGGAATTGGCATGGTTCCTATCTTTGATGTTATAGGATTGTTGAGTCGTTTAATTGGAGTTGGACCTGAAAGCGACAGTTTTATTAATGGAATTCTTCATGGTGGTGTTACAGCAACAGGGAATTTTAATGTAACAGCTGCTTTAGCTACTATTACATTTTTTTCTATAATTATTGCAGGGACGAAGGCTCACGGCTTTATTAATCATTGGAAAAATTTAGTCCCTCATGGTTTACCATGGCCCATTTATATTATTTTAATCCCTATAGAAATAATGGGCTTAATAGTCAAACCGTTTGCATTGACTATGCGTTTAGCTGCAAATATGACAGGTGGTCATATTGCACTGCTAGCACTTTTATCACTGATGGCGATTTTTGCCGAAATGTTTCATTCACTTGTAGCTGGAATTGGTGTAGCATTAGTATCTGTACCGATGGCAGCTGCAATTTCAGGGTTAGAGATCATTGTGGTTATGGTTCAGGCGTATGTGTTTACCCTCCTCACTGCAGTATTTGTGGGAATGGCCATCAATGTTCATCATTAAATAATAAAATAGAGGTAATAATAAAATGGAAGCTACTGCATTTGTACCGATAGGATTAGGTTTGATAGTTATTGGCGCTGGTTTAGGTATTGGAAAATTTGCTGCTGCTGCAGCAGAAAGTATTGCTCGTCAACCGGAAGCCACTGATAAGATTGTAGGTGCTGTTAACCTCCCGCTATTTTTGCTCGAAGGTGTTGCAATTTTAGCTGAGGTTTTCACATTTCTAATGTTGATTCTTTAATAAAAACTAAATCAAAAAAATAAGTTTGAAATAATAAAATGAATAATCCATTAGTTCAGTTAGATCCAGGTTTATTTATTTGGACGATCATCACTTTTTTGCTACTTGCCTTCGTCCTTGCTAAGTTTGCTTGGAAGCCTTTACTTAAAAGGCTTGATGATCGAGAAGCAATGATTAAAAGTTCTCTTGATGATGCTGAAAAGGCTAAAATAGAGTTAGAAAAGCTTAATGAAGAGTCTGAAAAGGTTATGGCTAAAGCTCGATCTGATGCCCAGGTAATTTTAAGTGAAGGTAAAACAGCTGCAGAAAAGATTAAAGAAGACACGATAGCAAAAGCCAAAGAGGCAGCAAATAAGATTCGAGATGACGCCAAAGAGCAGATTCAGGTGGAAAAGGATAAAGCTTTAAATGATATTAAAAAAGAAGTTGTCGATCTTTCAATTTCCGTTGCTGAAAAGCTTATTAGCAAGAACCTTAGTGATGCTGATAATAAAGCAATGATCAAGGAGTCACTCAAAAAAGTAAAACGATATGAAGCTTGAGTCTAAAGCCAAGCACTACAGTGATGCACTTTTCACAGTTGCGGAAAAGTCGAAATCTGAAAAAAAAGTAAAAGATTCTATAGCTCTTGTAAATAGTGTCATGAAAGAATCTTCAGAATTTCGTGCATTCTTATTATCTAAACGAATTAGTGATGCTGATAAGGCCAAAGTAGTTCAAGCGGCATTTGGAGAAAAATGTCATCCCATTGTTTGTGAATTTATTGGATTAGCAAGTGGGGAGAATTTGATCAAACTTTTTCAATTAATTGAAAAAAACTATTCTATGAAATATTCTGATGTTATGAATTTTGTTGAAGTAACCGCTCATGTATCTGATGATTTAGATCAGGCAGAGCAAACAGAATTAAAATCATCTTTAGATTCAATTTTGGGTAAAACATCGGAACTTAATGTCCAAGTTGACTCAAATCTATTAGGAGGTATTAAACTGCGTGTTGGAAACAAGTTTCTGGATGCATCATTAAAAAATCATTTGGATAAAATGCGACAGACATTATTAGACACATAATTTTATAAAAAGGAAATCATGGATATTAAAACGGAAAATATTGCCAGCTTGCTGAAAGAACAGATCGGAAAGTTCGATTTGTCTGTTGATGTTTCTGAAGTGGGTGAAGTAATTGAAATTGGTGATGGTGTCGCCCGTGTTAGTGGGCTTGAAAATGTAATGAGCTCAGAGCTTGTTGAATTACCAAATGATGTATTTGGAATGGCTTTAAATTTAGAGGATGACAATGTTGGAATAGTTTTATTTGGTGAAACTAGCTTAGTAAAAGAGGGTGATTTAGCTAAAAGAACTGGTAAAGTTGTTGAGGTGCCTGTAGGAGATGCAATGTTAGGACGCGTGGTTAATCCCCTTGGGCAACCTATAGATGGTAAAGGACCTATCGATACAAAAGAGTCTCTTGCAATTGAACGTAAAGCTCTTGGCGTAATGGCAAGAGCACCAGTTAAACAGCCTTTGCAGACTGGTCTTAAAGCGGTTGATAGTATGATTCCGATTGGTCGTGGTCAAAGAGAGCTTATCATTGGTGATCGTCAAACTGGAAAAACTGCAGTGGCTGTTGATGCAATAATTAATCAAAAATACACCCATGATACTGAAACGCCAGTTTATTGCATTTATGTTGCCATTGGTCAAAAAGCATCAACAGTTGCTGCAATAGTAGCTGAACTGGAATCTCACGGTGCTATGGAATACACAACAATAGTGACTGCTAGTGCTTCTGATGAAGCGCCACTTCAGTACATTGCACCATACGCAGGGTGTGCAATGGGTGAATATTTTCGTGATAATGGAAAACATAGCCTGATTGTATATGATGATTTATCTAAACAAGCAGTTGCTTATCGCCAGATGTCTTTGGTTCTTCGGAGGCCACCAGGAAGAGAAGCGTTTCCTGGAGATGTTTTTTATCTTCACAGCCGTTTACTAGAAAGGGCATCTAAACTTTCTGATGACCTAGGAGGTGGATCATTAACTGCATTACCAATTATTGAAACACAAGAAGGTGATGTCTCTGCATATATTCCAACAAATGTAATATCAATAACAGATGGCCAGATATATTTAGAGAAAAATTTATTTAATTCAGGTGTTCGCCCTGCAATCGATGTAGGTATTTCCGTATCTCGTGTAGGGGGAAATGCTCAGATTAAAGCAATGAAAGGTGTAGCGGGGACTCTCCGTTTAGACTTGGCACAGTACCGTGAATTAGAAGCATTTGCAAAATTTGGATCAGACCTAGATAAAAATACGCAAGCACAACTTACTCGAGGTGAACGAATGGTTGAAATTTTAAAACAAGGTCAATACGTTCCAATGGAAGTTGAGAAACAGGTTGCGATTATTTTTGCAGCGTCAAAAGGACATCTAGATAATATACCTTTGGATAAAGTAGTAGATTATGAATCTGGACTTTTTGATTATCTCCAAGCCAATAATAAAGATGAACTAAACAAAATAAAAACCGAAGGTGAAATCTCTGATGAGATGGGTAAAAAATTAGAAAAATCTATTACAGACTATACTAAAGGATTTTCTGTCTAAAGATGGCTAACCTAAAAGATATTAGGGATCGAATAAAATCGGTCAAAAGTATTCAAAAGGTAACTAAAGCGATGAAAATGGTTGCTGCTGCAAAGATGCGTCGTGCTCAAGAAAATATGGAACAGGCGAGACCTTACACGCATCGTTTAACTGAGGTAATTCAGCATCTTCTTCCTGACGTTGATAGGAATATGCTCCCACTATTATCATCACGTGAAGTAAAAAGAGTAGCTTATGTAGTTGTTACATCGGATAGAGGATTGGCTGGCTCATTTAATACTAGTGTGCTTAGAAAAGCACATAATGAAATTGATGAATTAGGTAAAGAAAATGTTGATATTTATTGTGTTGGTAAGAAAGCTAGAGATTATTTTATAGTTAGGGAATACAATATCATTGATTCATTTTTTGATTTTTGGGGAGACTTAAATTTTGATCAATCTATGAAAATTGGAAGTGCCATAATTGAGCATTTTTTAGATGGTTCTGTAGATGAAATTCGAGTAGTCTATAATCAATTTGTGAATGTGGCAACGCAAATGATTCTTACAGAAAAATTGCTACCCATTGAGTATGAAACTGTAGATACGCAATCAACAGATCATTTATATGAGCCATCAAAAAGAAAAATTGTAAAATCATTGATTCCTAGACATTTGAATGTGCAAGTTTGGAAATATTTGCTTGAATCATATGCTAGTGAACAGGCAGCGCGAATGGTTGCGATGGAAAATGCAACCAGTAATTCCGAAGAAATGATCAAAAATTTAACATTAGAATTCAACAAAGCACGACAGGCTGCAATCACAACTGAAATGTTGGAGATTGTTAGTGGAGCGGAAGCGCTTAAAGGATAAGGAAAAATTAATATGTCTAAAATGACAGGTAAGATCTCTCAAATAATGGGTGCAGTAGTAGACGTTACATTTTATGATAGTCATTTGCCAGAAATAATGAATGCCTTAAATGTGGATAGGGGAGAAGAAGGAAACTTAGTTCTTGAGGTCGCTCAGCACTTGGGCGATAATGTGGTGCGTACTGTAGCGATGGACTCTACTGATGGATTGACTCGAGGCGTAGAAGTGGTTGATAGCGGTATTCCAATTTCTGTCCCTGTTGGGCAGGAAACTTTAGGACGACTTTTTGATGTTTTAGGTAACACAATTGATGGCAAAGAAGAAATAAAGACGGACAAAAAAAATCCTATTCATCGCCCTGCACCAAAACACGAAGAGTTAACTACATCTACAGAAATTCTTGTTACAGGTATTAAGGTTGTTGATTTGATGGAACCATACACCAAAGGTGGGAAGACAGGATTATTTGGTGGAGCTGGAGTAGGGAAAACTGTTTTGATTCAAGAATTAATAAGAAATATTGCTACGGAACATGGTGGATTTTCTGTTTTTGCTGGTGTAGGTGAAAGAACTCGTGAAGGAAACGACCTTTATAATGAAATGACTGAATCTGGCGTTATTGAGAAAACAACTATGGTTTTTGGCCAAATGAATGAACCTCCTGGTGCGCGTTTGAGAGTCGCATTAAGTGGTTTAGCGATGGCAGAATATTTTCGAGATGATGAAGGTCGCGATGTCCTTTTGTTTGTTGATAATATTTTTCGATTTACTCAAGCTGGTTCTGAAGTATCAGCACTTTTGGGTCGTATGCCATCAGCTGTAGGTTATCAGCCTACGCTTTCAACTGAAATGGGTGAACTACAAGAAAGGATTACATCAACGAAGAAAGGGTCGATTACTTCTGTACAGGCTGTCTATGTTCCGGCTGATGACTTGACTGACCCTGCACCTGCAACAGCTTTTGCGCACCTTGATGCTACGTCAGTATTAGAACGAAAGATTGCAGAATTGGGGATTTATCCTGCAGTTGATCCACTAGCTTCGACATCAAGAATCCTTGATCCTCGTATTATTGGTGATCGTCATTATAATGTAGCCCGCGACGTACAGGGAATCCTCCAAAAGTATAGAGACCTTCAAGATATTATTGCAATTCTAGGTATGGATGAACTCTCAGATGAAGATAAACAAACAGTAGATCGAGCCAGAAAAATGCAGAAGTTTTTCTCTCAACCTTTCTTTGTTGCTGAGCAGTTTACAGGTATGGAGGGTCGTTATGTTGAATTAGAAGATACAGTTTCTGGATTTGAAGCTATATTGAATGGTGAAGCAGATGAAGTGCCCGAAAATGCCTTTTCTTACGTTGGTTCAATTGATGAAGCAATTGATAAAGGAAAAAAGGATTCCTCCTCGGGGAAAAAACCTTCTACTGATAAAGAAAAAGTAGATGAAGAAACTACTGAAAAAGTTGAGGCTAATGTGGAAGAAGATTCTAAAGCTGAAGAAGTTGATACTACTCCGGAAGAAAAGTCAAAAGTAGACAAATAGACTTACTAATTCAATGAGCACATTTAACTTAGATATTGTTACACCTACTAATCTTATAGAGTCAGAAAATATATCCTATGTCCGTTGTCCTGGAAGAGATGGATTGTTTGGCATAATGTCAGGGCACCGCGAATCAATTATTGCTTTGGATTATGGAGAAATAAAAGTGACTCAAAATGGTAAAGATTCCTTTTATGCAACAAGTGGTGGGTTTGCTGAAGTCACTAATGAAAAAGTACAACTGCTTGTTGAAACAGTTGAAGAATCAAGCATTATTGATAAAGACCGTGCTGAAGCATCTTTGCAGCGAGCCCAAGATCGAATAAAAAATAAAGATGATATTGATATTAAAAGAGCTCAAGCAGCAATAGGTCGAGCTTTAAATAGATTAAATATATCTAAAAGATAAATTATTTATTTAGTTTTGAAAAATGAAACTCGAAACGGGTAACGTTTCGAGTTTTTTATTTATTAATTTCCTAATTGTTATTTATGGATATTCGAACACATACTTGTGGTGAACTAAATACTAGCCATGTTGGAAAGTCTGTTGTATTAAATGGTTGGGTTAATACTATTCGCCTTCATGGTCAGATAGTTTTTATAGATATTAGAGATCGATACGGTAAAACCCAGATAGTTTTTAATTCTGAAAATTATTCTGGAGATTTTGAGACTGTTAAAAAATTATCTATGGAAGATGTTTTGTCACTTTCAGGGAATGTACAAAATCGTGATAAAGACTCCGTCAATACTGAAATGAAAACTGGTAAAATCGAAGTGTTAGTTGAAAATATTACAATATTAAATGCAGCAGACCCTTTACCCTTTGTTATATCTGATAGAAATAGTGCTGAAGAAGACCTACGTCTTAAGTATCGATATTTAGAACTCAGAACAGACGAATTACATAATAATATGATGATTCGGCATCAAACGTATCAATCGGTACGAAATTACCTAGCTGATAATAATTTTATAGAAATAGAAACACCTGTTTTAATGAAATCAACGCCTGAAGGCGCAAGGGATTATTTAGTGCCTAGTCGAATTCATCATGGAAAATTTTATGCCTTACCTCAGTCTCCACAGATTTATAAACAAATTCTAATGATTTCCGGGTATGATAGATATTTTCAAATCGTCAAGTGTTTTCGTGATGAAGATTTGAGGTCTGATCGCCAACCTGAGTTTACTCAGATTGATATTGAGATGTCTTTTATTAATGAAGAAATAATTTTTCAGGAAGTTCAAAGTCTAACTTCTCATGTTTTCAAAAGTGTAAAGAATATTGATTTACCTAATCCTTTTCCAAGATTAACATGGGAAGAAGCAATGGATCAGTATGGTTCGGACAAACCTGATACACGTTTTGAGATTCTACTCAAAGAATTAAAACAAATTACAGATAGGTCCGATTTTAATGCGTTTAAATCAGTCGATATTGTTAAAGGAATTGTAATCCCTGATGGAGGTTCTTTTTCAAGAAAAATAATTGATAATTATACAGAATTTGTAAAAAAATACAATGCAAGGGGACTTGCATGGATGAAGGGAGAAGATGGGAAATTAGTTGGAGGAATTTCAAAATTCTTTTCAGATGATCTTCAAAAAGAAATAATCACATCTACTAAAATTAATAATGGTGATATTATCTTTATTATTGGTGATCAAAAACAAGTAGTCTTAAACGCTTTAGGCGCCCTTAGAGTAGAAATAGCAAAAGAAATGAAATTAATCGATAATAATAAATTTCATCCTGTTTGGATTACTGATTTTCCGATGTTTGAGTATGATGATCAATCAAATAGATTTGTAGCTAGGCATCATCCTTTTACTGCTCCAGCAACAGATAAATTAGATGAACTTGATTCAGACCCAAACTCAGTTAAATCAAGAGCATATGATCTTACTATAAATGGATATGAAATAGCTGGGGGATCGATTCGGAATCATCGGCCGGAATTTCAAGCTAAAATTTTCGAATTATTAGGTATGGATAAAAATGAGATATCAAGTCGGTTTGGATTTTTAATTGAAGCATTAAAATATGGAACACCGCCACATGGTGGTATAGCTTTTGGTTTTGATCGACTAGTAATGCTTTTAGCAAAAACTAATAATATTCGTGATGTCATCGCGTTTCCTAAAACCACTTCTGCCACATCACTGATGGATGAATCACCTAGCTCGGTTTCTGATGATCAACTAAAAGAATTAAATATTTCAATTATTCCCAAAGATAAAGAGTAGATAGACACCTGGATATAATTGATCTTAGGTTTCCTTAAGAACTAATGAAGGAAATAACAATAATTTGTAACCCTGCTGCTGGTAGTGGCAGAGCACAAAAGAAGTGGAATAACTTTCAATCAGAACTTGAAAACTCAGATGTAAACTATAGAGTTTTTTTTACAGCAAAACCTCAACATGCTACAAAACTTACCTTATCAGCTATTGAAAATGGATCTAAACGCATTGTTTCCTTTGGTGGCGATGGTACGCTGAATGAAATTATTCAAGGGATATTAATAAATAAATTATATCCATCTAATGAAATAGAGCTAGTTGTACTTGGAGCTGGTAGTAGTAATGATTTTGAAAAAATATTTCCAAAAAAGCAGTGGATTGAAAAGATAAACAGTCTCCAAACAAGATTTATTGATTTAATAAAATTAGATTATTTGGATTTTAATGGTGCTAATTCATCACATTATTGTATTAACAATTCAAGCATTGGTATCATTAGTGATGCAGGTGATAGATTTAATAAATTAGGTGGCTTATTTAAATTAATTAAAAAAGTAAGTGTTGATGCAGCCGCTCTCATTGCAGGCATTCAAACTATTGCTAGCTTTAAGCCCATCACTGTTAATATTAAAGTTGAGGGAAGTATAAAAACTATGACTTCCTTAAGTAATATTACTTTTTATAAAAACCCGTACGTGGCGGGAGGAATGTATTATAATAAATCTGTTAAAAAGGATGATGGGAAATTTAGTGTAGCAATAGTTGAATCAAACTCTCGATTACCATTGTTTAGATTAATACCCTCTTTATATAAAGGAACTGCGCTAGATAAAGAAGGAGTTAGTTATATGGAATGTGAATCTATAGAATTAACAACAGAGCGAAGTTTAATCATTGAAACTGATGGCGAAATCATAGGTAAACCACCAGTAAAATATTCAATCATTAATAAAGGTATAAAGGTGGTAGTCTAAGCATGGATTATTCAAGCTATTGCGCTAAAGGAACAACAATAACAACATCTTATGTATCAGTTGCAGATGAGGTTAGGCTTTTCAGTATTCATTTTAAACCGAGTCATAAATCAAATTATCTCCCATTAATCTTTTTCCCTGGATGGGGGTCATTAATTGATGGTTGGCAAATTGTATTACAAAAGATGACTGAAAACTTTGAAATCTACTATGTAGAATCTAGAGAAAAGGGATCCGCTCACCACACAAAAGAGGAAGTCTTAACTATTGATTCTTTAGGAAATGATCTACCTTATATAATTAATAATTTTCATTTAGCCAATCAAGAATATATTCTTTTTGGAAGTTCATTAGGAGCGACTGTTATCCTTGATGCAATTAGTAATAATAAAGTAGATCCATTTGCAGCTATTTTGATTGGACCTAATGCAGAATTCAATGCTCCTAGATACTGGGTTTGGCTAACATGGCTTATGCCGCCAATGTTTTTTTATTTTATAAAACCCATAATTAAATGGTATATGAAAAAGAAATATTTGGATATGGATACAGATCCAGCACAATACACTAAATATGCTCGTGCATTAGATGCTGCAAATCCAGCTAGATTAAGAAGATCAGCTCTTAATTTTTCAAAATATAAAATATGGGAAAGATTAAATAACTTTCATCATAAAATATTAATATTCTCTGGATCAAAGGATATAATGCATGAATATGATCAAACAGTTAAGCTTTCAAAATTAATTCAAAACTGTGAATTAATTGATATGCAAACAAATAATCAAACTCATAGTATTGAGATGGTTAATAAACTAACTCAATATTTGAACAAAGAACTTTCTGGGAATGTTCAATATTCTAATTCACATTAATTAATTGAATTTTTTAATATTAACTGCATTACAATCTGAAGCCAAACCAATTATATCATACTTCGATCTTAATAAAGATCCCAAAACTCATATATATTCAAATAAGAAAATCTTTTTACTCATTACAGGTGTTGGGGAAAAGAATGTCATTAATAAACTTAAATCTCTTGAGCTTAAAGGAAGTAGTTGGTCCAAGACTGTTATTTTAAATATAGGTATTGCTGGTGGTAACCAGCTAGATACGAAAATAGGGAATATTTATTTAGTTAATTCTATCTTTGATCAGCAATCAGAACGCGAGTATTTCCCTGACTTAATTATTAATACTGCTTTAGAAGAAATGCCAATGACAACTGTATCTGAACCATTAATTAATAAGGATTGCTCCTTGCGTGGTTTAGTAGATATGGAGGGTGGTTCTATTATTAAAACAATGTCGCCATTTGTACCACCTCATCGGTTAATATTTTTAAAAATAGTTTCCGACCATTTCAAATCTTCAGACTTAAAAAGAATAAGCGTTGAAAAAATGATTGAAGCTCAAATGAAAAATATTCATGACTTGATAAGGAAAGTGCAACACCCAAAAATATTAGATCGGTCAATCTTAAATCGTGTTGAAAAGGAAAAAATTCAAGAAATAATTATAAAGTACAATTTGACCAAAACTCAAGAATATGAATTATTAGAATGGGCTGAGAGTCATAAAAAGATTTTTAATAACCTAACAAAGTTAGAAAGTTACTTTACAGTTAAAACGAATAATAAAAAAGAAAGGAATAAATTATTTGAATCAGTTCGAGAATCCATTCCTTCCTGATTTCTCCCATATTTATGTAGAATCTGGAGCATTTAATTTTGAATTAACTAATCAATGTATTTCAAAATATCCAAATGCAACAATAATTGAAATATCAGATTATAAATCTTTTTTTAATAGGCCTAATCAAGATTTTCAAACACAGAAAATTTCTACAAAATTAATTTTAGCATTAAAGAAACAACCTTTTATTTACAAAGGAACAGATATTCTTCAAGATGGTGGATATAAGAACTTTTATTATAATACTCCAATATTAAATTGCCTTTATAATTGCAGTTATTGTTTTCTACAGGGAATGTATCCATCTGCAAATATTGTTGTTTTTGTTAATGAAGATGATATGAAGAATGAAGTTTTAGATGCGATCAATAAACGATCATATAAAGATGAGCCATTAATGTTGTCAGTTTCATACAATACTGATTTGTTAGCCTTTGAAAATATATTACCACTAACAAAGAATTGGATGAGTTTTGCAAAAAAAAATAAAGATTTACTTTTAGAGATTCGTACAAAAAGTGCATTATATAATTCAATAAAAAATATAAAATCTTCAGATCAAATATTACTTTCGTGGACTCTTTCTCCTGATAATATTATTGAAAGTTATGAACTTAATACTCCTCCGCTATCTAGAAGAATTGATGCAATAAAATCAGCGATTAATGATGGGTGGAAAGTGAGAATATGCTTTGATCCAATATTAACCTATGATAATTGGAAAGCTGACTATTTAAGTTTTTTTAATAAGATAAAATCAGATATTAATTTTGAACAAGTATTTGATATTACAGTAGGAGTGTTCCGTATGGGTCAGGATTACTTTAAAAATATTAGAAAATCAAAACCTGATTCAGATTTGTTTTACCAAAGTTATAAAAATGAGAATGGAATTGTATCAATAGATTCGAAAAAGAAAAACTCCGTATTTAAATTAGTATCTGATAATTTTTCCAATTATCTACCTCAAAATAAAATACATTATTGGATATAATGTAAATCCAGCATTCTAATAGTTTTGAGATTATTTAGGAATAATGATAACAGGTAGTCCACTTAAACGATAAAATTCATTGTAACTACTTACTTCGTTATTCATGATATTATCTAACCTTTTCTTGTAACTATACCATTCTTCTGATAAATCAGTATATCGGTTTAATTGGCCTTGAGTTAGAGGTGGATCTGAAGCATCAATACTGCCTAATAAGTGTATCATATGACTATTTAACCTATTTAAAAAGTTGACTACATCTTGAAATGTTTCCATCTTAGTCTGAACAACATTCCCTTCCCATTCATCTATCATCTGAATTGCTTTCTTCCCTGCTTCTAATAGGTCTTTTACATCATCCTTATCCTCTAGTTCACTATTCATTTTCTGAATTTGCTCTCTAACATTTCTTGATTTTTTAATTGAACTATGGAGATCATTTATTTGCTTATAAAGATCTGACATCAGTTGTTGATGGGCTCTGCTGTCACGATCCTTAATTTCTACTCTGGGGTCTCGTTGAACTAGTAAATCTTGAGTTTTAGACTTTCCATTTATAGTAAGTCTAATTTTGTACTGGTCCGGTCCAATACGGTATCCTGAATAACTGCCGTAAAATGAAATATCATTAACCATAGTAATGTCATCAATTCTATAATTCCATATAAACCGGTTGAGGCCTTTTTTTGTAGTAATAGTTTGCGATGAATAGGTTCCATTATCAAAAGTTTTAGCAGATTCATCAGATCTATTTGTAATTGTTCTAATCACTTTATTCTCAACTAAAAATTCTAATTTAACATCATCGCTATCATTAAGCTTATTCGGGATGTGATATATTATAACAGCTCCGTTAGGAGGGTTCTGTCCCATAGTTTTTGATTTTCCACTCCCACCTGTAGTCTGATATGCAACACGTGGTTTAAATAAATGAAAATCTTTTGTTTTTATTTTTGTGTTATATTGATGGAGTGGTGTTAGATCATCCAAAACCCAAAAAGCTCTTCCTTGAGTCGAAGCAACAAGATCATTGTTTCGAATTGTTAGATCTGTTATAGGTACTACAGGAAGATTTAACTGGAATTTTTCCCATGATTTTGCTCCATTTAAAGAGATATATAAGCCAGTCTCAGTGCCAGCATATAAAAGATCTTTTTTATTTGGATCTTCTCGGACAACACGAACAAAGGTGTTTTCGTCTATCCCCTTTACTCGCTTTGTCCAGCTCTTTCCATAATTTGTAGTTTTATAAATCGATGGAGAAAGATCTCCAAATTTATATCTAGTAAATGAAACGTAAGCCGTTCCTTTATTATGTGGAGACAGTTCAATGGTATTCACAATGCCTTCATCCATGCCCTTCGGAGTAATATTCATCCAATTTTCCCCACTATCCTGAGTTATAAAAACTAAACCATCATCTGAGCCTGTCCAAATTTCACCGGGTTCTTGCTGAGATTCTACGGCATACATAATAGTATTATATACTTCTCCACCTGCAGCTTCATTCGTAAAAGGTACACTACCTAAATCATGTTTCTTTATATCATTTTTTGTTAAATCTGGACTGATTATTTCCCAAAGATCTCCGCCATTATTTGTTTTGAAAAGAACATTCCCAGCATGGTAAATAACGCTCGGGTCATGAGGTGAAGCAATAATGGGAGCATTCCAGTTAAATCTATATTTCTGATCACTTGGAAGCGATCCTAGACCCAAATACTCATAAGCCATGATACTTCTACTTTTCCGAGTAAGAACATTTAATTTTTCAATAATTCCTTGATAGCAACCGCCAAACACTTCTACTGGATTATTTGGGTCAAAGGCAAGATATGCACTTTCACATCCTGCTGCAGAATACCAATCAGACCAATCAATTCCTCGACCGCTTGTACGATTTGGGACTGCCACACTTGAATTATCTTGCTGTCCAGCATAAACATAATAAGGAAATCGGTTATCCGTAATAACACGATAAAATTGTGCTGTAGGTTGATTTTTTTGAGTAGACCACGACTTGCCCCCGTTAAACGAAATATTTGCGCCACCATCATTAGAATTGATCATATTTTTATTATTTTCTGGATTAATCCAAAGCCCGTGATTATCTCCATGAGGAACACTGATTTTATTAAAAGATTTCCCACCATCTGTAGATTTCATAAATGGCGCATTAAGAACATAGACTACATCCTCATCTTGAGGATCTGCAAAAACATGAATATAATACCAACTTCGAGCAATAAGAGTTCGATCGCTATTTACTCTTTTAAAACTTTTTCCACCATCATCTGAACGAAATAAACCTCCTTTTTCAGCTTCAGAAATTACATATACTCTTTTAGAATTAGCTCCAGACACAGATACATCTGTTTTCCCCATTTCTTTGGGTAATCCTTTTGTAAGTTTTTTCCAAGTTGTCCCCCCATCAATAGATTTATAAATACCACTTCCTTTTCCTCCACTTCGCATTTGCCAAGGCTTCCTTTGATGATCCCAAAAAGATGCATATAATA
Source organism: uncultured bacterium (assembly GCA_964428745.1). Lineage (GTDB taxonomy): Bacteria > Fidelibacterota > Marinisomatia > Marinisomatales > TCS55. The sequence goes on along the minus strand of CAYRYZ010000006.1, from coordinate 24,041 downwards.
TTCGAGGGTTATTTCGATCCATACTAATTCCACTAACACCGGAATGTTCATTGACGTAAAGAACTTTTTCCCAGTTTTCGCCCCCATCATATGTCCGAAAAACTCCACGCGACTTACTTGCTTTATACTGGTCACCTTGAACAGCAACATAGACAGTATTATGATTTTTTGGATGAATAGCTATAGCAGATATTGTCCTAGAATCATCTAATCCTATATTCTTCCAAGTTTCACCCCCATCATTAGAACGATAGACGCCATCCCCATGAGATGTCATTACAGGGCGAATACATGCTTCCCCCATGCCGGCATAAATAACATTGGGATCTGATTCAGATACAGCTAAAGCTCCAACTGATCCTGTTGAAAAGTATCCATCTGAAATATTCGTCCATTCAAGCCCACCATCTTCAGTTTTCCATACTCCTCCTCCTACAGAACCAAAGTAATAGGTCAGAGGTTTTGATGGGACGCCTACAGCAGTTAATGCGCGACCGCCACGAAACGGGCCAATATTTCTCCACACCATAGCATCATTGAAAAACACATCCAATGAATCAGCTGATAAAACACAACAATTAAAAAATAATATTTGATAAAAAATCTTTTTCAAAACAACTCCTCCTATTTTCTAAGCCAAGACAATATATGTAAGTATAAAAGAGATCTACTGCAATCATTATCTAATTTCAATAAAAAAGTGATAAACTGCTAGAAAAACCTATGAGTTTATTTAAAGAGGGAGGTTTCCTTTGAAAGAAGCATTTTTGCTTTTTCTTGTTCAAGAAGATTTTCAGGAGACACTTCAGGCAAAATAGTTGGATTCATATTTAACACTTTCTGCAAATCTTGAACAAATTTATCTCGGTCTCCATTTTTAGTGTGTAGATATTGAGCTCGTTTGACATAAGTGGCAAAATATGCTGGACTTCCGTTAATAGATTTTTCAAAGTTATTTTCTGCATGAATTAACTCAACCCCAGGCAATCGAGCGTAAACTCCTCCAATAATACGATTTGCTCCATGATAATAGAAACCTGGTTTTGTGGATAATATTCGGTGAAGGGCAGTTTCAATCTTATCTCTATGTTCAAGACGATCCATTACAGGTTTAGTCATTAAGAAGCTAGAATAATTAGCTACCCACCAATATAAAATAGGGAGCAATTCATCAGATATATTTTCAATACCTGCAATAATTTTTTCTTCAGCATTTCCTTGATTAAATGCTGATCCTTCCTGATAACTCTCTGTGGAAATAATAAAATCCCAAGCAACATCCATTCCTTCTGTAAAAAGAGAATCTGATTTAATTGGATCCGTTTCGATATAATGTCCAATAAATTGACATGCTCTAGAATACAATTTTGCCACCTCATCATTATTTGGATCTAGAAAATAAGCTTTTGATAAAAATAGTTTTGAGCGATTTGCTTCATCAGGATTCACTCTTTTTTCCCAATAATTTTTTCCCTGATCAACTAAAAATTGAATATTTTTTGTTTTTGATAAATAAGGACTATATGTCCTTGTGTTGCTACCACATCCAGATAAAAAAAAGATAATATTTATAATAATAAAGTATTTTTTATACATAAGTATCATAAGTGAGCACGAAAATTAATTAAATCCTTATAAAATGATTAATTTCAAATATGAATCTAAACATTTTATATTGCTAGATGGAAAAAACAATCGAACTTAATGGTGTAGATCTTGCTCTATTCTTTGGGCCTGGAGATGCTAATCTAAAAATCATTGAAGAAAATTTTTCAAGTCAAATTATTGTTCGCGGAAGCGAAATTAAGATACTTGGCGATAAAACCGAAGTCCCATTCATTTATGAATTATTCCAAGAAATGGGAGTTACACTAGATAGAAAGGGCTTTTTGGATCAAAAAGATATTAAAACATTGATTACTGTTACTAAATCACAAAATGGACAAGAGAGCAGAACTTTAGATAAAACCATACATTATGGAAAAAATGGTGCAATCACTGCAAGAAGTGAAGGACAAAAGGATTATATTCATAAAGTAAGAAATAACGATATTGTTTTTTCAGTGGGCCCTGCCGGGACAGGGAAGACTTATCTTGCAGTTGCTTTTGCTGTAAACGCACTTGAAAACCAGCAAGTTGAACAAATCGTTTTGTGTCGTCCAGCTGTAGAAGCAGGTGAGAATTTGGGCTTTTTACCGGGCGATTTAAAAGAAAAGGTAGATCCTTATTTGACCCCACTATATGATGCACTTCGAAGTATGATGCCGTCATCTAGACTAAAACCTTTATTAAGTGACAATACTATTGAGATCATACCTCTTGCTTATATGAGAGGGAGAACGTTAAACAATGCTTTCATGATTTTAGATGAAGCTCAAAATGCTACAACTACACAGATGAAAATGTTTCTTACACGATTAGGTGTTAATTCTAAAACGATTATTACTGGAGATATTACACAGATTGACTTACCTAATAAATCTGGTTCTGGTTTAATTCAAGTAATTGATCTATTGAAAAAAGTAGATGGAATTGAGTTTTGTAGATTGGGAACATCAGATGTTGTTCGGCATCGACTCGTTAAAGATATTATAAAGGCTTACGATAAGAAATAGTTTATATATACTTTTTGTCCGAAATCTATAATTTTGCTTATTCAATTGTTTTAAATTCTTACCGGGTAAGAAATATTTTTTTGGTGTGTGCACACCAAAAAACAAAAAAACTAATTTTATAAATTGTTCATTGATTTAGCACATATAATTTGTCATTCCATACGGAATTTTTAACCGTATGTGTCTATTTAATTTTCATGCCAACTAATAAAAATATGATGTCTAATCATCAAGATATTGTTATTGTTTCTGCTAAAAGAACTCCGATAGGCTCTTTTCAAGGGAGTCTATCTTCAGTTGCTGCCTCGGAGTTGGGCAGTATTGTAATCAAATCAATTATTAATGAAACAGGAATTGATGTAGAAATTATAGATGAAGTAATTATGGGTAATGTTTTATCCGCGGGACAGGGTCAGGCACCAGCGAGACAGGCGGCTATTGGTGCAGACTTACCTAACTCTGTTCAATGTCTTACAATTAATAAGATGTGTGGCTCTGGCCTCAAGTCAGTTATGCTTGCAGCACAAGCTATTCAATCTGGAGATGCAAATATAATTGTTGCCGGTGGAATGGAAAATATGTCACAAGCACCTTACTTATTACCAAAAGTTCGGGAAGGTTTACGCTTAGGACACGACAAGATTATTGATTCCATGATCATTGATGGTTTGTGGGATGTCTACAATGATAAACATATGGGAGTTTGTGCAGAAATATGTGCCTCTGAAAAAAACTACACTAGAGAGTCACAAGATTTATTTGCAAAAGAGTCCTATACTAGAGCACAAGCTGCACAATCAAATGGATCATTTAATAATGAGATTGCTCCTGTTATGATTAATCAGAAAAAAGGTGATCCAATTATTGTAGAAACGGATGAAGAACCCAAACGAGCTAATTTTGAAAAAATGAAACTGCTAAGACCTGTTTTTAATCAAAATGGAACAATTACTGCTGCAAATGCTTCTAAAATAAATGATGGGGCCGCAGCTTTATTGTTGATGACTAGAGAAAGAGCAAATGAAATCGGATTACAAGTTATGGCTACAATTGTATCTCAGTCATCTTCAGCTCACGCTCCTGAATGGTTTACAACTGCACCGATTGAAGCAATTTCTAATATTTTTCAAAAGGCATCTTTAGACGCAGATAATATTGATCTTTGGGAAATTAATGAAGCATTTGCTGTTGTACCTATGGCAGCAATAGAAAAATTTAATTTGAATCATGAGAAAGTAAATGTTAATGGTGGCGCTATTGCATTAGGTCATCCTATTGGCGCAAGTGGCGCAAGAATCCTTACTACGCTTATTTATTCTATGAAAAAACTTAATGTTGAAAGAGGTGTTGCGTCGCTATGTATTGGTGGAGGTGAAGCCTCAGCTTTGTTGGTTGAGAGAGAAAAATGAATTACAAATCGACCTATAGGCGGATTATCACTTTGCATTTTGATTATGGAGTTAATTAATGAAAAAACAAAAACTTGATTGGGGAAATTTAGAATTTAAAGTATACCCTACACGCAGTATGTGGAGAGGTGAATGTGGGAGTGGTGAAACATGGTCCAAGGGTGAATTGATACCATATGGTACAGTTGAAATGTCACCTGCATCGAGTGTATTAAATTATGGACAGGGTGTTTTTGAAGGAATGAAAGCATATCATTCTTCAAAGGATCGTATCGTATTATTTAGACCTGATCGAAATGCAAATCGAATGGTACAATCAACCCACCGCCTATGTATTCCTGAAATGGAAGAGGATTATTTTCTTCAAGCAGTAACTGAAACTGTTAAAGATAATATGGACTATATTCCACCTTATGGAAAGGGAAGTATGTATGTAAGGCCAATTACATTTGGAATGACTCCATCAATAAGCGTAGGCCCTGCCTTAGATTATATATTTATTGTTTTTTGTTCTCCTGTGGGTTCTTATTTCAAAAGTGGTATTAAGCCCTTGCATTTATTAATGTCTAGTGAATATCATAGAGCAGCGCCAAGAGGGATTGGAAATGCGAAAGCTATAGGAAATTATTCTGCTTCTTTATTGCCTGGAAGCAGGGCAAAATCTCAAGGTTATAATGAAGTAATTTATCTAAAAGCTGCCAATGAGGATTATGTTGAAGAAATGGGCGCAGCAAATTTATTTGCATTATCTGGCAAAACATTAAAAACTCCGAAATTAGGAGGATCAATCCTACCGGGTGTTACCCGTGACTCGGTTATTCGAATTGCAAGTGAGATGTTAGGGCTTCAAGTAGAAGAAGGTGATTTACATGTTGATGAATTATTGACTGCCGATGAAGTTTTTTGCACTGGGACAGCTGTGGTGGTAACCCCAATTGGGAAAGTGACTAAAGATGGGAAGGAGCATACCATTGGTAATGGTGGTTTCGGAACTGTTACTAAAACTTTAAGAAAAACTTTATTAAGTATTCAATATGAGGAAATAGATGACCCATTTAATTGGGTTTCCCCAATCTAGATTAATAAAGTTATCGTAAATATTATCAGTTATTATTTTTAGAATAAATTAGAAATGGCAAAAGCAAATCACCCAAGAAGAATTGCCCGCGAAGCAGTATTGCAAGCTTTATATGCTTACGAAATCACCAAAGAGAAGCGGGGCAAAGTATTGAAAGATATTATAAATAGGCAATCTTATGATAATGATATGAAAAATTTCATTACAAGTTTATTTAATTTTTCTATAGATAATAAAGAATGGTGCGAAGAGCAAATTAAAACAAGGTTGAATAATTGGGAATTTGATCGTGTCGCTTTATTGGATAGGCTTCTGCTTATCCTTGCGATTAGTGAAATTCATTTTATTGACGATGTGCCACCAAAGGTATCTATAAGTGAAGCGATTGAAATTGCAAAGCAATATAGTACAGAAGAGAGTGCAGGCTTCGTAAATGGAGTTCTAGATAATATATATAAAGCAATGGCGAATGGAGTAGAAGTTAATTAGTTATGATTCAGAAATTTGTAAAAAAGATTTTTGGCACAAGATCAAATAAAGAGATAAAAAAACTCTATCCCTTAGTTGAAAAAATCAATCAATTGGCTCACTCATTAAAGGACAAATCTGATCAAGAATTACAAGAACGTTCTGTAGAATTGCGCACCGAGTTAGTTACCGAGCGTGAGGCAGCTGAGAAAAAAGCCCTCGATACATTAAGTGACAAAGATGAACAAACAAAGTTTATCCTTAAATCAGAGCATGAAAAATTAGAAGAGATTTTACCAGAGGCTTTTGCTATGGTTAAGGAGACATGTAATAGAATGTGTGGCTCTAGTTGGAGCGTTGCTAGCCGAGATCAAACTTGGGAGATGATTCCCTACGATGTCCAGATTCTTGGTGGTATAATACTCCATAGAGGTAATGTTGCTGAAATGAAAACAGGAGAAGGAAAAACGCTTGTTGCAGCATTCCCTATATTTTTAAACGCACTTACTGACCGAGGAGTTCATTTGATTACTGTCAATGATTATTTAGCTCAACGCGATGCAGAGTGGATGGGTGAGATATATAAAAGGCTTGGATTATCAGTGGGATATATACTGAATAACATGACGCCAGATCAAAGAAGAGAAAACTATAATTGCGATATTACATATGGTACTAATAATGAATTCGGGTTTGATTATTTAAGAGATAATATGGCATTGCAGAAACAAGATCAGGTTCAGCGAGAATATGCTTATGCAATTGTCGATGAAGTTGACTCGGTTCTTATCGATGAAGCCAGGACTCCATTAATTATCTCTGGAGCAGTAGATGCTCCAGTAGATACATCATTCAATGATCTTCGGCCACTGGTTCAAAATTTAGTAAGACAGCAAAATGCCTTGGTTGCGAATATTGTTTCTGAAGGCGAAAGTCTTATGAAAGAAGAGAAAGATCATGATGCAGGATATAAATTTCTACAGGCACTCCGAGGAATGCCCAAACATCCTAAAGTGATGAAGGTTTTTCAGGAAGCTGGCACAAAAAAGCTAGCGCATAAAGTCGAGTCAGAATTTATGAGAGATAAAAAGCTTCATGAAGTTGATGAAGATTTGTTTTTTAGTATTGATGAAAAAACACATGTAATAGATATTACTGAAAAAGGTCGAAATACATTAGCACCAGATGATCCTGAGGTATTTATCATACCAGACCTTGGAGAAATGTTGCATGACATCGATGCAAATGAAGGGATGGCAAAACCAGAGAAAGACCAAGAAAAAGATAAAGCGCATCAGTTGCATGGTGATCGTTCTGGTAAAATTCATAACATGACACAATTGCTTAGAGCTTATACGTTATATGAAAAGGATGTAGAATACGTTGTTCAGGACGGTAGAGTTCAGATCGTTGATGAATTTACCGGGAGAATTTTAGCAGGTCGTCGTTATAGTGATGGTCTTCATCAAGCCCTTGAAACTAAAGAAAATGTTACAGTAGAAAGAGAGACTCAAACTTTAGCAACAATAACCATTCAAAACTATTTTAGAATGTATAATAAGTTAGCTGGAATGACAGGTACAGCTGAAACGGAAGCTGAGGAATTTGGTGCGATATATAACCTCGATGTATTATCAATCCCAACACATCGACCAGTTGTAAGGGATGATAGGGATGATCTGATCTTTAAAACAAAGCGGGAAAAATACAATGGAGTTGTTGAAGAGATATCTAAATGTCATCAAAGTGGTCAGCCAACCTTAGTTGGGACAATTTCTGTAGAGATTTCGGAGCTTCTGTCTAGAATGTTGAAGCGAGATGGGATACCTCATAATGTATTGAATGCTAAACAGCACAAAGGAGAAGCAGAAATTGTAGCTCGGGCAGGACAAAGGGGTGCAGTTACTATAGCTACAAATATGGCTGGTAGAGGGACAGATATAAAATTGGGTGATGGGATTAAAGAATTAGGTGGACTCCATATCATTGGTACAGAACGTCATGAGTCACGCCGAATTGATCTTCAACTTCGTGGACGTTCTGGTCGACAAGGCGATTCGGGTTCAAGTGTTTTTTATTTGTCACTAGAAGATGATCTCATGCGTTTATTTAACAGCGAGCGAATAGCTGCTGTTATGGATCGCTTGGGCGCAGAAGAAGGCGAAGTTATTACTGCAAAGATGGTAACGCGCGCGATAGAGAATGCACAAAAGAAAGTTGAACAGCGAAACTTTGGAATTAGAAAACATTTATTAGAATATGATGATGTTATGAATCAACAACGCCAAGTAGTTTATGATTTGAGGAAGCAAGCGTTAAATGATGAGGGAATATCAGATTCCATTGAAGACATGCTAGATGATTATGTTGATGATGAACTTAGCAGGATGGAAGAAATGAGTCCTCAAAATTGGGATTGGGATAGCATTAAGCAAAATTTAGCATCACACCTTTTAGTTGATATAAGTTTGAAATTGGTCCAAGAGGATGGTAACACTGAGGATATTACTATTGAAGATGTTAGAAACTTTACGTTAAGTAAAGCTCGAGAAGTTTATAATGCGAGAAAATCATTACTTCCCGAGGATGTGATGTTAGGGTTCGAAAAATTTGTAGCACTTAGAACAATTGATGAAAAATGGAAAGACCATCTATATGCAATGGATCAATTGCGTGAAGGAATAAATCTTAGAGCATATGGCCAAAAGAATCCTCTTTTGGAATATAAATCTGAAGGCTTTCAAATGTTTCAACAGATGATGGTCGATACAACGGAAATTACTTTGCAACGTTTATATAGGACTGAGATAAAAGGGATGAGCAATCTTCCAGAAATGCCAATAAGTAAAGATCGGAATGTGCAAGTTCAACATGATGAATCTACAGGAATGGGATTTACTGGCCCTTCTATGCAGGAACAAGCTGCTGAATCTTCAGGAATGAAAAATCAACCTATTAATGCAGATGAAAAAATTGGGCGAAATGAAAAAATAAAACTTGTAAGTCCTAGCGGTAAGCAGGTCGAAGTTAAGTACAAAAAATTACAACAATATTTAAGTCAAGGATATTCAAAGGTTTAATATGGCAAAAAAATCAAAGTGGGGGTTCTCAACAAAATCCATTCATATAGGAAATGAAGCAGATAAAGAAATGGGTTCTGTGTCGCCACCGATCCATTTAACTTCTACGTTTAAACAGGATGGTGTTGGAAAAAATAGAGGACACGATTATTCACGAGTTTCAAATCCAACGCGCCAACGTCTTGAGGAAAATTTAGCTTCTTTAGATGGTGCTAACTATGCGATATGCTATAGTACAGGTATGGCCGCAACAACAGCTTTATTCCAACTTTTTGATGCTGGAGATCATATTTTAATATCTCGCAATACGTATGGTGGAACTTTTAGAATGTCTATGAATGTTCTTAAGCGACAAGGTATAGAGTTTGATTGGATTGATACTAGAGATCCTGAAAATATTAAAAACCATATTAAATCAAATACGAGATTGGTCCATGTAGAGACGCCTACAAATCCTCTATTAGAATTATGTGATTTAGAAGCCACTGCAAAGGTATGTAAAAAAGCAGATGTCTATTTAAGTGTAGATAATTCATTTATGAGTCCCTATGGTCAAAGGCCCCTTGAGTTTGGAGTAGATGTTGTCATGCAAAGTTCTACAAAATCTTTATCTGGCCATTCAGATGTATTGGGAGGTGTATTAACTACAAATAATGAAGATTTAGCTGAAAGGCTACAGTTTATGCTTAAAGCAACAGGTGGTGTCCCAAGTCCTTTTGATAATTGGATTTTATTACGTTCGACAAAAACATTAGCCCTAAGATATCAGAAAGCATCAGATAATGCCGTAGAACTTGCAAAGTGGCTAAATGAACAAAAAAATATTGGTCGCGTAATCTACCCAGGCTTGAAAAGTCACTCTCAACAAGAAATTGCAAGAAAGCAACAACGCACTCCAAAGGGTGATATAATCTATGGTAATATGATTTCTATAGATTTAGATGCTAAACAGGCAAGGGATCATTTTTTAAGTCAATTAGAAGTTTTTACTCTGGCAGAAAGCTTGGGAGGCGTCGAGAGCCTCGTTTGCGTCCCATATAATATGACACATGCAGCTGTTCCAGATGATGCTAAGCTAGAAATGGGAATTACAGAAACACTAATTCGACTTTCAATTGGGATTGAAAATTTTGAAGATCTCAAATCAGATTTGTCAAAAGCTCTCGATCAATAATATTTCACTTTATTTATTTCAATAAGATATGTTGGAATTGTAATTTCATGATCTTTATTAAAATAGTTTTAAATGAATATAGCCGCGGTGGTGGAATTGGTAGACACGCTGGTCTTAGGAACCAGTGCCAATAGGCGTGAAGGTTCGAGTCCTTTCCGCGGCACAAAACAATTGAATTATAGTGGAAGATAAACCTACAACTAAAAAAAAATCTGCTATTAGCGTAGTAATTCACAGTTTTTTTGTTGTCCCTTTTATTATTGCTATTTTTTCTGTAATAATTTTTTTAGTAGCCCGAATTATTACTGCTGAGCCTAATACGGCTCGTGACTATCTTGAAGATGTTAAAATTGGAGGTAACACTAAAAAGTGGCAGGGCGCTTTTGAACTGTCAAAAATTTTATCAAATCCAGAAATGATTCCAAAGGATGATCGTTTTATCGCAGAGATGATTTCTATCTTCAATTATGCTGCGAATGATCGTGACATTCGTATTAGACAGTATTTAGCCATTGCAATGGGAGCAACAGGAGATGCTAGATTTGTAGAGACACTTTTAACAGCTCTAAATCAATCCGATATAGAAGTTATGAAAGCATGTGCGTACGCTCTCGGAAATATTCAAGATGATCGTGCAGTTGAAGCATTAATAAAGTCGCTTGATCATCAAGAACCCCAAATGCGTTTACAAGCTGTTATCGCTTTGGGTAAGATTGGAGAGCAAACGTCAATTCCCTTTTTAATTGAAATGCTTGGGGATACAGAACCTAATGTAAAGTGGGACGCAGCGATTGCATTAGCCAAGCAAAAAAATAGTTTAGGCAAGAGAATTTTATTGGATCTGTTGGATAGAAAATATTTAGATTCCTTTGCTAATATTGATGAAATAGAACAGATCCAAGTCTTGATGGTTGTTATAAATGTTGTCCATCTAATAAAAGATTCTGATTTTAAAGCATCATTGGATAAATTAAAAAATACTGATTCAAACATGAAGGTTAGAGAAGCTGCACGCAACGCACTTGAAAAATTTTAATTAAAGTACCACATGCCTGACAAAACAGATAAAAAAACAGCAACCTTATCTCCATCTGCGCCCCCACCTGCAGCATTAGGTAGCGTTGATTCTAATTCTGAAGTAACAAGAAGATCTTTTTTTTCTTGGCTGTCTGTTGGATGGTTAGCCTTTGTTGCTGCGACGGGTGGGTTTTTTACTATGATGTTAAGATTTTTCTTCCCAAATGTTTTATTTGAGCCAGTTCAGACATTCCGAGCAGGTTTTCCGGATGATTATCAAGCAGGAGAAGTCGACCTTCGTTGGAAAGCTAAATTTGGCACGTGGATTGTGAGAAATGACGAAGGTATTTATGCATTATCTACAGTATGTACTCACTTAGGTTGTACTCCTAATTGGCTTAATGCTGAACAAAAATTTAAGTGCCCTTGCCACGGAAGTGGCTTTCGTAAAACAGGAATTAATTTTGAAGGTCCAGCTCCAAGGCCATTAGAGAGATTTAGAATCGTACTAGCCGATGATGGGCAAATTGTTATCGATAAAACAAAAAAGTATCAACAAGAGAAAGGGCAATGGAGCGATTCGGAAGCCTTTCTCAAAGTTTAAGAGAATTATATGTCTGAGAAAAAAGGATTATTACAACGATTAGCTGAGGGTCAGATTTGGACTTCCATCTTCCGAGGTGGAGGAACTCCAAAATCACGTAGACAAAGAATGATGGTGGTTTTAAACTCTGTATTTTTGCACTTACACCCAGTTCGATTGCCTAAGCACGCGGTAAAATTAAAGTTTACATGGTGTATGGGTGGCCTCTCATTTTTTATTTTTTTGATATTAACTATCTCTGGTATTCTATTGATGTTTTATTACCGACCTACAATTGAATATGCTTATACAGATATTATTGATTTAGCTGAACAAGTTCCATTTGGGATTATGCGTGAGATTCATCGTTGGGGTGCTCATGCTATGGTTATTACAGTTTGGCTTCATATGTTTCGCGTATTTATGACCGGTTCTTACAAGCCGCCTAGAGAATTTAATTGGGCTGTTGGGGTCATATTGCTGCTATTAACTCTTTTATTGAGTTTTACAGGATATTTATTACCTTGGGATCAGTTAGCTATTTGGGCAATTACAGTAGGATCAAATATGGCTCGCGCAACTCCATTTTTAGGAAGTGAGGGGCCAGGGGCAGCGCTTTTAGCTATAGGGGATATAAATTTTGTAACTGTTGCAAGTGATGTTCGATTCGCACTGATTGGAGGAAGGTTCTTGGGTGAAGCTACCCTCTTGAGATTCTATGTTCTTCATTGCATTGGACTTCCTTTTATCATTATGATTTTTATGGCAGTACATTTTTGGAGGATTAGAAAGGATGGTGGAATCTCAACGCCGGTTTAACTATGGAAGGATTTAAACATATAATTGATGTTCTGGCAAAGCCCACGATTCTTGTTACGTTCACATTTATAATATTTTTCTTTTTATTTCCTCCAAATGATTGGTTTAACAAATGGCATCGTAAGTTAAAGTTTGATGGATTATGGGGTAAAAAATCCCTATTAATCATAACATTAATATTGGTCGCTTTTTTTGTTTTTGGGTTGACGGACTCTGATTTTAGATCTATTGTATTAAAACCCGATAACGTTCCTATCTCAGGATTAATATTTCTAGTTTTCTTCTTTACCTGGTTATCAATGCATCAGGCCTATAATAATGATGAATTGAAGGATAAAGGACTTCCTGTTGATGAACATTATGATGCTCCAAATAATAAAGTTTTGGTGTGGCCAGATCTAGTCTATGTTGAATTAATATCGCTTATTCTTCTTTCTACATTTATGTTGATTTGGTCAATTGGGTTGGCTGCACCTATTGAAGAGCCTGCTAACCCATCTGAATCTCCTAACCCCGCCAAAGCTCCTTGGTATTTTTTAGGACTTCAAGAAATGTTAGTATACTTTGATCCATGGATGGCTGGAGTTGTTCTTCCAAGTTTAATTATTGTAGGGTTAATGGCGATCCCTTATATAGATAATAATCCAGAAGGTTCTGGTTACTATAGTTATAAGGACAGAAAGTTATCGATTTCAATATTTATGTTTGGATGGCTTATTTTGTGGGTTTTACTCATTGTAATTGGAACATTTTTACGTGGTCCTAATTGGAACTTTTTTGGTCCATTTGAATACTGGGACAGTCACAAGGTTGAAGCTCTTACTAATGTGAACCTATCAGAGTTTATTTACGTTAAGTGGCTGAGTAGCGGTTTGCCTGACAGTATTTTACTAAGGGAAATATGGGGGATTATTTCTGTATTAGGCTATTTTCTAGTCCTGCCTCCATTGATGGCAAAATTTTGGTTGAAAGATATATATGAAAGATTAGGTCCGTCTCGATATGCTGTTTTCATTGTCTTGATACTGTTTGCTCTTTCGCTACCCATAAAAATGTATTTGAGATGGATGTTTAATTTGAAATATATAATCTCGATTCCTGAATATTTTTTCAACTTTTGATATAAAATTGTTTAGATGATTAATCAACAGGAAAGATATTATAATATACTCAAGCTCAACAAATGGTTCGCCATTTCAAGTATTTTATTTACTTTGATTTGGCTATTAACCTTTGCGAATGATTTTAATCGCCCCTGGAAGAAATATCAAATTGGATTTAGAGAAATAGAGATTGATAAGACTAGAGCTGATATACAATCAGCTCAGCAAGCTTTAGATGAAAATGAAGAATATGCGTCTTTAAAGCTCGATTTTGAGAAGGCTCAAGAAGAAATTAAAATACATCAAAAAGAAATTGAGCAACATGAGAGTGATATCGCAGTTCTTGATGCTGAATTATATGAAAAGAATCAAGTTTATCAATTTGCAAAGGCAGACTATGATGTAGCAAAATATGATTACGAGCAGGCACTCCATGGTCATGGTGATTTAAAATCTTCGAAAAAACTTTACGAAAAACTATTTGCTTTAACTGAAGCTAGTAAGATTGAGGCGGAAGAGGTTAACACAAAGCTTAATTCTATAAATGAAAAACTTAAATTAATTCGTAAATCATTAAAGACTTCCAATGATGCCATGGTAATGATTGCAAGAAGTAAGAATTTACTTGAAAGAAAATTGGTAAAAATAGATCCTGAGGAAATGTCATTTTCTAATAGAGTAGCTAATATTGTTAGAGATGTACCAGTCCTTGATTTTATAGATCCATATTACGAAGTCAAACAGGTAGTTGTTAATGACTTGGAAGAAGATCTAGTATATATGGGTATGCCCAAAGTTGATAGGTGCATGACATGTCACATGGGTATTGATAAAAAAGGCTTTGAAGAGCAACCCCAGCCGTATACCACTCACCCAAGGCTTGATGAGTTTGTTGGTGAGTCTTCTAAACATCCAATGAGTTTATATGGTTGTACTTCATGCCATGGTGGGCGTGGTCGCGGTACGAATTTTATCTCGTCTGTTCACATGCCCCAAAATGATGAACAGGCCCATGAATGGGAAGAAAAGTATGGATGGGAAGCGCTGCATCATTGGGAAAATAAGATGCTTCCATTGCAATATACTGAAGCAGGGTGTTATAAATGCCATAGTGATAATATGCCTATTAAAGGTGCGGAAACTCTAAGTCTTGGTATGGCTACCTTTGAAAAAGCTGGTTGTTATTCATGTCATGAAATGAATCGATGGGAGAAAGCTCCAAAGCCTGGGCCGAGCCTATACCAAATGGCATCTAAAACAACTCGAGAATGGTCATATCGATGGATTCTTGAGCCAAGAAATTTTAGACAAAGTACCTGGATGCCACACTTTTTTAAGAATGCAAATAATAGTTCGCCTGATGACTTATTGAGATCAGAGCAAGAAGTGCTAGCTATAACTGAGTATTTATTTGAGAATTCTAATAAATACAAACAAAAGGATGCACCTTTCAAAGGGGATCCGGAGAATGGTCGTTTACTAGTATCATCCTATGGATGCATGGGGTGCCACCAGATTCAACCAATTGAAGACCCAAATTATAATTCGACGATTCAACAATTGAGAACGGAGCAAGGACCTAACTTAGTGGGGCTTGGTTCCAAAACCACAAAAAAATGGTTATTCAATTGGCTAAAAGATCCTTACAGCTATCACCCTGACACCAAAATGCCAAATCTAAGATTATCAGATAGAGAAGCTGCTGATATTGCTGCATATTTAATTCAAGATAAGAACACAACATTTGATGATATTCCTGTGCCGAACCCGGATAGTTCTATATTAGATCAGATTACATCTGACTTTTTATCGCAAATATATACGTTTAATCAAGTTCAAAATGAATTAATAGGAATGAATACAAAGGAGAAGCTGGTTTACTCAGGTGAAAAACTTATTGGTCATTATGGCTGTTATTCGTGCCATAATATTTCTGGGTTCGAAAATAAAAAACCAATAGGTATTGCATTAAATCACGAAGGAAGTAAGCTAATTTCAAAACTAGATTTTGGATTATGGCATGAAAAAATTGACCATACAAAGTGGGATTGGTTTTATAATAAAATTAATAAGCCTGAGATGTTTGATTTAATTCCTCAAGAGGATGGAAGCACTGCGATGAAAAGCTTGAGCCCCTTACAGAGGTCTCGGATGCCTCATTTTGGTCTAAATGACAAGGAGATTACCTCTTTAGTTACGCTTATTATGGGATTAGTAAACGATGAAATTCCCAAATCAAAATTACCAGAACGCTCACCAAAATTTTTGGCAGTGAGTAAGGGTGAACAGTTTCTACATACGAATAATTGTTTAGGGTGTCATAAGCTGGATGGAGATGGTGGCGCAATTTGGGCTTCTACTGAAGATTGGCTAAGGGAAGTGGCAGATGAGACCAATGCTGAAGACCGAAGTTTAGTGCAAAGCTTTAGTCCTCCACTTCTAGATACTCAAGGCCGTAAAACTCAGCCTCAGTGGTTATTGAACTGGTTTAAAAATATTTCAATGGTGCGGCCACATTTGCAAGTGAGAATGCCTAGTTTCAATTTTTCAGATAAAGAATGGAATAATTTGATTTCATATTTTCAACATAAAGATGATTTAAATCTGGCATATGAAAATCCTCATGACTTTAAATTAAAATCTTCTTCCTATAAGGCCGGAGAAAGAATTGCTGAAATGGGGGCGTGCAATAATTGCCATTTTTATGGTGATGAAAAGCCAAAGCAAACGGCACTGACTTGGGCGCCTAATTTAGTATTGAGTAAAGATCGACTAAGAACCGACTGGTTACAAGAATTTTTCTCAAATCCGCAAGACGTAATGCCTGGGACTAAAATGCCTGCACCATACATTCCAACAGAGGAACCGACTAATTCAGTAGCAGAGGTTTGGGGCAAGGATGTAGCAAGAATTAGCACTGATAGCACAATGCTTTATACAGCACTTATTGATTGGATTTGGGGGATGGATGGAAAAACAGATGTATCATCCATAGTAAGAATGCATATCAATACAAATGGATATGGCTTTATTATTGAAGAAGATGATTGGGGTGACGATGAATGGGAATAGCTTATAACTTTTGAAATAATAAAAAAGCCCTACCAAGTTATTTTGGCAGGGCTTTTTTATTCTATTTTATAGAACCTTTTTCTTACTTCTTTTTAGGTCGCTCAAAAGTAAAATTTAGGGTAGCCTTGCCACCTTTTACTGTAACATTTTGAGATAATGTTCTTTTATTAAATTTCTCCTGCCAAGCGACTGCTTTATATGTTCCATCGGGAACATCCTTAATACTGAATGAGCCATCTTTGCCAGTTACTGCAAAGTAAGGATGGTCGAAAACCTGTGCGTAACTTTTCATCCAGGGGTGCACATCACATTTAACAACGAATACACTTTCTGCTTTATTAAAAGTAACTGTTTTTTCTTTTAATGATTTAGGCATACCAAAGTTGAATTCACGGTTAACCTTTGGTAGCCCATGAATATTGTGCATGGTTGCATCGCTATTTAGAATTTTAAGTGGTTGCCCAGCTTGTAAACCAACTACATGAGGTGAGTAAACACATCCATTTTGATCTAATGTTACCGGCTTAGATGGGCTCTTTCCCTTATAAGAGACTCCTTCTAAGTAAACTATTACATTAGCCAAATTCCCTTCAGCATCAACGATAAAAGATTCTGCTTTTGCGGCTTCTTTATGTGAGGCTGCACAAACTGGGTCCGCATCCATTCGGAGCCGTTTAGCTTTTGGTGGTTTTCCAACATACTTTACATGTCCTTTTACTTCCCCCGCAAAGATCGTACTAGCTGCCATAGTTGATAATAGAAAATAATTAATTGCTTTACGCATTATTATACTCCTGATATTTAATAATTTTATTGAAATAAAGTCTTCAAACTTAATCTCTTATATCGCTTTATCACAATAAACTTAGTTTTTTTCATTAATAATTTCATTAAAAGGTACAATTGAAATAAAATTATATAAAAGAAGATAATAGCATCCTAAATACTTGTATTATATAAACTATTACAATATATTCGGATATAATTATCCTAATAAATAAAGAGGTGTATATGTTATTTTGTAAAGATTGTGACTGTGACTGTGATTGTAAAGACTGTAATTGTGATGATTGTAACTGTGATTGCTCTGATTGCAATTGCAAGTAAAATCATAATAATCAGATAGTCTAAAAGATAGAATTTTATTTTAAAATGATATCATTCTTGATGCATGAAGGGTGCTACAATACCTTCCTAGGTGACTCCATAGTGGCCATGGTAATAATATATTATAATTACCATTCTTGCCCACCCTTCATGCATCGATATGATTTTAAAATAATTGCAAAGATAGTGGGGTTACACAATCCAGATTCATTTATTAAAGGAACTAATTGTGAATAATAAATGGCATCAAGCTTTTATTTTAATTCCACTATTTTTATTATTGATCATTTTTTCTGCATTTGTACCTGTGGAAAAAAATAAATCAGGTGAAACTTTATACAACTTATATTGTGCTTCCTGTCATGGTGTCAGCGGTGATGGAGATGGGGAACTAGCATATTTAGTTTATCCAAAGCCAAGAGATTTTACGACAGGAAAATATAAAATAAAGTCAACCCTACCTGGGAATCCACCTACCAATCAAGACTTATTCAATACTATTAATAAAGGAATGCCTGGAACGGCTATGCCTGCATTCAATTTTCTAAAAGATAATGAAATAAAGTCATTAGTTGATTTCGTAAAAAAATTCAGTTCACTCAATAATCAAAATGTAAAACAAATACCCATCCCGTCTGACCTGGCTCCTACGCAAGAATTAATTGATTTAGGAAAATTAATTTATAATGAAACGGGCTGCAACATGTGTCACGGTGAAAGTGGTAAAGGTGATGGACCTTCATCTAACAAATTAACTGATTCCAGGGGGTACCCCATCGTTCCAAAAGACTTTACTACTGGAGTGTATGTAGGCGGAGCCACAAAGCGAGATCTATATTTACGATTTATGTCGGGTATCGATGGAACCCCAATGCCTTCATATGGTAATCTATCTGATTTATTGGGGCGTCCCAAGGATGAAGGAAATAAGTTAGCTTGGGCTTTAGTCCATTATGTAAAAAGTTTAGAAAGTAAAAAGATCGATAAATTCGATGATCAGTTACATAATGGGAGAATAACTGCAACAAAAACAAAGAGATTTATTCAACCTAAACAATTCTTAGATGTAAATAATAATTTGTGGTCAAGCGGAGCCTCACACTTAATCCCCATTTCACGATTGTGGCAAAGTAGCAAGGTTAATTATCAAATGATAAATGTGAAGGTATTATACAATTCAAAATATATTGCTGCAAAAATGGAATGGAAGGATGAATCTCAGAATCAAGGTTTATACCGAGTTCAAGATTTTCAAGATGGTGCAGCTATGCAATTTTCAATTGATGGGAGTGAGGGGTTTCATGGGATGGGGTCAAAAGAACACCCCACAGATATATGGTTTTGGAAAGCTGAATGGCAAAGTAAAAAGAATGTTTATTCTGATATTTTGCGTGCTTATCCTAATCGAGTTAGTGATTCTAACGCAAAAACTTATCCTCAATTGATGAATGACAATGCATATCAAGCGGGTCGGGATGCTAATAATATTAATTCAGCGGATACTAAAGAATCACCAATCGAAAATGTGATGGCAGTAGGGCCTCAAACTGTAAAATCTTTACCGGGAAATGAACAAACAGTTATGGGGAGCGGGATTTGGGACGGAGAAAAGTGGCAGGTTGTATTTGTTAGAAAATTACGATCTGATTCTAAACAAAAAGTCGATTTTTCAATAGGCCAATCTTTTCCTATTGCCTTTGCCATTTGGAATGGCGACGAAAAGGATCGAAACGGTCAGAAAATGGTTTCAACGTGGTATCAATTAGATTTAAAGGATTAGTATGAAAGAAAATCATTTAGTAGACAATAATATCAGTGGTAAGAAACAAAAATCCAGAATTAGTCGCAGAGATTTTTTAAAGGTGGGAACCACTGGATTAGGAAGTGCATGTGTTTTTTGGTCAATGCCCGCTAGTATGTATTACCTCAAAGGAATCAATGGTATTGATAATCCTCTGTCTCATTATCCAAATAGAGGGTGGGAAAAGATCTACCGCAACCAATATAAGTTTGATGATAGTTTCACTTTTATTTGTTCTCCAAATTGCACACATGAGTGCCGGATGCGGGGCTTTAGTCGAAATGGGGTTATGATTCGGACAGAACAAAATTACGATTCACATAAAATTAAAGATCTTTATGGTAACCAGTGTACCCACGCTTGGAATCCACGGGGATGTTCGAACGGATTTACATTCCATCGACGTATTTACGGAAGTTACCGCTTGAAATACCCGTTGGTTAGAAAGGGATGGAAGCAGTGGGCAGATGATGGTTTTCCTTATCTTACTCCAACCAATCGAGAAAAGTATAAATTTAATTCGAGAGGAAAAGATACTCTAGTAAAGATATCTTGGGATAAAATTGAAAATTACATCGCTAATGGGCTCATCAATATTTCTAAAACTTATAGTGGTGATATTGGTAAAAAGCGCTTATTAGATCAAGGATATCCTGAAGAAATGCTTACTCATTGGGAAGGAGCTGGTACTCGAACAATTAAGCTGCGGGGAGGTATGGGCCTTTTGGGTGTTATTGGAAAATATGGTGCCTATAGATTCAGTAATACATTAGCATTGGTGGATCAACATGTAAGGGGTGTAGATAAAAAAGAAGCTAAAGCGGGCAGGAATTGGTCTAACTATACGTGGCATGGGGATCAGGCTCCTGGATTTCCTTTCGTTCATGGACTTCAAGCATCGGATGTCGATATGAATGAAATGCGTTATAGCAAATTACTTGTTTCCATTGGAAAAAATCTTGTTGAAAACAAGCGAGCGGACAATCATTTTGCTGCTGAAATCATGGAGCGGGGGGGAAAATTAGTAAATATTTCTCCAGAATATGGTCCTTCATCATCTAAGGCAGATTACTGGTTAACGATCCGCCCTAATACTGATACAGCCTTGCTTTTAGGGATTTCTAAGATCATCATGGATAACAATTGGCACGATAAAAAATTCCTTAAGGAATTTTCTGATTTTCCACTTTTGATAAGGAAAGACACTCTAAAACGGTTAAAGCCTGAAGATTTTATCGAGGGTTACAAAAACCGATTATCAAAAAATGGGCCTAGTTTCACAGTCCATGGGATGAAAAAAGAACAATATGAAAAAATTGGTGATTTTACAGTTTTTGACAAAAAATCAAAATCTGTTCAATCTATTACACGTGAAGATATAGGTGAAGTTTTGAAACGAAAGAAAATTGATCCTGCATTGGATTGGAATGGGACAATTAAAGATAAAAATGGAAACTCAATAGCAGTATGCACAATTTTCTGGGCTTACAAAAATATCCACCTTAAAGATTATGACTTGGATACGGTGGTAGAAATAACCCATTCTAATAAAGAATTAATTCAGCAGCTAGCTAGAGACCTTTCAACGATAAAGCCAGCGGCAATTCATATAGGTGAAGGATTGAACCATTGGTTTCATGCAGTAGAAAATAATCGTGCATGTTATCTGCCAGTAATTCTTACTGGAAACATTGGTAAACGAGGAGCCGGATGTCAAACTTGGGCTGGCAATTATAAGGCGGGACTTTTTCAAGGCTCAGATGAAGTGGGCCCCGGTTTTAAGGGGTGGGTAGCAGAAGATCCCTTTGAACCTAATTTGGACCCGAAAGCTAAAGCAAAAGATTTAAAAATTAAAGGGTATGCACGAGGTGAGGAACCATCATATTGGAATGTGGGAGATTTCCCATTGCTAGTTGATACACCTTTATCGGGGAAAAAATCGTTTACCGGCAAGACCCATATGCCAACACCCACAAAAGCAATATGGCATAACAATGTTAACTTATTGAACAATGCTAAATACCACTATGAAATGGTTAAAAACACCAATCCTGGAATTGAAATGATCATTAGTCAGGATATTGAAATGACAGCAACGTGCGAATATGCTGATATCGTTTTACCAGCAAATAGCTGGGCAGAGCAACAGACTTATGAATTAACGGCATCTTGCTCGAATCCTTTTTTACAAATATGGAATGGTGGCCTAAAACCCGTTTTTGATTCAAAGGATGATGTTACTATATGGGCTAGTGTTGCAAAACAATTGGGGGAGATACTCAAAGATAAACGATTTGAAGCGTACTGGAAATTTGTATTAGAAGGCAAAACAGAAGTCTATATTGATCGGTTATTAGATGGTAGTAATACGACACATGGTTATACTACAAAAGATATCATGGATGGTAAATATGGTGAACCTGGATCAGCACTTGTATTATTCCGCACTTATCCTCGAATTCCCTTCTATGAGCAGATTAAGGATAACACTCCATTTTTTACGCCAACAGGAAGATTGCAAACTTACAATGACGAACCAGAGGTAATTGAATATGGAGAGAATTTTATCGTTCACCGCGAAGGACCAGAGGCAACCCCGTATTTACCTAATGTAATTGTATCAAATAATCCTCTTATAAGACCCGAAGATTATGGAATTTCACTCGATGCTACATCTGCAGAAGATCGACAAGTTAGGAACGTGAAACTTCCATGGAAAAAAGTGAAAAAAACAAAAAATTTTCTATGGGAAAATGGCTTCTCTTTTTATTGTCTTACTCCTAAAACTCGTCATGCTACTCATTCAAGCTGGCAAACAGTTGATTGGCATTTTATTTGGTCTAATCCATTTGGTGATCCCTACCGTAATGATAAACGGGCGCCAGGTGTTGGTGACCATACCATGTATATGAATTCAGAAGCTGCCAAAGATTTAGGTATTGAAGATGGTGATTATGTGTATGTGGATGCGGATCCTCAAAATCGTCCTTATAGAAATTTTGATATGAATGATCCATTCTATAAGGTTGCACGTTTAAAATTACGTTGTCGTTATAACCCCTCCTATCCTTATCATGTAATAATGATCAAGCACGGAGCTTGTATGGCGACAGAAAAATCTGTTTTAGCTCATGAATCTCGATCAGATGGAAGGGCACTATCTAAGGATACAGGATATCAAGCAAGTTATCGCTATGGTTCGCACCAATCATTGACCTATGGATGGCAGATGCCTATGCAGCAGTTGGATAGCCTTTTTCATAAAGCCAAAGCAAAAATGGGATTTTTATTTGGGTATGAGGCGGACAATCATGCCATAAACACAGTTCCTAAAGAAACGTTGGTTAAAATTACTTTTGCTGAAAAGGGAGGCTTGAAAGGAAAAGGAAAAATTGATGTTGTTAAAACTGGATTTACTCCATCCAATGAGAATGAGTTAATGAAAGATTATTTGGCAGGAAACCTAACATCAATTGGAGAAGATGAATGGTAAAAGATTTTGATAAAGAAGATCCCTTTGAAATAAAGCCAATAGAAATACCGGGTGGAAATATTTCATTGCAGGCACAGGTGATGGCTGAAGAGTTTAGGGACATGGGAGTATCACAAGATGAATTATTAAAATTATTTACGAACCCTCTTTATGGAGGTTTGCACATGGCTTATGTTCAATTAGGCATGCCTGAGATAGAGAAAATTATCGATCAGGTATATGCAAATATACAAATAATAAACATCCAAGGATCCTAAATGGCAAAAGTATATAATTGGCAAATAAACCGGGAAATGAAATATCCATACGAAGGAAAATTTCCTGAACGGCAGTTTGCAGCTGTATTCAATATCAATCGTTGCATTGGTTGCCAGACGTGTACAATGGCCTGCAAAAGTACATGGACCTATTCAAAGGGACAGGAACTAATGTGGTGGAATAATGTGGAAACCAAACCATATGGTGGATACCCGCAATTTTGGGATATCAAACTATTGAACCTGCTTAAAGATGCTCATTACCGGCAAGATAGAATGATGACTTGGAATAATGATGGAACATATGATGGAATGACGATTTTTGAGGCGTCAGAAAAAGAGAAAACCAAAAATGGTCAATCTAGAGTGTTGGGTTATTTACCCGATGATAAAGAATGGCTTAAACCCAATATTGGTGAAGATATTTCACCGCCGAATACTACAAAAAAAGATAGCCAAGGTTATATCGATGAACCAGTCAGGTTACCAGAGCATAAAAGTTATTTTTTCTATCTCCAAAGACTTTGTAATCACTGTAGTTATCCTGCTTGTTTAGCTGCTTGTCCACGAAAAGCTATCTACAAGCGAGATGAGGATGGGGTAGTGCTTATCGATCAGGAACGTTGCCGTGGTTATCGAAAATGCGTAGAAGCTTGTCCTTATAAAAAAGCCATGTATAATGGTCAGACAAAAATTTCAGAAAAATGTATTGCTTGTTATCCCCGTTTAGAAGGTCAGGACAATGATATTACCCCTGATGGGGTACCAGTTGAAACACGCTGCATGTCTTCTTGTGTAGGGAAAATTCGTATGCAGGGTTTAGTGAAAATCAATAGGGATGGATTATGGAATAAGGATGAAGAAAATCCACTGTATTGGATGGTACAAAAAGAAAAAGTGGCTTTACCCATCTACCCCCAGTTTGGAACTGAGCCAAATATATTTTACATCCCTCCACGGTGGGC
>CAYRYZ010000005.1:43153-67154 GCA_964428745.1 uncultured bacterium | reverse complement strand
GAAGATGAAACTATAGAAATGGCTACAGTTGCAGGAATGAATATGGATGCAAAAAAACTAACCGATGTCAATACGGTAAAAGTTTTACTGGACAGGGAAAGATTTGCTGTAAATTTCAGACGAGATCCAATTGAATCTGAAGCTGGAGGTTACTATCATCATATGGGTATCTATGCTTATCGAAAAAGTGTATTAGATAAATTCACTTCTTTTGAACCTTCGGAAAATGAGATAAAGTTTCAGCTTGAACAATATCGTGCTTTGGATAATGGAATTCGTATCAAAGTAGTCCTAACTGAAAAGGTAAATAAAGGAATTGATACGATGGATGATTTAAAAGAGAATGTAGGGAAATAAAATTGGTAGCTAAAACCCCAGTAAAATATATTTTTGTGCTAGGCGGAGTAATTTCTGGATTAGGTAAAGGGATTGCAGCGGCTTCAATTGGTTATTTACTAAAGAGTGCAGGTTTACGCGTCACCATATTGAAATTAGATCCTTACTTGAATGTCGATCCTGGAACAATGAACCCTTATCAGCATGGTGAGGTTTTTGTATTAGATGACGGCTCTGAAACCGATCTTGATTTAGGTCATTATGAGAGATTTATAGATTTAAATATGAGTAATATAAATAATGCCACTTCTGGACAGGTATATAGCACAGTCTTAGATCGAGAACGTAAAGGTGATTATTTAGGGGCGACGATACAAGTCATTCCACATATTACTGATGAAATTATTGCACGGATTAAATTAATCAATACGCCAAAAAAGTATGATGTGGTAATTTGTGAAGTTGGTGGTACAGTTGGTGATATTGAGAGCCAACCTTTTATGGAAGCAATTAGACAATTATCTCTTGAAGTTGGATATCATAACCATACAATCATGCATGTTACTCTTGTCCCTTATATACTAGCTAGTGAAGAATTGAAAACCAAACCAACTCAGCATTCTGTAATGAAGCTAAGGGAGATTGGGCTTTCGCCTGATATGATTCTTGCCCGTACTGAATATCGTTTAACTAAAGATGTTAAGCAGAAAATTGGTCTTTTTGGCAATGTAAATCCAGATCATGTTATTGAAGGAACTGAGGTGGAAAGTATTTATGAGGTTCCTTTGACCCTTTATAAACAGCATGTAGGTGATATTATTATGGAGCGTCTAGAGCTGCCCGGCAAAGTAGATGTTTCTTATTTGGAAAAGTTTATTGCTAAATATAAAAAACCTAAACATCAGGTTAATATTGCAATGTGTGGGAAATACACCGAACTCCCGGATGCTTATAAAAGTGTTTTGGAAGCATTTATTCATGCTGGTGTAGAAAATAATACGAGAGTGAATGTCCATTGGGTGGCAACAGAAGATGTCAAATCAGATAAGGATGCAGAACAGATTTTTGGTCAAATGGATGGGATTCTACTTCTCCCTGGTTTTGGATCTAGAGGTTCAGAAGGAAAAATTTTATCGTGTAAATATGCCCGTGAAAAAAATGTTCCTTTTCTAGGAATATGCCTTGGGTTGCAATGCGCTGTTATTGAATTTGCTCGTAATGTATGCGGATTAAATAATGCAAATAGTACAGAGTTCAATAAGAAGACTCCTTATCCTGTGATTGATCTTATGGAATCACAACGCGCAATTAAAGCAAAGGGAGGTACCATGCGTTTAGGTGCCTATGATTGTCATATTGAATCTGGTACAAAAACTTATACTGCTTACCGCCAAAAAAAGATTTCAGAACGCCATCGTCATCGTTGGGAAGTTAATAATCGGTATCGCGAACGCTTAGAAAAAAATGGACTCAAAGTCTCTGGAGTAAACAAGGAACTCAACTTAGTTGAGATTATTGAATTGCCTGATCATCCTTGGTATGTTGCGGGGCAATTTCATCCTGAATTGAAAAGTCGATTAAGTAAGGCGCATCCATTATTTAGGGATTTTATTCATGCATCAGTTGAAAATTTGATGAGTAAAGCTTAAATGAGTAAAACAATAAAAATTGGAAATGTTGAATTTGGTGGAGGATCGCTTCCTTTGATTGCTGGACCGTGTGTTATTGAATCAAGAGAGCATAGTTTACGAATGGCAGAGGCAATTAAATCTGTTGCAGATTCCGTTGGTGCCCCTCTTATTTTCAAAAGTTCATTTGATAAAGCTAATCGAACAGCATCTGATTCATTTCGTGGTCCCGATATGGATGAAGGATTATCTATTTTATCCGATGTAAAAAAAGAAACAGGTGTACCAGTTATAACTGATGTGCATTTACCTGATCAATGCAATGCGGTTGCTGAAGTTGTAGATATTCTTCAAATACCAGCGTTTCTTTGTCGACAAACCGATTTGTTATTAGCTGCTGGTAAAACAGGTAAAACTATTAATATTAAAAAAGGTCAATTTGTTGCGCCAGGGAAAATGACTTTTGCAGCTGAAAAGGTAGCTTCAACTGGCAATAATAATATTTTACTTACTGAACGTGGAACATCCTTTGGTTATGATTTAGTATCAGATATGACAGCAATACCTACGATGAAATCATCAGGTTATCCTGTAGTGTTTGATGCTACTCATTCATGTCAATTACCTGGTGCCAGTGGAACAACTGGGGGCCATCGGGAAATGATTCCAGTATTAGCCAAGTCAGCCATTGCTGCGGGGGCTGATGGTTTGTTTATGGAAGTTCATGATAAGCCTGAATCAGCAAAGTCAGACGCATCTACACAGTGGCCTTTGGATAAATTGGAAGAATTATTGGTTGTAGTTAAAAGAATATTTGAATTAGTTAACTCTTGATGTACGATATTAACAAAATAAAAATGGTTATTTCTGATGTGGATGGAGTATGGACTGATGGATCTTTATACAAAGGGAAAGACAACATAGAGTTAAAAAAATTCTCTGTTTCTGATGGGGCCGCAGTAGCTCTAATGCGTGAAGCAGGAATTAAACTTGCTCTTATATCTGGGCGGTATTCTAGTGCCACTGAGGAAAGGGCAGCAGAACTAAAAATTGAAGATTTATATAATGGGACACTTAATAAAATACCTCCTTATGAAGCTTTGAAAGAAAAATACGAATTATCTGATGATGAAATTGCTTATGTGGGTGATGATATAATTGATATCCCAGTTATGGAAAGAGTAGCCGTTCCTATTGCGACACAAAACGCTTCACCTCCATGTAAGGATTCTGCTGTGCATATCACAAAGAAAAGTGGAGGAGATGGTGCTTTTAGAGAAGCAGTTGAATGGATTTTAATAAAACAAGATCGCTTAGATAGCGTAATCAATAATCTAAGACTAAAAGTTCAGAAGCAGTAGTGCGATTAATCCCTTTCTTTATATTTGTTTCCTTTGGCTGTCAAGGCTCAGAGGTTGAAAGGTCAGGTAATTCCAGAGAAGGTCGCCCAGACGCTGAAAGTTGGAATGCAACCATTACGCTTACTAATAAGGGCGCAAAGCGAGCTGTTATTAGAGCAGGTCATTTAGAAAAGTACAATGAGCGCCAATACATCCTTCTTAATGAAAAGGTCGATGCAGATTTTTTTAATGAAAATGAAGTGTATACAACTAACCTTAAATCTAAAATAGCTGAAGTAGATGAAGAAGAAGACTTTCTGATTGCAATTGGTAACGTTGTTGTCTTATCAGATAGTGGCGTTACTCTATTTACAGATACACTCTCTTGGGACAATATTCGAGAAAAAGTCTACACAGATGACAAAGTTATTTTTATTACTGAAGAACAAGATACTCTTTATGGTATTGGGTTTGAGTCGGATGTAGAACTTGACAATTGGAAAATTTTAAAACCAACTGGCGTATTCCATGACAACGAGTGATACTCATAATCAACTTAGTGCAAAAGGATTGCACAAACGTTATGGTAAACGATGGGTAGTTCGTGATGTCGACTTAGATGTTAATAAAGGTGAGATCGTAGGTCTGCTTGGACCTAACGGTGCTGGTAAAACCACAACTTTTTATATGATTACAGGAATGATCAAGCCCACAAAGGGTAATATTTTTCTCGATAAGAAAGATATTACTAGTCGTGCAATGTATCAACGAAGTCGTTCTGGAATAGGTTATTTATCGCAAGAACCATCAATTTTTGGAAAGTTAAGTGTTGAAGACAACTTACGTCTTGTTTTAGAAATGACTGATCTTAGTAAAAGTGAACAATCGGAAAAAGTAGAGAAATTGTTAGATGATCTATCTATCCAACATATAAGAAAAAATAAAGGCGCAAACTTGTCAGGAGGTGAAAGACGCCGAGTTGAGATTTCACGAACCTTAGCTATAGATCCTGATTTTATTCTATTAGATGAACCTTTTGCAGGTGTAGATCCAATTGCAGTAGAAGATATTCAAGCTATTATTCATTCTCTAAAAGAAAGAAAAATTGGAGTATTAATTACAGATCACAATGTTAGAGAAACTTTATCTATAACTGATCGATCTTATCTTTTATTTGATGGGAAAATATTGAAATCAGGTACTTCGGAATTTTTGGCTAACGATGAAGAAACAAGACGGCTATATCTTGGAGAACGCTTCACTCTATAAATGGCCACATTAAAACAAAAGCAATCTTTGAGGCAATCATTATCGCCTCAACAAGTAATACAAGCTAATATACTTCAGTTAAATATTTCTATTTTAGAAAAGAAAATTATAGATGAATTAGAAAGTAATCCTTTATTAGAACAGTCAGAAACGGATGATGAATCAATATTAGCAGCAGATGATTTAGAAAAAGAAGTTGAATACGATGAAGATCCTGATGAATATGAGCCAGCCAATATTTATGAAAATAATAATGTTCAGGATCGCGATATTCCTGTAAAGGCTCAACTAGATTTTATTGAAGGGTTAGTACAACAATTAGATGCATATAAGTTTAAGGACTGGGAACGAGCTATTGCAGAAGAAATATTATGGAATTTAGATGAAAATGGATATTTAGCCATTGAACCAGTTCTAATTGCAGATCGTTATGAAAGAACCGATAATGAGGTACTAAGTATTCTTGAAAAAATTCAGCACTTAGATCCACCTGGAATTGCTGCTAGAGATCTTAAGGAATGTCTTAAAATTCAATTGGTAGATAAACAGGATACAGTTTCTTACCAAGTTGTCATGAATTATTTTGATGATTTTGCAAATCATCGTTATGAAAAAATTAAAAAAAACCTAAATATAGATAATGCAACATTAGAAGAAGTTATTAATGAAATTGCTAAGTTAGATCCACATCCAGGTAAAGGAAAGATTGGTAATGATAGTGAAACTGTCATTCCAGATCTTCTAGTAGTTCAACAAGATGGACAATGGAAGATTATTATAAATGATTCCATCCTCCCTGAATTAAATATCAGTAATGAATATGTCACAATGCTTGATAAGAATGATATTAGTACAGATACGAAAAAATACTTAAAGGAAAAATTTGATTTAGCTTCTTGGTTTATACAAGCTATTGAGCAAAGACACAATACATTATCTAAAGTCATGCGATCAATTATTGAAAGGCAAACAAGCTTTTTTGAAGGGGATACTGACGTTTTAATCCCGATGAAGCTTCAAGACATCGCCGATGAAATAACAATGGATATTTCTACGATTAGTCGCTCAACTAGGGGAAAATATGTAGATACACCCTATGGTATTTTTGAATTAAAATCTTTCTTTACAGATGGATATATTATTGATAGCGGAGAAGAAGTCAGTACAAATACCATCAAAGATTTGTTAAAGCAGTTGATAGATGAAGAAGATAAGAAAATACCATTAACTGATACTAATCTAGCAAAGAAATTAAATAGCAAGGGCTATCCAGTTGCGAGAAGGACAGTTGCAAAATATAGAGAACAACTGCACTTTCCAGTCGCTAGACTTCGACGCAAATTAACTCATTAGAAAGGAAATAGAATGGCATATAAACGAATTATTCTTGGAGACCAAGAAATAAAAGTTCCAGTATTATCCATTGGAGGATTCTCAATTTTTGGAATTGCTCTGGCTCTTTGGCTACTTACAGGTACATACGTGGTTGGACCAGATGAAGTTGGTGTTGTACAAACATTTGGTAAATATTCTCGAACGGCGCAGTCCGGATTAAATTATCATTTTCCGTACCCTATTGAAAAAGTTCAAACGCCTAAAGTGACAGAGGTTAAAAGGATCGAGATTGGTTTCCGAAGTGTAGGAAAAAATCAATATCAAACAGTTGAACGAGAGAGTTTAATGTTAACAGGCGATGAAAATATAGTTGACGCTGAAATGATTGTTCAGTACCGGATTAAAGATCCCATTGCTTATGTTTTTAATTTTATTAAGCCAGAAGTGACAGTAAGACAAGCATCTGAAGCGTCTCTCAGAACTGTTATTGGACGTCACAACATTGATCAAGCATTAACCTCTGGTAAATTTATGATCCAAGAAGAAGCAAAAGGCCTAGTCCAATCTATCTTGGATAAATATGAAACTGGTATTTTAGTTGTTGCTGTCCAACTTCAAGATGTTAGTCCTCCAGAGCAAGTAGTTGCTGCATTTAAAGATGTGGCCTCTGCTAAAGAAGATAAAAATCGAATGATTAATCAGGCTGAAGGATATCGAAATGATATAATTCCAAAAGCTCGCGGTGAAGCTCAATCTATGATTAGAGAGGCCGAAGGATACAAGGAAGCTCGTATCGCAAGAGCAGAGGGAGATGTCGCAAAATTTAATGCAGTATTAAAAGAGTATCGAAAAGCGAAAGGTGTCACTGAAACACGAATGTATCTTGAAACTGTTGAGGAAATATTAGAAAATACAGAGAAGATTATTGTTCCAGATGGAGAGAGTGGTGGCAATCTTATTAATCTTCTTAATCTAAAAACAAAAGGAGATAAATAATCATGAAAAAAACAATGATGATATTATGCTTCCTAGTTGCGTTTATTGGAGTAACTACTATATTCATAGTAGATGAGACTGAACAAGTTGTTATTCTTCAATTGGGGAAACCTGTTCGTACAATTACTAATCCAGGACTTAATTTTAAGGTTCCTTTCCCGATACAAGAGAAAATCGTTTTTGATAATCGATTATTGGAGTATGATTCTCCTCCAGAAGAAATTTTGAGCAAAGATAAAAAAACCCTTATCGTTGATAATTATATTCGATGGAAAATTGTTGATCCTCTTCAATTCTTAAAAACAGTACAAGCAATTCCAACCGCATTAAGTAGAATGGATGACATTGTTTATTCAGAGCTTCGCCGAGAATTAGGAACTCATAATATGGTTGAAATCATTACGGAGAATCGAGAACAACTTATGGAAGTAGTTACGACAGCTAGTGATAACGCCACTCTGGATTATGGTATTTCTGTAGTGGATGTGAGAATACGACGAGTTGACTTACCATCCGAAAATGAAGAATCTATTTATGCACGTATGGAAGCGGAAAGGAAGCGACAGGCTAATAAATATCGTTCTGAAGGTGAAGAAGAAGCGCAAAAAATTCGTGCTGCGACCGATAGAGATAAAACAATTATTTTAGCGGATGCTTATAAACAAGCAGAGCGTTTGCGTGGAGATGGTGATGCTAAAGCTGTAAATATATATGCACGTTCGTATTCATCTGATCCCAAATTTTATGAGTTTGTTCGAACTTTAGATGCTTATAAAAAAGTTGTAGATGATAAAACCACCTTGGTCTTACCATTGAATTCGGGTTTGTTTAAGTTATTAATGAAAAAATAAATTGCGGTTCAAATTTAATACTCAACTATTTTGCAAGATTTAATATGAAACGAGATTTTTTACATATTACTGATTTAACAACACGAGAAATTTTGGATTTTATTGATCTTGCACAAGAAATAAAAACAAAAGTATTAAATAAGGAAGACTATCAACCTTTTAATAATTGCTCCCTAGCAATGATTTTTGCGAAACCTTCTGCACGAACAAGAGTATCCTTTGAAACAGGGTTTTTCAGATTAGGAGGTCATGCATTGTATCTGGGCCCCAATGATATTGGAATTGGTAAAAGAGAGGCAGTAAAGGATATAGCTCGAGTTATTAGTGGATATAATGATATGATTATGGCGCGTTTATTTGATCACCGGCATATTCTTGAATTGGCAGAATATGCAACAGTTCCTATAATCAACGGATTAACGGACTATAATCACCCCTGTCAGATAATGGCAGATATATTCACTATTTATGAACATAGAGGGAATCTTAATGAAATGAAAATTGTATACGTGGGTGATGGAAACAATATTGTACACTCATGGCTTCGTTTAGCTGCCCGAATACCATTTCATTTTACATGTATTTGCCCTGAAGGATTTGAGCCAGATACCAAAACAATTAGTTTAATCAAAGAAGCTGGATTATCTACTTTTGAGTTAAGTCATGATCCCAAAAAAGATATTATTGATGCTGATGTGATCTATACAGATGTTTGGGCGTCAATGGGGCAGAAAGATGAGGTCGAAACCCGCGAAAAAGCATTTGCAGATTTTCAGGTAAATTCTTCAATGCTTAATTCAACAGGTAAAAATACATTGTTTATGCATTGCTTACCTGCAGAGCGAGGGAGAGAAGTAACTGATAAAGTAATGGAATCATCAAATTCAATTGTTTTCGACCAAGCTGAAAATAGGATGCATGCACAAAATGCGATTATGGTAATGCTTGCAAGTAAGATGTAAATTTTATTTTTTATGACAGATGATAAGTTAAAATCAATTGCTAGTTCTATTCTTCATGATGAAGGACAAGAACTAATTAATGCAGCAGACAGAATTTCTAGTAGCGTAGTGGACGTTTGCGATTTAATTGTTAAACACCCAGGTAAAGTTGTTATTTGCGGTATGGGAAAATCTGGATTAATTGCACAAAAAATAGCAGCTACATTGTGTAGCATTGGAAATAAAGCAGTTTTTTTACATGCAGCTGAAGCTGCTCATGGTGATCTAGGTATATATGCACCAGGAGATCCAACTATATTAATCTCAAAAAGTGGTTCTACTAATGAGCTAATTAAGCTAATTCCAATTCTTAAAGAATTTAATTCTCCTTTAATAGGAATACTTGGTAATATGAAATCTTCTTTAGTGGATCATATGGATATTGTTTTGGATGCATCCGTATCTAGAGAAGTAGATCCTTTAGGCTTAGTGCCAACAGCAAGTACGACGCTCACTTTAGCAATTGGTGATGCTTTAGCTGCTGTCATTATGAGTCATCAAGGGTTTAATCATGAAGATTTTGCTAAACTTCACCCCGCTGGAGATCTTGGCAGACGACTCCGACTCACTGTAGAAGATATAATGCAACCTATTGATAATGTAGCCGTTGTAAAAAAAGACGATAAACTTCGAAAAGTTGTAATTGATATGACTGAAAAACCATATGGGGCAGCTTTAGTTTTAAATAATGAAACTCTTTTAGGAATTGTCACAGAGGGAGATTTAAGACGATGTTTAGCAGAAAATGGCGATATTGACAAAATGCTAGCGAGCGAAATAATGTCTATAAATCCTATTTCGATCAATATAAAAGCTCCATTAAGGGAGGCATTGACTTTAATGGAAGAGCGTGAATCTCAAATATCAGTTTTACCAGTTGTAAATGATGATGAGAAATTATGTTTTGGTCTATTGAGACTTCATGATGTGTACCAAACACATCTGTAATTATTATTTATAAGATTCCCAGCGAACTTCGTAAGTACGATAAGATACTTCATCTGCTTCAGAAAGAAGGATAGTTATTTTAAAATCTACAATTGCTCCAGGTTCTAATGCTGAATCTGATTTAATTCCAGTATAGTATTTCTGGTTTTGTCCAGATATAAAAACAGAATCTTGTTGTAATAATGATGTTGTTGGAGACCAAAGATGGGCAATCACTCTGACAAAGTCGGCACGTTTTGTACCTATATTCTTTATTGAACCTGTGATTTCTTCTCGATCTGGGAATGCATCAATAAAAGGTTCGGAAATCAACTCAACCTTAGCAATAGGTGGAAGATCTTCCAAAATATCGATAATTCTATCTTTTTCAATAGCTAATTGCCCGATAGATGTTTGGATAATAATTCCTAACTCATCTTCTTCTATTATTTCACCATTTATAATTGTACCATTCTGCAGTTCAACTCTATGACGAAGTTGGGGTACCTTTATAAGATTAAGTAAATCCTCATCAATTGTGGGCATAGCGCCTTTTCCTTTTTCATAAGTGGATATTACTTTTTTTAAGGAATCAACTTGTTGATGAAGTAGGTCAATGCTACTTTTTAATTCGAAAAAGGGTTTATCGGAGTCTAGTTTATCAGTTTCTTTAGTTAATCTTCTTACCTCCGGTAGGGGAATTGATTCTTCAAGTGAATCATTATAAGTTTTCTCTTCATTTTGTTCACCATTACCTAATTCGATAGCATCATTTTTCTTAGTCTGATTTAGAGGAGTGATATTTGTAGAGTCTGCTAGTTCCTTTTGAGCTTGGTCAATTTGGACAGTATCTGAAACCATAGATGATAAACTATCATTATCTTGAGCAATTGAACTGCTAAGTAATAGTAAAGGTAAAAGAAGTCTATTCATTTGTAGTTACTGCTTTTTGATGGGCTTCAAAAGTCCGTCGTTTAATTTCTTGTCTATATTGATCATA
Source organism: uncultured bacterium (assembly GCA_964428745.1). Taxonomy (GTDB): domain Bacteria; phylum Fidelibacterota; class Marinisomatia; order Marinisomatales; family TCS55. The sequence continues at coordinate 56,471 of CAYRYZ010000005.1, read as the reverse complement.
TCCGCCCAAGTTTCTAACTGCTTGGATTACAGGAGCATGGAGTTTGTATTGATCATAATCAGATAAGATGGGCATAAGTAATGGTATTACAGATTGGTCACTAATTTCAGATAATTTGTCAATAGCCTTTATACGAATTTCAAGCGGGTATGAATCATTCATAGCTATTTCTTCCACAGATCGTCTGATTTCTGGATCATCAAATTCTCCAAGTGCCTCAAGTAGAGTGTTAAGTATATTATAGTATTGATCTTTACCTGTTCGATAGGTTTGCAATAGCGCTAATATTAAATTTTCTTCTTTTACACCTTTCATTGTATCAAGAGCAAAATTTCTGACTTCTAGATTTGTTTCTGGATCTCCAAGTAACTCAGCGAAAGCACCTGCAACTTGAGAAGGATCCTTCTTTCCAAGTATTTCCAATGCCCTATTTCTTATACCTAGTTTAACAAAAGGGTCTCTAGAGATTTTTGTTAATATTGGGACTACTTCATCTGTACCAAGAGCTCCAAGTGTTTCTGTGAGTAGTTTTTCTGTCCGATTAAAATTACTTCGGCTTACTTCATATAAATCTAAAAGCGCCAAAACTTGATCTTTAGTTCTGACTTTGTTCAAATTTTTAACTAAAGCTAATTGCAGTGAGTTTGTTTTTTCTTCCACTTTATTCATTGCATTTACCATTGCATCTGCAGCACGTGGATCATCGCGAAACTGAGCTAATAATTCTATAGACCCAATCATAAAACTAACATCTAAAGCTGCTGCTTCACCTACTGTCTCAGATAATGCATTTAATGCTGTTGGATGTTGTGTTTCAGCTAATGCTCGTCCAGCTGCCATTCGTACATCATAAGGTTGATTAGTGTCATTATATATCGCAATCATCTCTTCGAGTGCCTGAAGCTTTCCCTCACTGAAAGCTGTACTAAGATTCTCAATTAGTTCATATGAAATATCATCCGACCCCTTTTTCCCAGGTAGGAATTTTTTGATCATAGAACAGCCTTCAAAACAAAGGCAAATCATTAATATGAATACTATTTGATTACGATGTTTCATCTTTTCCCCAGAAATGTAACTTCAGATCTTGGCCGTCAAATTTTGCATAAGAAAAAAAACTGAGCCAATCACCAAGTATAACCAATTTACCACTTTTGAGGGATAATTCCTTTGCTTGGTGATAGTGACCAGTAACAAAAAAATCATACCCTTCTCCTAAACGTTTTTCTGCATGAATAGACATCTCATTTGCTATACGTTCGTTGTATTGGTCCGAATGTTCATAATTCTCACCTTTTTTCGAAACCCAACGTCCAAAAGCATAACCAATATTTGGATGTATACATCTGTAAATCCATATAAATAATCGAGAGCGAATAATTCTCCTTAAGAATCTATATCCACGATCCCAAGATAGATAACCATCACCATGTGTTACATAAATATTCTTTCCGTTAACACTAAATGTAGTATCAGTAAAATAAGTTTTATCAAAAAGAGTCTCCGTAATAAAATCTAATACCCAGTAATCATGATTTCCCAATACATAGTGAACTTTGATACCAGATTTTCGAAGATCTAAAATCTTATTGTAGAAAGGAACAAAAACCTTAGGAATTACATCTTTGTATTCAAAATAAAAATCAAACAAATCTCCATTAATAATTAGAGACCCTCTAGTTTCCTTGACGTGATCAAGGAATTGGAAAAGAATATCTTGTCGCTCCAACTCAGATTCTTCTCTATTCAACATTAAGTGAATATCGGATATAAAATAGATTGGTAAATCCATAGTGCCTAAACTAAGAGTTTCACGAGGGGACAGTCAATCTTGAATGAATAATATTTAATTTTTTTATTTTTAACTTTTTTCATTGTTTATTGTCGAATTTGAGGAACTATGAATTTAAATTCGACGTTATAAAAACATGAAACGATTTATTTTTATTATGTTGATCCTTTCAGGATCTATTATCTCTGCACAATCCTTTGGGCAAAATAAAGTTCAATATAGGGATTTTGATTGGAATTATATATCCTCACCAAATTTTGATGTGTATTATTATGGAGATGAGATTGAGTTAGCAACTTTTACAATGGAGGCTGCATCAAAAGCTTACGAACAAATAGCAATACACTTGCGGTGGAACTTGAAGAAGCGAGTTTCAATAATCGTTTATCATTCTCATAATGAATTTCAGCAAAACAATGTTGTTGGTGTCTACATGCAAGAAGGTATTGGCGGTGTTACAGAATTATATAAAAATCGTATAGTATTACCTTTTGAAGGTGACTATGAATCATTTAGACATGTTGTTCATCATGAATTAGTTCATGCTATGATTAATGATTTAGTCTATGGTGGACGAATGCAGAATGTCGTATCTAATAATATTAGACTAATGCTTCCGCTATGGACAAACGAAGGACTAGCAGAATATCTATCTATGAATTGGGATACCGAGGCAGATATGATTATTCGTGATTTGGCTATTAATGAGAGAATACCTACAATTAGAGAGTTAGAATACTTTTTAGCTTATAAAGGGGGCCAATCAGTTTGGAGATTTATAGCAAGTAAGTATGGGCGTGAAAAAATTGGTGAAATCTTTCAATCAATGAAACGTTATGGAAATGCTCAAAAAGGATTTGAAGATGCCTTAGGTATGGATTTTGAAGAATTGACCGAACAGTGGCACAAATATATTAAGAAAGAATACTATCCTGATGTGGCTGGTCGAGATGAAGTAAAAGATATAGCCCAGCGATTAACAGATCATAAAAAAGAGAAAAACTTTTATAACGTTTCACCTACAATTTCACCGGATGGTAGTCATATTGCTGTTCTTTCTGATCGTTCAGGTTATATGGATATATACCTCTTGGATGCAATATCTGGAAAAAAGATAAAGAGATTAATTAAAGGTAATCGATCTATTGATTTCGAAGAATTAAAATTTTTACAGCCAGGTATTAATTGGTCTCCTGATAGTAAAAAAATTGTGATTGCTGCAAAAGCAGGTTCTTCGGATGCTCTTTATCTCATTGATGTTAAGTCTGGTAAGCAAGAAAAAATTCCATTTAAACTAGATGGTGTTTTTACAGCATCATGGAGTCCAGATGGTAATAAGTTAGCTTTTGTTGGTAATGAAGGTGGAGCTAGTGATCTCTATTCGTATGATTTGATATCAAAAGAACTTACTAATCTAACAAATGATGTTTACTCAGATACTGAGCCCTCGTGGAGTTCAGATGGGAAACAGATAGTTTTTGTATCTGATAGAGGCAATAATATTGGAGATAGAGATATTTCTGCAAAAGATATGTTTTCTCACAATTACAGTCAAAAAAATATCTATACAATTAATGTTAATAAAAAGAAGATCACTCAAATAACCGATACTGAATTCAATGAGAATTACCCTATTTTTTCTAATACTAGAAATATGCTTTTTTATACTGCGGATTATCAAGGGACTTGGAATTTATTTCATCATGATTTAGATAGTGGAGAATCAAAAGTCGTAACTAACCTACTCACAGGTTTATTCCAATTAAGCCTAACAAAAGATGATGGGTCCTTAGTATTCTCTGGGTATTCAGGATTAGGTTGGGATATTTATCGTTTAAACAATCCATTAGATCTTGATAAAGTTTCTGTTAAACCTACCAATTACATAGCAAATCGCAAAAGTAATGATATGGAAGAATTAGCAGATTTAAGAAAGCATAAGCGAGAAGGAACTCAGGCAATGACAACAGATTATTCTTCATATATCTTTGCCTATGAGTATGAACATTATAATGATAAAGATTTTGAGCAAGATCCCATATCCTTAAAATCTGATTCAGTATTTATTGGGAATGATGGAGAATACATTCCCCAAGTTTACAAAACCAAATTTAGTTTAGATATTGCACAAGGCTCATATGGATACAATAATGTTTTTGGGCATCAAGGACTGCTTGTTTTTTATTTTAGTGATTTAATGGGTGACCATCAATTATCAGTAGCAATTGAATCCCAGATTTCACTCACAAATAGTGATTATTTTTTGAACTATGCTTACTTGAAAAATAGAGTAGATTATTATTTTACAGTTTTTCATCAAGCTGATTTTTTCTTTGTTGGTGGTTATTATAATCAGTATGGATTCCCAGTAGAACAAACAGCGAGAATGCGACACTATGGACTTGCTACAATGGCATCAAGACCATTTAATCGATTCCATCGAATTGATGCAGGCCTTGTATTTCATAATTTAGATTATAAATTGTTTGAAATAAATTCTTTTGAAAACCAAAATACAATTGTGGATGAAGATGGGTTCGTATCTGCAAATCCAACATTGAGCTATATTTATGATAATTCAGTGTTTGGTTATACTGGCCCTATTGATGGATTCAGGCAGAATACTACAGTCGAATTGAGCCCTGCTATGGGTGGAAAAGGTATCTCTTACCAAAAATTCAAAGTTGACCTTAGAAAATATCACATGATTAATAGAGATTATTCATTAGCAGGACGATTATTCTTTGGGACCAGTACTGGAGAAAATCCTCAAAAATTTTACTTGGGAGGAATGCAAAATTGGCTTTTAGGCACTGGATCAACAAATGGTGTCAATGATGGTGATACAAATGAGGCTAGATGGAGAAATGTAATATTAGATAGTCAAAATAAATCTCTTTTGCAGGATATCTACTTTTCTGAATTTGCTTACCCTCTTAGAGGTGCTAGGTTTTCAGAAAGATTTGGTACTAATGTGGCTCTTGCAAATCTAGAATTTCGTTTTCCATTAATTCAATACTTACAAGTTGGTTTTCCCTTCAAAATGACACTAGGCAACATTCTTGGGCATGTATTTATGGATATTGGAGCGGCTTGGGATGATAAACGAGAATTTGAAGATTTTGCTTATCTGCAAGCAAAATATGGGAATAATTTACCTAATAAATTCTCTCCCTGGGTTCGTTCTGTTGGCTACGGAATTAAGTTACCTATTTTTATGCTATGGCGAATAGAAGCAGCCTATGATTGGACGGACTCTGGATTTTCAAAACCCCAATGGTATTTGTCAATAGGGTATGACTGGTAAATAATTTTCCCCTTTCACCTTGATTCTACAGATAGCCTAATGGAATTTCTTTCTAGTATATGGCTAAAATAAAATCTAAAACCGTTTATCTTTGCTCCGCTTGTGGCAATGATCATCCTAAATGGAATGGTCAGTGTCCATCTTGTAATGAATGGGGAACTCTTAGTGAATATAAAGTCTCCAATAAAAAACATTCTCGAAAAAATGCTTTTGTTAAAGAATCTCAAACTTTGGTGGATGTTCTAACTAACGGAGAGGCTCAGAGAATTTCCGTTGGTATTCCTGAAATGGATCGTGTTCTAGGAGGCGGGGTATTATCTGGATCATTAATTCTATTAGGTGGAAACCCTGGCATTGGTAAATCTACACTTGCTCTACAAATTTTACCCGTTTTTGAAAAACCAGTTCTTTATATTTCAGCTGAAGAGAGTGAAGCTCAAGTTGGTCTGAGGGCAAAACGACTTGGGGTGACATCAGAAAAACTTCATCTATCTTCTGAAAATAATATTGATCTAATTTTAGATCAAGTATCTTTGATTAATCCTGAATTAGTTGTCATTGATTCAATCCAAACTATCTTCAGTGATCAATTAGATTCACTACCGGGATCGGTCTCGCAAATTCGGGAATGTGGGCAACAATTTTTACAGTTGGCAAAGCAACAAGATATAGCGATAATGATGATTGGTCATGTTACCAAAGAAGGAGTGATAGCAGGGCCTAAGATGTTAGAACATATGGTAGATACCGTGCTTTATTTAGAAGGAGATGACAAATATGATCACCGTATCTTACGCTGTGCAAAAAATAGATTTGGAACGACCAATGAAGTTGGGATTTTTCAGATGGAAAATAATGGATTAATTGAAGTTAATAATCCATCAGAATTATTTCTTTCAGAACGCCAAAATAATATTACTGGATCAACGATTTTTCCATCATTGGAGGGAAGTCGACCTATTCTTGTAGAGATTCAGGCTTTGGCCTCTAACGCAAATTTCGGGACACCTCAACGTAATGTAAATGGATTTGATTATAAACGTCTTGCTATGCTACTAGCTGTATTAGAGAAAAGATTAGGAATACAAACAGGGACAAAAGATGTTTTTATTAATTTAGTTGGTGGTTTAAAAGTAAACGATCCTGCAGCTGACCTTTCGGTTATAGCTGCTATTGCCTCCAGCATTAAAGATAAGTTGATTTCTGATTCAGTCGTTCTAATTGGCGAAGTTGGGCTAGGAGGTGAAGTTCGATCAGTGAGAGGATTAGATGTACGAATTAATGAAGCAAAATCATTAGGATTTAAAAATGTGATTGCACCTAATTCTAATGTCGAGCGACTTAAAAGGCTTGGTAAGTCAATTGACATTATTGGTATATCCAATGTAGTTGAAGTTTTTCAAAAATTGTTTTAATGAAATTTTCGGTTACCTTTCAAGATAAGGACTCGTCTGCTCGTTGTGGTCTTATTGAAACTCATCACAGTAAAATTCAAACTCCAGTTTTTATGCCTGTTGGTACTCAAGGTGTTATAAAAGCTATAGATCCAAAAATTTTAGATGATTTAAATGCTCAGATTGTGCTTTCAAATGCCTATCATCTTTATCTTCGTCCTGGGCATAATCTTATTTATCGTTCTGGCAGTCTTCACAATTTCATGAATTGGAAAAATTCTATATTAACTGATAGCGGTGGATTTCAAGTCTTTTCACTAGCGAGATTAAATAATATTTCGGATGATGGAGTTAAATTTCAATCTCATTTGGATGGCTCCTCTCATTTCTTTAATCCAGAATTATCTATGGAGATTCAACAGCATTTAGGATCAGATATTATTATGGCGTTTGATGAATGCCCTCCAGGGCAGGCAAATAAATCAGATGTTCAAAATGCTGTAAAAAGAACAGCCTTGTGGATTAATAGATGCCAAAAATATTTAGAAAATAACAAATTTTTATATGATTGGATGCAAACACTATTCCCCATTGTTCAAGGAGGCATTTACTCTGACCTAAGAAAAGAAAGTACCCAAGAGTTAATTCCATTCTCTAGTTGTGGAATGGCTATAGGAGGCCTAGCCGTTGGGGAAGAGAAGTCTGCTATGTTTGATACGGTTTCATTAATGGATGAGTTATTGCCAAAAAGACAACCTCGATATCTAATGGGGGTTGGCAGACCAACGGATCTAGTAAGATCTGTGCGGAATGGCATGGACATGTTTGATTGTGTTTTGCCTACTCGTAATGCACGAAATGGACAATTTTTTACTAGTAAAGGAATAATAAATATTGGAAACAAATTACACAAAGAATCTTTTAAGTCATTGGACCCAAATTGTCATTGTTACACATGCAAAAATTTTACATTAGCTTATTTACGTCATTTATATAATATAAAAGAAATGCTTGCCTTTCGCCTAGGTACCATCCATAATTTGACCTACTATATGTCACTAATGAAAACTATTAGAAAAAAAATTGAATCGGGAGTTTTTTTCTCTTGGTCAAATGAGTATTTGAATCAAATGGATAGCTACAAAGGCATGTAAATTGTTTAATCGCTATACTTTACTTCTCATTACAGGATTGATTTTTGGTCAAAGCAATATAAGTTTTGTTAGATTTTACTTAAATGAACATAACTATATATCTGATATTAGATTAATGGCATCAGAAAGATTTGGAGATCCTCATATACAAGTATTTTATAATAATCAAAAACTCCCGATAATTAAAGAATGGGTTGATGAAAAAGGAGAAACAAATAGAAAAGAAGTCCTTGAGTATGATGGTAAAACATTAATAAGGTGTTATTTTTTAAATCTTGATCAGGAGGCAGATAGCTTAATTCAATTTGGAAAAGATGAGCCATGGTCTGAAGAATTTCGCAAATCTTTTGATAACAAAATCAGGAATTACTTTGATGGGCAAGAATCAAAATTTATTCTAAATGAATCCAGCCAAATTGATTTAATTCAATTTAAGAATGTCCAGGGAATGTTGTATGGTGAGATAGATTTTATTTATGATCATTTAGGATTATTAACAGGTGAAGTTTGGCGCTCATTACCAGAGCAACATATAGTGCGGCGGTTTGCTTACGCTGTAAATATGCTCACAGCCAAAAAAGAAATTTGGGAATATGATTCAAAAGGACAAGAAGTAAGCCATGTCGTATTAATTCAACCTCCAGCTGATCAATTGTACAAAACATTACCTCCTCGATATGCGAATCGTTTGGATGAAATCTCTATAATTTTAGAAGATATTAGAAAACGTGATTTTAAAATTCCTTTTGATGTATTTATTCCAAAAACCGATTATGATCATATGTTATTAACTAATGGAGATAGCCTTATGGTTGAAATTATTGAGCTGGGACAACAAAGGGTCATCTTTAAAATTATCGGTAACTCAGATCAGCTTACCATGCCAATATATCGGGTAAAATCTATTACTTCAAAATATGGAGAACGAATTTTCCCCTAATATTGCATCGGTGTATCTGCATGAGCTAAATTGTTTCATTGAAAACCACATACCATAAGCATAAATGAAGTTATTTAAATACTCAATTATTATTGGGTTTATAATTTTCCAGACTATCTGGTCTCAAACCTATCCCCCACCAACAAATTTAGTAACGGTACCTTCGGCAGGAACTTTGGTTAGAGGAAGCTTTGCTATGCAAATGCGTGTCCAAAAAGGTGGAGGTCTTATAACATCATTAAGAGCGGGTCTTACTGATCGGTTTCAATTCGGATTATCTTATGGCTCTGCAAATTTGATTGGTGATGATAGCTTAATATGGCATCCTAAACCAGAAGCAAGTTTGAAATATAGATTAATTGATGAAACAGAATCGTTTCCAGGGTTATCTATTGGTATAGATACTCAAGGGCAGGGGCAGTTTCATAGTGCTGATTCTTTAATGAGATATGATGTGAAAGCAATGGGCATGTATATCTCCACGAGTAAAAATTGGGTAACACCCTTGGGCAATCTAGGCCTTCATCTAGGTTCTAATTACAATTTTTCTGAGAAAAATGATGGAGATAAAGACCTCAACTATTTTTTTGGTTTAGATATGGAATTCAATCCGGAATTATCCTTCATCTTAGAGTATAATGCAGCACTTAATGAAAATGAGATGACAGCAGAAAATTTAGCAATTAATAGAGGTGGTTATCTAAATGCAGCTATCAGATGGACATTTGTTGAGCATCTTCACATTGAAATGGATTTTAACAATTTATTGTTTAATGAAGATAAAGTTGATTATTTCAATAGAGAATTAAAAATTACGTATATTGAATATTTTTAGATAAGCATAGCTCAGATTGGGATTAGATTAATTAACCAAAAGATTCCCATCCAAGAACGAATTACTTATAGATGTCTAAACTAAAGGAAACTCAAAAATCTTCTGAGAAAATTTTCTCTGGAAAACTAATTGATCTATATTTTGATCATGTTGAACTTCCCAATGGTAAATCAAGTACGCGTGAATGGATCAATCATCCAGGAGCTGTTTGTATTGTTCCAATATTACCAGATGGCAATTTATGTCTTATCCGTCAGTATAGATATGGGCCTAGGGATGAATTTATCGAGATTCCAGCTGGTAAATTAGACACCGGTGAAGATCCACTAGTTTGTGCGAAGAGAGAATTGCAAGAAGAGATTGGATACATTGCCGGAAAACTCACATTTTTAACAAATATTTATCCTGCTATTGGGTTTTCAAATGAAAAGATGTGGATGTATTTAGCTGAAGATTTACAATTGTCAAATCAAAGTCTCGACCAAGATGAATTTTTGGAATTATTTCCTTTATCTTTAGAAGAAGCTATTAATCTTATTAACCAAGGAAAGATCACAGATGTAAAAACGATAATTGGAATATTATGGTTAGATAGATTTCTTTCTTAATTTATAATTACCTATAATGTCACACCTTTCTGAAAAAATTAGATCTAAAGCAATTAAGCTTGGTTTTGACAAAGTTGGTATTACTAAAGCTGACTCAATTACAAAACAAAAAAATGATTTAGAACGATGGATCAGTAATGATGGTCATGCGAGCATGAAATGGATTGCAGATAGAAAGAGCGAAAGAGGAGATATACACAAATATTTTCCCAGTGCTAAATCAGTAATATCAGTTGCCATGAATTATTATGTTGGGATGGATCAATCTGATATTAATTCCGACTATAAATTTAGTAATTATGCATGGGGAGATGATTATCATGATATCCTTAAAATGCGTCTAATTGAATTATTGGAGTGGTTAAAGGGGGAATGCCCAGAGTTAAAAGGGATAGCATGTGTAGATACTTCACCAATAATGGAAAAAGTTTGGGCACAAAAAGCGGGTATAGGCTGGCAAGGTAAACATACAAATTTGATCACAAAAGATTATGGTAGTTGGTTATTTTTAGGCGAGTTAGTTGTTGATGTATCGTTGAAATATGATTTGCCATTTAAGGAAGATTTATGTGGTACATGCATGGCTTGCATTGAAGCTTGTCCTACTCAGGCATTAACTGAATATAAGATAGATTCAGAAAAATGTATTTCATATAATACTATAGAAAACCGGATCGAATTATTTTCTGATGATACGAAGCTTTCTGGCTGGATTTATGGTTGTGACATATGTCAAGAAGTTTGTCCGTGGAATGATAAATTTAATCAAGTAACAGAAAAAGAATATTTTAAACCACGTTCAGAAATAATTAATTGGGAAAATAGAGATTGGGAAAAATTAGATGAACCAGAATTTCGTAAATTATTTAAAGGATCTGCAGCTAAGCGGACAAAACTTTCTGGATTAAAACGAAATATTAAATTCAATCCGAAAGAAAGGAATCATAAATGAAAAAAGTAGGATTATTATTATCCGGTTGCGGTGTGAATGATGGTGCCGAAATACATGAGTCAGTTATTGCAATGTTGGCTTTAGATAGAGCTGGAGTTGAGATGGAATTAATGGCACCTAATATTGATCAAATGCATGTTATAAATCATTATACAGGTCAAGAGATGGATGAATATCGAAATGTTCTAGTGGAAGCATCGAGAATTGCCCGTGGAAATATTAAAGATATGGCTGAAATATCGGGAAACGATATTGATGCTTTAATAATACCTGGAGGTTTTGGTGTAGCAAAGAATCTATGTGATTATGCCATGGCGGGTTCAGAATGTTCCATTAATCCAGATGTATATAGACTCATTTCTGAATTGCAATTGCTAAATAAACCAATAGGTGCTATTTGTATTGCGCCAGTTATGATGGCCAAAATATTTGGAGAACAAGGTGCATCTGCTAATATGACTATTGGTTTTGATGAAGCGACTTCAAAAGATATTGAATCAATGGGAAGCGTTCATGTTGAATGTAAAGTCTCAGATATGGTAGTAGATGAAGATAACAATCTTGTTTCAACCCCAGCTTATATGGAGGCTCAATCAATTAAAGAGGCCGCTGATGGCATTGAAAAGTTGGTAAAACAAGTTTTATCTATGATTCAATGAAAAAAATAGCTGAATTGGATGATATCCCTATCGGTGGTAGTAAACTAGTCATTATAGATGATATCCCTATTGCTATTTTTAATATAAATGGGAAAATAATAGCTTGGGATAATCGATGTCCCCATAGAGGAGCATCGCTTTCCGATGGTAATATCTCAGATACTGTTATCCAGTGTAAATTTCATTTATGGGAGTTTGATGTTCATACAGCTTGTGCTGTAAATAACTCTTCGATTAAAGTCAGAAAATTCCCTATAAAAATAGACAAAGGTTCTATTTATTTAGGTCTAGAACTATAGTCCTGTTTCAGCTACAGTCTTTTTAACTGCATCTAAGGTCTCATTTAGAGCAGTCTTTTCGTCATCGCGCAGATTAAACTCAAGTATTTGTTCTACTCCCGCAGAGCCAATGACTGTTGGGACGCCAATAAAATATCCGTCAATGCCAAATTCCCCTTCGCAAAGAGAGGCACATGGGATAACCCTTTTTTTATCCTTTAAATAGGACTCTACCATTTCAATAGCAGATTGAGCAGGCGCATAAAATGCAGAACCATTCCCAAATAGTTTTACGATTTCACCTCCTGCAAAGCGAGTACGCTCAACAATTTCATCTAATCGTTTTTCTGGAATAATTGATTCTATTGGTACACCTCCAATAGTTGCTAGCCTTGTTATAGGAACCATAGTGTCTCCATGGCCACCAAGGACCATGCACGTGACGTCTTGAGCTGAATAACCTGTTTCCATTGCAATAAATGCGCGAAAACGTCCACTATCTAAGGCGCCAGCCATTCCAACAACTTGATTTTTGTTAAATCCAGAAACTTTATGAAATGCATATACCATTGCATCTAATGGATTAGAAATAACAATTACAAATGAATTTGGAGCCTGCTTTTTGATATTGGTTGCTACATCTTTCATAATTCCAAGGTTTATATCAAGAAGATCTTCTCGATTCATGCCCGGCTTTCTGGGCATGCCTGCCGTAATAATAAAAACATCAACATTTTTTAAGTCATCCCAGTTTGATGTTCCAGTAATATTACTATCATACCCATCATGAGGTCGCAATTGCATTAGATCTAAAGCTTTTCCTTTTACCATTCCTTCTGCTTTAGGTATATCAAAAATAAAAACATCACCCAATTCTTTTTGAGCAGCAAGAAGAGCCAAATTTCCACCTATTTGTCCTCCACCAATAAGTCCTATTTTAGGCCGAGACATTACAAACCTCTATTTTTAATATGATTAACATTAATTGAAATTAAGCTATCTAAGTATACTATAAATAAAAAACCCTATTTTAGAAAAAAATAGGGTTTTTTATTTATATAATTGATGATGAATTAGCTCACAACACTTACAATTTTTCTTTTTCTACCTTTACGTGAAAATTTTACTACACCATCAGACGTAGCAAATAATGTATCATCTCCTCCACGACCAACATTAGTTCCTGGATGAATTTTTGTACCACGTTGTTTCAAAATTATACCACCTGCAAAAATATTTTGTCCATCAGCAACTTTGACACCAAGTCGTTGGGCATTGGAATCACGACCGTTTTTTGAACTACCCATTCCTTTTTTATGAGCCATAATTAATCCTTTTTCTTTTCAGCTTTAGTTTTTGGAGCAGCTTTAGTTTTTGGAGCAGCTTTAGTTTTTGGAGC
>CAYRYZ010000005.1:0-43053 GCA_964428745.1 uncultured bacterium | reverse complement strand
CAGCTTTAGTTTTTGGAGCAGCTTTAGTTTTTGGAGCAGCTTTAGTTTTTGGAGCTGACATTGATATAGCGTCTATCATTACAATTGAGTAGGATTGCCTATGTCCATTTTTTCTGCGAAAACCTTTTCTACGTTTTTTCTTGAAAACTATGACTTTTCGATCTCGTCCATTTTTCAAAATAGTACCAGATACCGTAGCACCACTTAATAGTGGATTACCAACATCGAGTGTCCCGTCATTATCAATTAAGAGCACATTATCAAACTTAACTTTACTACCCTCTTCAGAATTAAGATTAGGAACTTTAATTTGAGCTCCATTTTCAACTCTATATTGTTTTCCTGCTATATTAACTATTGCAAACATTTTATTCCTAAAAAAGTCGAGGAATCTAAGCCTTATCTCTCTTGTGTTCAATACCTACATGTTCGATCTCTTTTTGCCCGTTACCACTAGATAGGAATCGAAATTCATCTCTAGATATATCATTATTGCCTTCGATAGAAATGTAAGTAAAATTTTGCCACATTAAACCTCTAAGTGCTTTTTTATTATTTTTTAGAAATTCAGCAATCTCTGGGTGAAGTTCTAGTTTTAACTTTAAGCTTCGGTGTTTAGCTTTATATCTCCTTAACCAATAATCAATTCTAGTGATCAATGTCTCTCGTGAAATAATCCTTCCAGATCCATGGCAAGTAGGGCATTCTTCGCTCATTGAGTCTAATAGGCTTAATCGAATCCGTTGTCGTGTCATTTCCAATAATCCAAATTCAGATATTGGAGAAACGGCAACTTTAGCACGGTCTTTTTTTAGTTCTTTCCTAAGCTCATAGTAAATCTTGCGCCGATTAGAATCTTCACGCATATCTATAAAATCAATAACAACAAGCCCTGATAGATCTCTAAGTCGTAATTGTCGAGCAGCTTCTTTACAAGCTTCAAGATTTATTTTTAAAGAATTCTCTTCATGATTCTTTTTTCCAATAAAACGTCCACTATTTACATCGACAACAACCATCGCTTCTGTTTTTTCAATAATTAGATAAGCCCCACTATTTAACCAGACTTTGGGTCTTAACAATTTATCTAGTTCATTTTCAAAGCCCATACTCTCAAATAATGGTTGTTTAAGCTTATAGTGTTCTAATCGATTTGCCATGTTTGGAGAGATATCTTCCAAGTAAGATTGAAGTTTTCTATAGAGTTTCTTTGAATCGATAACAATTTTACCAATATCAGGTGTAAAAAGATCTCGTATGACACTTGAAGCGGTTTCAAGATCTTCATATAACAATGCAGTACCCTTGGTGCGCTTACTCTTTGACTGAAGTTTTTTCCAATTTTCGACTAAATTATTAAAATCATTTTTTATTAATTCTTCACTTTTGCCTTCAGCAACTGTTCTTACTATAACTCCCATATCTTTATCTTTTAAAGAAGAAACAATTTTTTTCAAACGACGTCGTTCGTACTTATCCCATATTTTCTTTGAAATACCAATATATTTTGCATTTGGAACTAGGACTAATAATCTGCCCGGGAAAGCAATCTCAGTTGTTACGCGAGGGCCTTTACCCGCAAATGCTTCCTTAATAACTTGAACAAATATTTCTTGTCCTGTTTTAAGATCAACATTGACATTACTATTGTTTCTTCTTCGAGGTTTTTTATTATCTTTTTTGTTCTTTGATGAATTGTCATCTCTATCATCAATTTCGGAAAGATAGGCCGAATTTTCAATTTCAGAAAAGGGGAGAAATGCGTTGATATCATATCCGATATCAACAAAAGCCGCTTGCATACCAGGGAGGACATTTTCAACTTGACCTTTATAAATGTTCCCTACCATGCGTTGATGGTCTTGTTTCTCAACATAAACCTCGACTAACGTACTATCTTCAATGATAGCAATACGAGATTCTCCCATACTTTCGCTGATATAAATCTCTTTTTTCATATAATTACTCCCAAGATTTATCAACTTTTTGGGTTGTTATTTATTACAAATGGAAGATGAGTAGGAAGGCAATAAACGGCTTTTCAGCCGAAATAAAATACCACAGAAATAGATCGTCTATTTTCTTAAGGTCGAAAAATTCTTTTATTTATTATGCAATGGTCTAAAATCAGACCTAAAAACTTTTTGGATTTTGTACCTTCAATCCATCTTCAACGATAGTAAAACTACACAACATACTATCCATCACCAAGAATAATAAAATTATCACTTATTCATTGATTTCAAACGAATATTGAACTTAATTTCATTACGTGTCGTGATTTGCACCCTATTGCCGCGACAATAAAGAAAAGTGCTAAAAAGGACTTAACCCTAATCTTAGCATTAGGGTTTTTTATTAGTATGAGTATAAAAATGATAGAAAATTTGTTTAAAGAGAAAATCTTAGTTCTTGATGGAGCTATGGGAACAATGGTTCAATCCTATAAGCTTGAAGAAAGTGATTTTAGGAATGAACGATTTAGTGCTCATGATAAAGACCTAAAGGGCAATAATGATTTATTGTGCCTTACTCAACCAGAAATTGTTGGTGAAATACATAAATCTTATCTAGAAGCTGGAGCTGATATTATTGAGACCAATACTTTTAATTCGAATGCGATATCGCAAATGGATTATGGTACTCAGAATCTTATTTATGAGATAAATTATGAGGCAGCAAAAATATCAAAATCAGTGGCTCAAAGTTTTACTGATTTCCCAAGATTTGTTGCAGGTGCCATTGGGCCTACAAGTCGGACTGCATCATTAAGCCCAGATGTTAATAAGCCAGAATATAGGAATATAACATTTGATGAGTTAAAAGAAGCTTATTATGAACAAGCAAAAGGGCTTCTCGATGGTGGAGTTGATCTTTTCCTAATAGAAACAGTTTTTGATACACTAAATTGTAAAGCAGCGCTTTTTGCTGTTAGCACATTATTAGAGGAAGTTAAACAAGACTTACCTATTTTTGTTTCTGGAACTATCACAGATGCTAGTGGGCGAACATTGTCAGGACAGACGGTAGAAGCATTTTGGCATTCAATTCGACATGCTAAGATAACAGCTGTAGGGCTAAATTGTGCCTTAGGTGCTGAACAAATTAGACCTTGGCTATCTGAACTGTCAGGAACTGCAGAAATCAACGTTTTTGTTTATCCCAACGCTGGACTCCCCAATGAGTTTGGTGAATATGATCAAACTCCTAAAGCGATGGCAGAAATAGTAAAGGAGTTTGCAAAGAGTGGCTTAGTAAATTTAGTAGGAGGGTGCTGTGGAACAACACCTAGCCATATTAGAGCCATTACAGAAGCTGTTAATAATATTAAACCAAGACCATTACCAACTATTAATCCATATACAAGGTTAAGTGGACTTGAACCTATTACTATCCGCCCTGAATTAAATTTTGTAAATATTGGTGAAAGAACAAATGTTACTGGTTCTGCCAGGTTCCAGCGTTTAATTAAAAATAATGAATATGAAGAAGCGCTTTCTGTAGCACGTCAACAGATTGAAAATGGTGCTCAAATAATTGATATCAATATGGATGAAGGCCTGCTCGATTCAGAATTCGCAATGTCACATTTTCTCAGATTAATTGCTTCTGAACCAGATATTGCAAAAGTCCCATTAATGATTGACTCTTCGAAATGGTCTGTTCTTGAAACCGGACTAAAACATTGTCAAGGCAAAGGGATTGTTAATTCAATTTCAATGAAAGAAGGAGAATCTGAGTTTATTAAACAAGCCAAAATGATAAAAAAATATGGTGCGGCCGTTATAGTTATGGCCTTTGATGAGGATGGTCAGGCAGATAATTATGAAAGAAAAGTTCAAATATGTACTCGAGCCTATCATATTTTAACAGAAAGAGTTGGACTGCCCCCGGAAGATATAATTTTTGATCCAAATATTTTTGCAGTAGCTACAGGAATTAAAGAACATAATAATTATGGAGAAGCATTTATCAAGGCTTCTAAAACTATTAAAGAGAGTCTCCCCGGAATTCATATAAGTGGTGGCGTGAGTAATCTATCTTTTTCATTTAGAGGAAATGACCGAGTTAGGGAAGCAATGCATTCTGCTTTTCTGTTTCATGCAATTCAATCAGGAATGGATATGGGAATAGTTAATGCAGGACAGTTAACTGTTTATGATGATATTCCTGCAAAGTTAAAGGATCGAGTAGAAGATGTAATATTCAATAGGAGAGATGATGCGACAGATCGTTTAGTTGAGATTGCCGAAGAATACCGCGGTGCAAAACGCTCTCAGAAAAAAGATTTATCATGGAGAGAGCAGTCCGTTGAACAGCGCCTTGCTCATGCTTTGGTTGAAGGCATAATTGATTTTATAGATGAAGATACCGAGGAAGTTAGACAAAAATATGACCGACCAATCAATGTAATAGAGGGACCTCTTATGGAAGGTATGAATTTAGTCGGTGATTTGTTTGGCTCAGGTAAAATGTTTTTACCACAAGTAGTAAAATCAGCTCGTGTCATGAAAAAATCGGTTGCCCATTTAGTGCCTTATATTGAAAAGGAAAAAAAGGAAATGGGTTTAGCAGGTAAATCTAATGGAAAAATTATTTTAGCTACTGTGAGAGGAGATGTACATGACATTGGGAAAAATATTGTTGGAGTAGTTTTAGGTTGTAATGGGTATGATATTATTGATCTTGGAGTAATGGTACATTCAGATAAAATATTGTCTGAAGCAAAAAAATTAGAAGCTGACATTGTTGGTCTTTCAGGACTCATAACACCTAGTTTAGATGAAATGATTTACGTTGCAGAAGAGATGGAGCGCCTAAAATTTGATATTCCTTTATTAATAGGAGGAGCTACAACAAGTAAAAAACATACAGCAGTAAAAATTGAGAAAAATTATTCTGGACCTACAATTCATGTAATTGATGCTTCTCGCGCAGTTGGTGTTGTAAGTAAACTATTCAATAGTGAATTAAGAGAAAATTATGTTAAAGAAGTGCGGTCTGAATTCGAACAAATAAGAATATCTCGCGAAAATAAAGATTTAAAGGCACATTTATCTATTGAAGAAGCTCGGAAGAGAAAAATTAATATCGACTGGGAAAAGTATAAGCCCCCGATTCCTAAACTTAAAGCTAATAAAGTATTTAATGACTATCCCCTAGATGAACTTATAGATTATATAGATTGGTCACCTTTTTTTCACGCATGGGAGCTAAAAGGACTTTTTCCAAGAATTCTAGATGATCTAAAGTATGGAGATGAGGCACAGAAACTTTTTGATGATGGAAAACAGTTATTAGACCAGATTATATCACAAAAAATGTTAACAGCTAAAGCTGTTATAGGTATACATCCAGCATATGCTGAAAATGAGTCTGTTTTTGTGGGTGATGCTAAATTTCACTTTCCTCGACAAACAGTTGATAAAGGCTTAGGGGAAACAAACTATTGTTTAGCAGACTTCATTGCTCCGAAAAATGACTTTATTGGTCTTTTCGCTGTAACAACCGGGCACGGACTTGAAAAAATT
This sequence comes from uncultured bacterium, assembly GCA_964428745.1. Lineage (GTDB taxonomy): Bacteria > Fidelibacterota > Marinisomatia > Marinisomatales > TCS55. The sequence continues at coordinate 37,522 of CAYRYZ010000005.1, read as the reverse complement.
GTAAAAAAGTTTGAAGATGATAATGATGATTATAATGCAATTATGTCAAAAATCTTAGCAGATAGACTTGCTGAAGCATTGACCGAAAGAATGCATGAAAGAATTCGTAAAGAGTTTTGGTGCTATGATGTTGATGAAAAAATGGATAATGATGAATTGATTAAAGAAAAATATCAGGGTATTAGACCTGCTCCAGGATATCCTGCATGCCCTGATCATGAAGAAAAAGATAATATTTGGTCTTTACTTAAAGTCGCAGAAAAAACTGGTATTTCGCTAACTGAGACTAGAGCGATGTACCCCGCTGCATCCGTGTGTGGTTGGTATTTTTCTCATCCCAATTCACGATATTTTAGTGTAAGTAAATCCGACAAAAAATAAAATGAAGTTGGTTTCAAAAAAAATTGAAGAATATTGCGTAAATCAATCTTTATCAGATAATAAACTACTTAAAGCATTATCTAAAAAAACCTGGGAAAAAGAAAAAATTCCTGAAATGCTTTCTGGGCCTTTGGTAAGTGGTCTTTTACATTTCCTTATTAAAATTTCTGGTGCAAAACGTGTGCTAGAGATTGGAATGTTTACTGGCTATAGTACATTAAAAATTGCAGAGGCTCTACCTGTCGATGGAGAAGTCCACTCATGTGAGCTTATGGAAAAACATGTTAAAACAGCTACAAATTGGTTTAATAAGTCAGACGTAGGTGATAAAATAAAAGTTCATCAAGGAAACGCAATCACTATTCTAGAGTCATTTCATGTCGCGTCATTTGATATGATATTTATAGATGCTGACAAAATTAATTATCCAGAATATTATCGAAAAGGAACTGCTTTGCTGAAAAAAGGTGGAATAGCGGTTTTAGATAATATGCTTTGGAGTGGTGAGGTGTTGAATCCCAAAGATGATAATGCAAAAGCATTAAGAGAAACGACGGAACTTATAAAAAATAATAATAGATTAGAGTCGCTTCTTTTGCCTGTTAGAGATGGTGTAATGATATTTAGAAAAAAATAATTTATAGATTAAGAAAATGACCCAGATACCAGATGATGCTATCAAATGTTTAGATAAAGGATTCGTTCGCCTTGTGGATTCAATGGGGGGTGATGACGCTATAGTACAAGCTGCCCGTGTGAGTTATGGGAAAGGAACCAGCAAGGTTTCACAAGATCGAGGATTAATTCGATATCTTATGCGGCATAGGCATACAACGCCATTTGAAATGGTCGAATTTAAATACCATTGTAAGATGCCTATTTTTGTAGCGCGTCAGTGGGTTCGTCATCGAACAGCCAATATTAATGAATATTCACTTCGTTATTCTGAAGCGAGAGATGAATTTTATTATCCAGACCCTGAGAATATTCAATTCCAATCTGCATTGAATAAGCAGGGTAGAATGGGTGAAGTTCCAGCGGAATTAAAGCAAAAAGTGCAGGATTATTTTAAAGAAATTTCAGAGCGCAGTTTTGCTATTTATTCTGAATTGAATAAAGCGGGTGTAGCTCGTGAATTGGCGCGATCTGTCCTCCCGGTTAATCTTTATACGGAATGGTATTGGAAAAACGATCTTCATAATCTGCTTCACTTTATCGGACTTAGATCTGACGGTCATGCCCAATACGAGATTCGAGTGTTTTCCGATGCGATGGCTGAGTCGGTTAAAGCAGTCGCACCATTCGCATGGGAAGCTTATCAGGATTATGTTGTGAAAGGCATGCGCTTCTCTCGAATTGAACAAAGTCTACTGGAAAAAAATCTCCCCAATCGTGTTATTAATGATATTAATGAAGATTTAGCTTATCAATTAACTGCCACACTGCATACAAATAAACCCCGGGAAGAAGGGGACCTTTTTCCATTATATCAAAAACAGGGTGGGTCTGATACGGAAGTTGATTTCAAGTTGAAATGGGAGTCTGGGGAAATTGAATTGGGCAATATTCGTGAACTTAGAGAATTTAAATTGAAACTGGATAGTTTAAAAAACTAGCCGCGAAGTCGCTATTCAAAGTGGGCTAATACTCCGAGATTAATTTCAGCTATCTTTGGTTTTTGGGTTTGGCGAACCGCTTCCTTCAATGCTTCAAAGGGGAATAGATTTAATTGTTTTGTAAGGTATCCTGCGGTCAACGCGGCTACATTTTTGCGAACTTCTTTTTTTGCGCTTTCAGGAAATTCCAAAGGTAATTGATTTGCAGAAGAATCCACATCACCCAAGTTATCCGCAAAATAAATTGTATCCGATTCTCCCATCGCTCCAGTTAAACGGTCAATTTTAGCTTTTCCTTCTGACGCAATCAAAGCTGCCACATCAGGTTTAATGATTCCAGAATAGAGAACTGGTTCGGGAGATATAACAATTTCAGCTACAGAAAATCCCGTTTGTATTGTGATGGGAAAATCCGCTCGACGACTAGTCCATAAACCAGAAAGAGTTGCAGCTGACGCAAGTAAATTTCCTGCGGAAACAACTTTTTGCCCTGCAGCTCCAGCTAAAACGATTCGAACAGGTTTTTCAAGATCTGAGGAAAATTTAGTATCCAATACTAAACCACTCATAGATTTTTGTTTGCTGGCTTGTTCTTGGATTCCTTTATAACTGGTTTGAAAACTGGGTCGCTCCGTTTCCTGTAGAATGCCAGATTCCATGTTCATGCTCTCCATGTAGCCCATCATTTCTTTCCGACCAAAATCATTTCGAACGACATAGTATGCAGTGCAAAGTTCCCAAATATCAATTAGAGAAAATCCATCATGCTTCATTGCTTTTTCGGTTAAATCCGGCAAATCTTTGTCAAATGCTGTTGCCCGAGCCACAAATCCTCCACCATTCACTTTTGCAGTACCAGCAATATCCATTGGAGCATCAGTGCTACCAAGAGTTGTTGTTGCAGTAATACTATCTAAGGGTGTTGTTACAGAATGTTGGCCACCTGTCATGCCAAAGTTAAAGTTATTAAATACGAGAACTGTTATATCAGTGTTGAGCCTAGCTGCATTTAATAAATGGTGACCTCCAATTCCACACCCACCATCTCCAATGAGAACAATCACTTTTAGTTCAGAGTTCTGCATTTTGATTCCTGAGGCATATGTTATAGCTCTGCCGTGAAGGCCATGAAAGGCATGTGTAACAAAATATTTATCTGAAAGACCTACACAGCCAATATCAGTCACAATAACTACTTCTGATGGGTCAAGGTTTTGCTGTTTTAAACTGTTACTTAGAGCGCCAAGAACTGTACCATGACTACATCCTGGACAAAATTCATAAGGTAGATTTTCTTCAGCTATATAAGTATCTAATTTTGGTTTAGTCATTGTATGCCTTAATAATTTCTTCAGGAGTAATCAGAAAAGTATCCACACGGTTCACACCCACAATATCTACATTCTTATTTGCTAACCGTTCGATTTCAAGTCGATATTGGCCATGATTCATTTCTGGAATAATAATTCGCTTAATCCCATCTAAACTTGAAAGAATTTTTTTTTCAGGAATTGGCCATAATGAATAAATAGTTAGCGCAGATATTTTTTCCCCATTAGATCGTAATTTTTTAACGGCTGCTTCCATAGATCTAGCGGAAATACCATAACTAATGATTAATGTATCAGATCCACTTTCCATATCTTCTTTAACTAAAGAAATCTCTTCAATATGATCAGTGATTTTATTTTTTAATCGTTCATTGAATTCAGCAATAATTTCCGGATCCTTAGTAATATGACCTTCTTCTGTATGACTGGACCCGGTATAATGATGAATTGCACCATTTTTTTGATATGGATCCAAAGGTTTATATACAGGTTTATCTGGAATATCATTCCAGCTTGGAGCATTGAGCATTTCTGATTCAGCGATTGATTCAGTAGTCATTACTGTTTCTTTATCCGTGGCAATAAATACAGGGCTACGGAATCTTTTTGCTAGTTTAAATGCACGTTTTGTTAAATGATAACTTTCCGGGATATTTGTTGGCGAAAGTACAATAACAGGATAGCCTCCTGATGTACACCATCTCATAAATTGAATATCACCTTGAGCTGTTGCGGTGGCTGCTCCAGTGGAAGGCCCCAGTCGTTGAGATATTGCTATTACCAAAGGGATTTCCATCATGATACTCAAGCCTAGATTCTCGGAGTATAATGACAACCCTGGTCCACTAGTGGCAGTAAATACAGTCGCACCGGCAGTTGCAGCTCCAATACAGTGCCCAAGAGATGAAATTTCATCTTCTCCCTGCAATCCAATGCCTCCAACTTTGGGAAGTTCGCGGAGCATATGCGTTAGAATTCCTGATGCTGGAGTGATTGGGTATCCAGCATAAAAGTTACAACCAGCATCTAGTGCTCCACGTGCAATGGCAGCCGCTCCATCAACCATTTCTCTTCGTTTAGTATTCATTGTTTAATCATTATAGCTTTTTCAAGCATCAATATTACATAACCAAATAGATGTGAAGAAATTAAATCCTGACCTTTTAAGGCCTTTTTGGTAAAGCCTATCTTATTTATTTCATCAGATTAATAAGAAAAAAAGTAAATTACGCACTAGAAATAATAAGGATAATCATGAAAAACCACGGTCCTGATTTTTTTAACATAACAGATTTGCTATCAGATGAAGAATTACTAATCCAACAAACAGCGTTTGATTTTGTTAAAGCAGAATTTATGCCATTGATTAACGAGCATTATGAAAATGGCACTTTCCCGTTAGAGCTCGTTTCTAAATTAGGTGAATTGGGATTTTTGGGTTCGGCATTACCAATAGAATCAGGAGGGGCAGGTGTTAGTAATGTTGCCTATGGTTTAATTCTTCATGAATTAGAACGCGGTGATTCAGGTCTTAGATCATTTGCTAGCGTTCAAGGTGCTTTAGTTATGTATCCCATTCATGCCTATGGCTCAGATGAGCAAAAGTCTAAATGGTTATCAGAACTAGGAAAAGGAACAAAAATTGGATGTTTTGGACTTACTGAACCAAATTTTGGATCTAATCCTGGCGGAATGATAACAAGATGTAAAAAGGATGGTGATGGTTGGCTTATAAATGGCAATAAAATGTGGATTACTAATGGGTCTTTGGCAGACGTGGCTGTTGTTTGGGCTAGAGATGATGATGATAAAATTCGCGGGTTTTTACTCGAAAAAGGAATGGAAGGATTTACTTCTAGCGACATTCACGGCAAGTTAAGTTTACGTGCTTCCATTACATCAGAATTATCTATGAATAATGTTTTTGTACCTGACACTGCGCGCCTCCCAAATATTGAAGGGCTAAAAGGACCATTGAGTTGTTTGACTCAGGCTCGATATGGAATCGCATGGGGGATGGTGGGAGCTGCAGTTGATTGTTATAATACGGCCCTTGATTATTCAAAAGAAAGAAAACAATTTTCAAAACCTATTGCAGGATATCAATTAACTCAAAAAAAATTAGCAGATTTGGTAACACGAATTACGGAGGCCCAGCTTTTAGTATATCGATTAGGCCGTCTTAAAGATGAAGGAAAAATGACTTTTCAACAAGTTTCCATGGCAAAACGAAATAATTGTGTTATGGCAAGAGATGTATCAAAAATTTCTCGTGAAATATTAGGTGGGAATGGGATTACTATTGATTATTCACCTATTAGACATATGGCTAATATTGAATCAGTATATACATATGAAGGAACCCATGAAATGCATACACTTATAATTGGTGAGCATGAAACAGGAATTCCTGCTTACGATTCATAATCTTATTAACTGTATTTATTATCACAAATAAAATCAATGTTTGAATATTTAACTAACAAATTTGTTCCTGAACAAAAGGAATCAAGTTGGGCTTATCGCAACCAAATCGGAATTTTCCAAGGATGGGTATCAACTACAGTTAACTTAGTATTATTTATATTTAAACTATTTATTGGACTAATGACTGGAGCAGTAAGCCTTATTGCGGATGCTGTTCATACTTTATCAGATGTCATTACATCTCTAATAGTAATTTGGGGTTTTACTCAGGCAAAAAAACCAGCAGATATGGGTCACCCATATGGGCATGGAAGAGCTGAGTATATTGCCACATTAATTATTTCTATTTTGCTTTGTGTCGCTGGAATTGAATTTATCGAAACCGCGGTACATCGTATTCAAAACCCAATTTTAATAATATCTGATTGGTGGATGGTAATAATATTGGGTTTAACAATAATAATTAAAGAAATCACAGCTCGCTATGCTGAATTCTTGTCATCAAAAATTGCATCTGGTTTGCTCCACGCTGATGCGTGGCACCACCGCACTGATGCAATCTCAAGCGTTCTTGTTTTAATGGCATTAATTGCTGGGAACTTTGGATATCCATCTATTGATGGTTGGGCCGGTCTGTTCGTTGCTCTAATATTAATTTATACTGGTTTTGATATTGCACGAGATTCTGTAGATGACTTAATAGGAAAACCTCCAGATATAATGGAATTAGATGCAATACGGGAAATTGCATTAAGCGTTCCAGGAGCCTTGGGTGTTCATGATATTTCAGTCCATAGTTATGGGCATGACAGATTTGTGAATATTCATGCTGAGATAAATGCAAAAAAATCAGCAGCAGAGGCCCATGATATTTCTGAAGAAATAGAAAGTCGATTGGAAAAAGCAATGGGTGTGGAACCCACGGTTCATTTGGATCCAGTAAATCCTGATGATCCCCTGGTTAAGGAAGTGAGGAGTTTCTTAACTGAGAATAAGAAGCTCGATGACCGTATTACGGGGATTCATGATATTCGAGTGGTAAATACAGATAATCATCATGTAATTTTATTTGGAATAAATATCAAGTTAGGCCTTTCACAAAAAGAAACTGTTATTTGTAAACAAGAGCTAACTGCTTTATTAAAACAAAAGTTTGATGGTTATGAGATCAATATAAAAGTCTCAGCAAGTCATCAATTTTGATTACTGAATTTCTCCAGAATGAAATTCTAATTCTGATTGATCAACCTTAAGAATTGCAGAGCCATCTTCTCCGAGTCCTTTAAATATGCCTGATATCATTTTAGAACCGCGGTTAAATTCAATTTTTTTATCTAAATGACTACAATTTAAAGACCAATCTGTTTGGATCGAATTAATGTTTTCAGGAAATTTTTCGATAATGGGCTCTATTTCATTTAAAATTTGAGCTAATATTCTTTCTCGCTGAAAAAACTTTTCAGAATGGATATGTAATGATGTCGCAATTGATTCAAGACATGGATCTAATTCTTCTTTGCTCTCATTAATATTGAGACCTATTCCAATTACTGCTTTGTAAACGAATTCACCTTTTATTTTTGACTCACACAAAACTCCGCCTATTTTTCGGCCATCTAAGGTTATATCATTAGGCCATTTTAATGATATATCTATATCAAAATTAGATAAAGCCTTATTAATAGATAATCCTGCCAATATGGGAAGCCATCCACTTAATTTGGCAGGAATTTTTTTTTCTACTAGTATTGAGAAGGAGAGGCCTTTATTTGGAACAGCCAACCAAACTCTACCATCGCGACCTTTTCCTCCAAACTGATTATCTGTAATAATAATAGTACCAGATTTAGCACCATTATCAGCTAATTCCCATGCCTCTTCATTTGTAGACTTAAGTCGAGTAAAATATTCAATATGCTGTCCTAAAAACTTGGTTCTTAAATTAGTTTGAACCAGGTTAGTAGACAGCATGATGTATTATGATGCGTTAGGGTCTAGTTTTTCTCGAAGTTTTAAAGTCATGCCAGGGTTAAGAATACCAGCATTCGACTTAATTAGTTCTTCGTTATCCCAAAGAAGAATAATCCAAGATTTTGCATCACCATATTGTTTTCCAGCTATATTCCATAGATTATCACCAGCTTGCACAGAGTAATCAAAGTACTGGGGTTCAGCTGTTTTTGCTGCAAGGCGTTCTTTTTGAAGGTTTAAAAAATTGTATGGATAAATAAGATTTGGATTATCACCAATGTCATCCTTATTCCAAGAATAAATATACCTCCATATTTTAAAATCGCCATATTCCTCTTTTGCTATTTTAATTAAATAATCTCCTGGTTCAACCATATACTTTTCCCATGCGAAATCTTCATAAAGAATGGGCTCTACCTTAAGCTCATCTTTTATATCTTCAGTAACAACCGGTTCTTTCTTTGGGACTGGATCCGGTTCTGGAACATCATTTATTGCAGCTTCTAAAGTAGCGAAGTTTGGTTCAGGAGCTTCTGGTAAAACAGCTCGTGTAATTTTTTCAATAGTATCTTCTTTTTCAGAGTCTTGTAGATTCAGAGGTGGCGCTGTTTGTTTCCCGCATGAAATAATGAAAAAACAAAGAAACAACGAATTTAATTTTTTCATAAAACCTCCTTTACTTGGATGTGGAAATAAATTATTAACTCTTTAGAATTATTAACTAATTAAATAAGTTATTGTTCCGAAGTTCTAGGGTCAAAGGTAAAATAATAATAGCAAAAATTCAATTAACTTTGATTAAACTCTCCAAAACATTCACGAAGAGTATCAGCGATTTCTCCTAGTGTACATTTGTTTCGTACGGCTTCTATAATTGATGGCATCAAATTATCTTCAGAATTTGCAACTGATTTGAGCTCACTTAATTTCAATTGAACCGCATTATTATCACGTGTGGATTTTAATTGATGGACTTGTTTAATCTGTTTATCAACTAGATCATGGTCAATTGCTTGAAGCTCTTTTATTGGCTCTTCATTCTCCACAAAAGTATTTACGCCAACAATCTTTTGTTCTTTATTATCAATTGATTGCTGATAATCATAAGCGCTTTTCGATATTTGTTTATGAATCCACCCTTGATCTATTGCCTGAATTGCTCCACCTATTGAATCAATTTCATCGATTATTGATTGAGCATTTTCTTCCAATTCATTTGTTAATTTTTCAATAACCTCACTGCCAGCTAATGGGTCCGTATAGTTTACAATTCCTGACTCATGTGCTATAATTTGTTGGGTTCTTAGTGCTAATTTTGCGGAATTGTCGGTTGGTAAGGCCAATGCTTCATCAAACGCATTCGTATGTAGGGATTGAGTCCCTCCTAAAACAGCTGAAAGAGCTTGAATAGTTGTTCGCACTATATTGTTATCAACCTGTTGGGCAGAAAGAGTAGATCCACCAGTTTGAGTATGGAATCGACATAACATTGCTTTTTTATTTTTCGCGCCGAATCGTTTTTTCATGATCTTTGCCCATAATCTCCTAGCTGCTCTGAACTTAGCAATCTCAGTGAATAAATCATTATGCGCATTAAAGAAAAAAGATAGTTGCGGTCCGAATATATCAACGTCCATTCCTTTATCCATCGCTGCTTGTACATAAGCAATTCCATTGGCAAAAGTAAAAGCTAATTCTTGAGCTGCTGTTGATCCTGCTTCACGGATATGGTAACCTGATATAGAAATCGTATTCCATTTGGGTATATGTTCTGAGCAAAATTCAAATATATCGGTAATTAGGCGCAATGATGGTTTTACAGGATATATATATGTTCCTCGTGCAATATATTCCTTTAAGATATCGTTTTGAATTGTCCCTTGGATTTTATTCAAGGGAATATCCTTTTTTTCCGCTATTACTATATACATTCCCAAGAGAATCGCCGCAGTAGAATTAATAGTCATTGATGTTGAAACTTGATCCAATGGAATATCTTTGAAAAGTTTTTCCATATCCAATATAGAACTTATGGGTACACCAACTTTTCCTACTTCACCATCTGCCATAGAATGATCGGAATCATAACCAATCTGTGTGGGTAAATCAAATGCAATTGATAAGCCAGAAACTCCTTGATCTATCAAATAATGATACCTCTCATTGGATTTTTCGGCAGAGGTAAATCCTGCATATTGACGCATGGTCCATAGCTTATTTTGGTACATTTTCGGATATATACCCCTTGTGAATGGAAACTTTCCAGCTTTTTCATTCATAATGATTTTTCTATCGACATTTATTTAAAACAATTATTTGAAACTACGTTCTTTTTTGATGTTTTGATATGCATCATTTACAGCTTTAAACTTTTCTTCAGCCAATACTCGCAATTCATCTCCTAGATGGCCAACTTTATCTGGATGATATTTAGTTGCCATAGTGCGAAAAGCTTTTTTTATATCATTATCTGTCGCCGTTTTATTAATACCTAATATTTTGTAATCAGAAAGAGTATTGCGGACAAACATTGCTTGGATTGAATTAAAATCATTTATATTGATATTTAAGTATCGGCAAATAGTTTTGATCACTTTAATCTCTTCAGGGTGTATTTTTCCATCTGCCTGAGAAAGCTCAAATAAAATATGAATTAGCTCTAATCGACTCGGATGATCCATTGATCGAGTAATTTGCCGGCATACATCTCGCAATGGATAGTCTTGTTTGGTAATATCCTTAAATAGGATCATAAAATTTTTTACTTGTTCCCGATCGAATTGCTTTGAAAGAAATTCTTTTACATAATCCAGTTCAGACTTTAGCATTTGCTTATCTGCTTTCATCACTGCACCAAATAAAACCAGTAAAGAAACAATAAAATCACCAGGTTGTGTTTGGGGGTAGCTAGTATACTGGTAGTTTGCGTTAGATGGTTGGCCAGTAAATCCAGCTAATGAATAGCCAATAATTGCACCAATGGGGCCACCAAGAACCCAACCTAGGCCGCCCCAAAGTATTTTTTTTCCGACGCTCACTTCATTTTATCCTTTCAAGAGTTCAGAAGTTAATACAATTTTCGGTTCGATTAGAAAGCACATCAGTTAACATTCGTGTCAATTTGGAACAGTCAAAAACAACACAAGCAGCATTTTGGTGGTACCGGTTTCGCTCTAAGCATAAAAAAAATGTAAAAAGTTTAGCCGTATCCACTAAGGGTAAATCACCAAATAGATTTTTAATTATTCTGCCTGAACATTCCACGGAAAGTGATTTAGCTAAGCGTTTTATAGCTTCAATGAAAAATGCTTTGGGGCCCAAAGGTGCAGATCAAATGAAAATATTGGGTACTGCAATAGTAGGAAATTTATTAGATCTTACTGAATTTCATGATTTTATACTTTATTCTGATGAAGATTTAAATCGATTTGGATTACCCGATAAGGAATTAATATTGACCTGTAATAAAATCAAGGTGGATGCTATATTGGATTTAAATCAGGAGTTTTCTCCTATCTCAGCTACGTTATGTGGAGAGGTTGTAGCTCCTTTAAAAGTAGGATTTTATAGCGATGAGGGAGACGGATTTTATAATATTATGGTGAGAAGAACGGGTGCAGAATTAGCTGAAAGTGGGTTTAAAGAAATATTTCAAATTATAGGTATGGGATGAATATTTACGTTTATGAAGATCAAGATGCTCTAAATTTCGAGCCATTATCATTAACAAGGCCGGTCTTTGATATTAGAATTGGTTCAGAAACTTTCTTGGATCGAATCCAATTTCTATACCCCAATGCAACTATATCTGTTTTTGTACGAGAAAGCATAGCTGATTTTACCAAACAGATATATCCTAATCTGGAAGTAAATCCTAAAGCAATTAATGGTGGATTATGGTTACTGGGAAATGTCATATGGGGAAAAAATACTTTAAGCAAGCTTAACAATGATAGTTGTGCTTTTTATTATAAAAATCAATGTATCGGAGCAAATTTAAATAGTGATCAAGGAAAAGAATGGCTGGATTCGGGTGGGCCAACTCAATCACTTCCACAAATAAAAAATAAAATTGATGTGGATGTAACTCTTTGTCGATTCCTGTGGGAAATTATCGATTGTATACCAAATACGATTGAATATGAAATGGGTACCTTTAAAAATAATTATGATGAAAAAGATGGCGACAGATTATCATTGGTTAATCCTGATCATATTTTAATTAATAAAGCTACAATTCAACCCAATGTCACCATCAATGCTTCTTATGGCCCGGTATTAGTAGACTCTGGTGTAGAGATTTACGGACCATCATATTTGGAAGGTCCTATATATATTGGTTCTGACACAATAATTAAACCCTTAACTCAAATAAAAAACTCTGTGATTGGTCCAGTATGTAAAGTTGGGGGTGAAGTTGATTCAGTTATAATGCAAGGATATGCTAATAAAGTACATGATGGCCATTTAGGCGATGCATTTTTAGGAGAGTGGGTTAATTTGGGCGCGGGTACGAATAACAGTAATCTAAAAAATAATTATTCTACTGTAAAAGTTCAGATTAATGGCAAGAGTATTGATTCAGATAGACTTCATATAGGCTGTTTTATTGGGGATTATGTTAAAACAGCTATTGGTACATTGCTTAATACTGGTACTGTAATTGGCCCAGGATCAATGATTGCGAGTGAAGGGTTTCCCCCTAAGACAATAAAGCCATTTACATGGTTTGTTAAAGGAAAGCACAAAAATGTAAATATTGAAAAATTTATTGCGACAGAAACACTTGTTAAGAAAAGAAGAGGACAAGAATTTTCCAAAGTAGAAAAAGAACTCATACAAAAAATTATTATCTGAATTTTTTAAAAGTAATTGACGAGTGGTATTGTCCCAACTATATTCGTCAACTATTTTAGAGGAAAAAATTAGTGTTAGAAGGTATTATTTGCCCCGCTTGTGAAGCGACCATAGAAGAAATAGATATTAAAGAGTCGCTGACTTGCAAGAATTGTAAAACAGATCTTAAAGATCGCCGATTTTTGGATTTTCTTGAATTTTTAATGGCTAATGGATTAGTTGAAGATTTGGATTTCTTTGACCAAACAGTCTATAGTGAAGATGTTGAACGACTTGAGCCCGATGATGAGGAAGATGTAGACCCCAATGATTTTGAGAAGAAAAAAGATATTTTTAGCTTATATGAGCAAGAAATGGAAATGTATAAGCAAAAAGCAGAAGATGAAGAAATTAAAGGATATGAAGATTTTGAAGGGATAGAAGAGGAGTGGGAAGATTTTAATAAAAGAGACGCCGATAAGTCAAAGAGCAAAAAATAATTATGAAAGAAGATAAGAATATTCAACAGATCAATATCGAGCTAAATCAAGAAGTTAGTGAAGGTGAGTATGCTAATTTTGTTGTGGTAACACATTCACCAGCAGAATTTGTAATGGATTTTACAAAGATACTGCCAGGAGTAACTAAAGCAAGAGTTCATTCAAGAGTGATTATGGCACCTCAGCATGCTAAAGCTTTTTTGGCAGCATTAAGTGATAATATTAAACGCTTTGAAAAATCAAATGGAGAGATTTCTCATCCTGAGCAAGATGGGTTCGGAGATTATCCAATAAATCCCCCCGAAGGGTCATTGCCTAATTAGTAAATAACCCATTTACTTCCTTTTTTTAAAGCTCTCATCTTGATAATTACCCATAGGCTAAGTACTGTCCATGCTAATCCGTATCCTAACAATCCTCCAAAAATTATGTCTCCAGGATAATGGACACCAACATAAACGCGACTAAAAGCTACTAATGCAGCAATAGCGAAAAAGATCTTTTTATTTTTTGGATAGAAATAACCTAATACAACGGCTGCTGAATAAATATTAGCTGCATGGGAAGAAACGAATCCATACTTACCACCTTTACCCATAAGCACTCGTATTCCTTCTAGCATTTCATGGCTTGGTCTTAGGCGAGCAAAAAATGGTTTTAAAACTTGAGCGGATGAATAATCTGCTAAAGAAACAGCGATTATCAATATTACTGATGTTATTTGTCCTTTCCGACCACCTTTAAATGCAAGGTAACCTATCAAAATAAGGATAGGTATTGCCCAAATGTTTTGATTGGTAATAATTGGCATTATAAGGTCAAAAAATGGATTCGCAGTAGTCGAATTAAAAAAACGAAAAATAAATTTATCAATATTTATTAAGTTTTCAAGCATGCATTTAATCGATATTATTGTAAAGTAAATAATACTTGATCAAGGATAAATGAAGGGATAAGTTTTTAATAGATTTTAGTGGGGCCGTTATTAAAGAAGACTGGTTGTTCCCCCGCTCCCAGGATTCCAGCGGTCCTGCTTCTTTTTGAGGGGATAATATTAGCTTGTACATAAGGGGTTATTTTTACTTTCTTCGTTCGATCATACGTTTAATAGACCAAAGAAGTGCAATCGTGCCAACAAAAAAAAGTATATTTCCAAGAATGATTGAAACAAGAGAACTCATATTCAAATATAAATAATAATAGATATCTCTTCATAGATTTCAGCATTAATTTTTTTATGAATCAAACTAAATAATAGAATAATAAATATGCTCTCAATATTAGGTATCCCTTTCGATGAGAATTCATCTTTCCTAAAAGGTTCTGCCAAAGCACCTCAAAAAATCATTGAAGCATTTTACTCAGATTCGTCAAATGCTTATTCTGAAAATGGTTTTAATTGCAGAAATACTGAAAAAATTATAATATTAGATAATCTTGAACTTCCATATGGGAAATTGGCCATTGAAAAAATCCGTACCACAGTTAAAGAAGAACTAGAAAAAAGTAATCATGTTCTCTCAATTGGCGGTGATCACTCAATTACCTTTCCCATTATAGAAGCTTTCTCAGCAAAATATGATTCATTAAATATTCTCCATTTTGACGCTCATCCTGACTTATATGATGATTTTGATAACAATCCTTTTTCTCATGCTTCACCATTTGCTCGAATAATGGAAAATAATTTAGTAAAACGATTAGTGCAGATTGGAATCCGTACATTAAATGACCATCAAATAGATCAAGTGAATAGATTTGGAGTTGAAGTTATTGAAATGAAAGATTTTGATAGTGATTTAGTACTCCAATTTACCGGACCAGTATATATTTCATTAGATTTGGATGGTCTTGACCCTGCATATGCTCCAGGAGTATCACACCCTGAGCCTGGAGGTTTATCAACTAGAAATATTATTAATATTATTCATTCTTTAAAAGGACAAGTGATAGGTGGTGATATTGTTGAGTATAATCCAGATAAAGATATTAACGATATAACAGCTACTACCGGAGCCAAATTGATGAAAGAATTAATTGGGAAAATTATGAAATCGTAATCTGGAAATTTGAAATAAAATTCCTTAAATATTTATAGCAATTTATCATACTGGATTCACTTACCCACTCATCGATTGCATGTGCTCCGTGTCCAGCAGGGCCAAAAAGAACGGAAGGGATTCCTGCTTGTGCTGCTAGTGCTGAATCAGCCCAGTATGACATACCACTGTACGATTTATTTCCTGTCGCTTTTTGTAACATTCTAATCAAAGAATCTTCTCCTGATTGATTTGGTGGGCGACTATATACTTGTTTAGCGAAAACTTGATGATCTCCAGTCGCGCTCTCTACAGCTTCGACTACTTGTTTGAGCTCTTGATCTAATTCTTTTTGTGTTTCTCCTGGAAGCGTTCGGCGTTCCCAATTCAAAGTTGCTTCTGCAGCAATAACACTTTGGGCAGTGCCCCCTTTAATTAGCCCAGGGTGAAGGGTTGCATGTCCCAAGCAGGGGTGAGGTTCCTTTTCAGACAATTTTTTATTGATATTATCAAGTGTCGCTAAAGCATATTGCAATGGAAAAATGGCATTTACTCCTTGTTCAGGACGACTTCCATGAGCTGCTAATCCTTTTATTTTCAATTCATACCAATTATATCCTTTATGGCTAATGCCAATCTTCTCTTCTGTTGGCTCCATAAAAATACCTAGGAAAGGTTTTGATGAGAGTGAAGGTAAAAAACTCTTAACTAAATGCTCCATACCTATACTTTTATTCTCTTCATCGCAAACAAAAGTAAATGCTAATGATATGGGACAGGATTGATCTGCAAAATAATTAGCCAAACACATTTGAACAGCACACCCGGCCAGCATATCATAAGTGCCCCTACCATATAAACGGTCGCCATCTTTTCGAATAGTAAATGGATCATCCATACCTTCAATTCCTACAGTATCAAGATGTCCATTCATTAATAAGATTTGATTTGAGTCTTCTCCATTTAATAAAGCTGTAGTATTGCACCGGTCACCTTGAACTGTATCAATTTTAGTATCAATACCAAGTTTTTGAAAATGCTCATGAACGTATTGTGCAATCTCTCGTTCTCCTTGGCCCTCAGTTGAGAGATCTGGATTTACAGAATTAATAGCAACGAGATCAGTAATATATTGAATTAGTTTTGACTGCAAAATCACCCTTTATTTATAGAATCATTGAAACAAGAGAACTCATATTCAAATATAAATAATAATACATATCTATTCATAGATTTCAGCATTAATTATTTTCATAAATAATGGTAATTCTTATATCAAAAAATAATATCTAAACAATGTCACATCAATCATCACATTCTAAAACAACTAATAATCTAAAAATTGGTATTCTAGGATCAGGGCTGATGGGACATGGGATTGCCTATGTAAGTGCACTTTCAGGGATGGATGTTGTTATGACAGATATCTCCCAAAAACAGGTAGATAGTGGTTTGGCGAGAATCAAAGTAATACTTGATGAAAGTCTAAAGGATGGATTTATAACTGAACAAAGGATGGTTAAAACACTTGCGAATATAAATGCAACAGATGATTATACTCTAATGTCCGGATGTGATTTAATTATTGAAGCTGTAAATGAAAATCGTGATTTAAAGGCTGAAGTAATAGCTAGGGCAGAGCAGTTTTTGAACCCTGATGGTATATTTGCTTCAAACACATCAACAATTCTTATTACAAGACTAGCTGAAAAATCAATACAACCTGAGAAATTTATCGGGATTCATTTCTTTTCACCTGTACATAAGATGAAACTAGTTGAGATTATCAAAGGTAAAAAAACTAATTCCTCGACTCTAAATAAAGCAGTTGAGTTTGTAAGACAGATTAGTAAAGTCCCTATTATAGTAAATGATAGTAGCGGATTTTATACTACGCGAGTTTTTGAACGTTACACCGCAGAGGGTATGGCACTCCTTGCAGAAGGAAATTCTGCTGAAAGAATTGAAGCAGCAGGCAAGAAAGCTGGTTTCCCTATTGGTCCATTAGCAGTAATTGATGAAATTAGCATTGAACTGGTAGAACATATCAGAGGTGAAATGTTGAACGAATTAAAATCTGAGGGTAAAGAATTATCTTCAGACCCATGGGGTCAAGTTATAGATTTGATGATTAGAAAAGTTAAACGAACAGGCCGTTCAGGTGGCGGCGGCTTTTATGAATATCCAAAAAATAATAATAAATTCTTGTGGCCAGACCTAAAAAAATATTTTCCTCTTTCAGAAAATCAATTATCGGAAGATGAAATGATTGATCGATTTTACTTTTCCCAAGTTATAGAAAGTATTCGGTGTTATGAAGAAAATGTGATTACATCTGTGAAAGATGCAAATGTAGGAAGTGTCCTTGGTTGGGGATTCCCTTCTTTCAAAGGTGGGACATTACAATTTGCAAATGATTATGGTTTAATAAACTTTAGAAATCGTTCCCAGGAATTGGCAGATAAATATGGTGAGAGATTTTCTCCTCCAAAATTATTAAATCAAATGTCTGAAAAAGGTGAGACTTTTTAAAATAATAATAATTATATGATTGATAGATCCCTTATTGGAAAAACATATCCTCCTTTTTATTCTGATGTGACAGAAGAGAAGATTAGACTTTTTGCAAAGGCTACCGGGCAAACAAATCCAATTCATTTTCTTATCGAAAGTGCGAAGAAAGAAGGCTATCCATCATTGCTTGCGCCATTAACATTTTTAACTACTGTTAGTTATGAGCAGGAAGACCCATATAAATACCTAAAGGATTTAAATATTGAATTGGGTCAATTCCTCCATGCGAACCAAGAGTATACATACTTTTCGCCAGTATGCGCAGGTGATAGAATTAAAATGGAAAGCAAGTTATCTGATCTTTTTGATAAAAGAGGAGGGAGACTTCAATTCCTTGTGTTTCGATCGACTTACACTAATCAAGATAAAGTAATTGTGGCTAAGTCGAAGTCAACATTGGTAGTAAGATAGAATGTCTGATTGGGATTATAGTATTGCTGAAATCGGTGATCAATTACCTCCACTTACATTGAGGCCTATTAATCAAGATGACCTCGTATTATATGCGAATGCTTCTGGAGACCAAAATCCAATACATATTAATCAGAATTTTGCAAAAAAATCAGGTCTTCCCAATGTAATTGCTCATGGAATGCTAATTATGTCTTATTTAGGGCGATTATTAACCAATTTCATACCACAATCAAGCATTAAAAATTTTACCGTTCAATTCTCAAATATGACACATTTAAATCAACAAGTCATTTGCACTGGAAAAGTATTAGAAAAGAACTCAATTGATGACAAGGAGGTTGTAACTATCAGTTTAAAAGTGGAAGATTTACAAGGTGAGAAAAAGATAATTGGTCAAGCGATCATTAATAGTGATTTATAATGGATAATGATAAAAAAATCAGAATAGGATGTGCATCTGCTTTTTGGGGAGATACTTCAACTGCAGCAGAGCAACTTGTTCATGCTGGAAATTTAGATTATTTAGTATTTGATTTTCTTGCTGAAGTTACGATGTCTATTTTAGCTGGAGCTAAAATGAAAAATGATAATTTAGGTTATGCAACAGACTTTGTTAATCAGCTTGCACCACTTTTACCTGAAATAAAGAAAAAAGGAATCAAAGTTATTAGCAATGCAGGTGGAATTAATCTTGAATCATGTAGAGATGCACTTATTAAAGAAGCTGAAAAAGAAAATATAAATCTAAATATTGCATTAATTCATGGAGACAATATAATTGACCGTCAAGATGAGTTTATAAAAAAAGAGATATTAGATTTTGAAACAGGTTCTCCATTACCTAAAAATATTTTAAGTATGAATGCATATTTAGGAGCGATACCAATAAAAGAAGCTTTGAAAGAAGCTCCTGATATAATTATTACTGGAAGATGTGTAGATAGTGCTTTAGTACTGGGATCTTTAATGTATGAGTATAATTGGAAAAAAAATGACTATGATCTTTTAGCGAGTGGAAGTCTTGCTGGGCATATTATTGAATGTGGTGCTCAATGTACTGGTGGAAATTTTACTGACTGGCATTTGATTGACGGATTTGATAATATGGGTTTTCCTATTGTTGAAGTTAGCTCAAATGGAGATTTTATTGTTTCAAAACCAAAAGATACTGGTGGCTTAGTTAGTTTTGGAACAGTAGCAGAACAATTTTTATATGAAATTGGTGACCCTAAATCTTATATATTACCAGATGTTGTTTGCAATTTTTCTGATGTAAAAATTAAAGAAATAGGTAAAAATAAAGTATTTGTCTCTGGAGCGAAAGGTCTACCACCTACTTCTACGTACAAAGTTTCTGCAACTTATATGGATGGATATAGTATTGTAGCTACTTTAGTTATAGGTGGAAAAAATGCATACAAAAAATCAAAAATAATAAGTGAAGCAATTATTAATAAGACCAATCGAATTCTTTTTAATAAAAATTTTGAAAAAATTAGGCAACACTCTTTATCTACTTTAGGTACAGATTCTATTTATGGCCCAGATAAATATAATAAAAATTCTCGCGAAGTTGTTTTAAGACTTATGGCAACACATGAAAAGAAAGAAGGCTTAGTAATTTTATCAAAAGAGGTAGCTCAAGCTGCAACTGGAATGGCCTCAGGGGTAATGAATTATTTAGGTGGTAGACCTTCAGTATCTAAATCAATTCGTTTACATTCATACTTAATTCCCAAGTCCAATTTTTCTATTGAAATAGACTGTCATGGTAAAAAATATCCTGTTGATATTCCATTAGATGGCGTGTTTCAGTATGAAGAAAAAGATAATAAAATGATCTATGAAGAACTAGAAACAGATACTAGTGTTCCTCTTTTTAAACTAGCGTATGCTAGGAGTGGAGATAAGGGTGATCATGCTAATATTGGAGTTATTGCTAGAAAAGCTGATTATTTACCCTATGTACGAAATGGTTTAAAATTAAATATTATTAATAAATATTTTTCTCATTTGCTAAAAGGAGAAATTTATATTTGGGATGTCCCTGGCATTTACGGATTAAATATTTTACTTAAACGTTCATTAGGTGGTGGTGGTATGTCTAGTTTGAGAATTGATCCCCAGGGGAAGGCCTATGCTCAACAATTATTGGAGATTCCAATCCCAGTTAATAAGAAACTTATAGACCAGTTGGATTAATTAATAAAACTAATGATAAAAATAAATTCATAGGAAATATTATGCCAGTTTATAAATCAAAAGTGAATTTGGAATCGGATAAATTCACTCAAAATAACGATGATATGTCGATGCTTGTTAAAGAAAGAAAAAATATATTGGATCGAGCTAAAACTAAATCCGATGAAAAAAAATCAAGATTTCAGGAACGTGGACAATTGACCCCTAGGCAAAGGCTTGATGCTTTGATCGATCCTGAATCTGAATTATTAGATTTATATAACATGGCAAATTATCTAGTGGATGATCCAGATCCGGATACAAGTATTCCTGGTGGAAATATCCTAGCATGCATTGGTTTTATTAGCGGGGTTCGGTGTATGATCTTAGTTGATGATAGTGGTATCAGTGCTGGGGCATCAAGTGACAAAACAATTGAAAAAGCATTGGGATGCATTAATATTGCCATTAAACAAAAGTTGCCCTTTATTCACCTTGTTGAGAGTGCTGGAATTAATCTCCTTAATTATAAAGTCAAACTTTGGTCAAATTTTGGTGCTTTTTTTTACAAGAAGGCGCGTTTAAGTGCCTTAGGCATACCTACTGTTGCTGTTTTGCATGGACTCTCTACAGCGGGAGGAGCATATCAGTCCGGTATGAGTGATTATGTTATTGGTGTAAAAAATAATGGTATGGCTGCCTTAGCGGGCTCTGCATTGTTAAAAGCTGCTACGGGTGAAGATGCGTCCAATGAAGAATTAGGGGGTGTCAAAATGCATTCAGTTATTACTGGTTTAGTGGAATACTTAGCGGATGATGACCTTGGAGCCGTAAATATAGCACGCGATCTTGTTGCACGTTTTAACTGGCAAAAAAAATATCAGAATAAGTCTAATAAAAAAAATAATGAACCAATATATAGTATTGATGAAATTTTTGGAATTGTACCATCTGATTATAAACGAGTATATGATGTTCGAGAAGTCATCGCGAGGATTGTTGATGGCTCAGATTTTATGGAGATAAAGCCCAATTTTGGGCCAACTATGATTTGTATTCAAGCACAAATCGAAGGGCAACAATGCGGTATTATTGCAAATAATGGTCCAATAGATACTCAAGGTGCAAACAAAGCAACACAGTTCATTCAACTGTGTGATCAGATAGATACCCCATTAGTTTTTTTACATAATGTAACAGGCTATATGGTTGGTAAAAAATTTGAACAAGCAGGTATGATTAAACATGGGGCAAAAATGATACAATCAGTTTCAAATGTACGTGTTCCAAAAATAACACTTTATATTGGCGCAAGTTTCGGAGCAGCTAATTACGGTATGTGTGGACTCGGATATGACCCTGATTTTCTCTTTTCGTGGCCCAATGCAAAAATTGGTGTGATGGGTGGTAACCAGGCAGCTTCAACTATGAGACAAGTCTTTGAATCATCAGCTAAGAAAAGAAATGAAGAATTAGATGAAGAACAATTAGAACAAAAAGAGCTGCAAATGATTAATGATTTTGATAAACAATCAGATATATTTTATGTTTCTGGCCGATTACTTGATCAGGGAGTTATTGATCCACGTGATACGCGAAAAGTCCTTAGTTTTACTTTAAAAACATGTTCTGAAGCTAAAGAAAGAAAATTAAAGCCAAATAGCTTTGGCGTTGCTCGCATGTAATCCATCATAACTAGGAGTTTTTATGGCACAATTACCTAAAACGAAAGATTCTATACTTGAATTAAAAGATGGTTGGTTAACTATTTGGTTTAATCGTCCAGAAACAAGGAATGCTCTTTCTAGTGATTTAGTCATAGATATAAAGAATAGTTTAGTAGCAGTTAGTGATGATAGAAGTGTCCGCGGTATTATTTTTCGAGGGAAAAGTGGAATATTTTGTTCAGGAATTGATTTAAATGAAATAAAGACAATTGTATCTGATGCTGATCAATCTTATTCAAAGTCATATAAAATGAGTATGGAATTAGGTGAGCTATTTAGAATGATAAGTAAAACTCCACAAATAACTGTTGCTGCTGTTGAGGGAGCAGCAATGGCAGGCGCTTTTGGAATTGTCTGTGCTTGTGATTTCTTGGTTTCTTTCACAGATGCAAAATTTGCTTTGACTGAAACTCGCATAGGATTGACCCCTGCTCAGATAGCACCTTACGTATTAAATCGTTTGGGATTTATACAAGCTAGGAAAATGATGCTATTAGGAAGCCATATAGATGGCAAAGAAGCTTTTAAAATTGGGATGGCTGATCATATTGTTAATTCAGAAAAACAATTAATTGAATGTCTATTGGATATCAAAAATCAAGTAAAAAAATGTGGTCCTAACGCCATAGCTAAAACTAAAGAAATTATCTCTGACAATTATATAGACAACTCAAAACGCGCTGCAGAATATTTTGCAAGTTGTATAATTCACAAGGAAGGTCGTGATGGATTTGCATCTTTTTTTGAAAAAAGAAAACCATTTTGGGAAATAGAGGATTAGTATGAAATTTACAGAAGAACATCAATCATTATCGGAAACAGTCAAAAATTTCTCAGAAAATGAAATAAAACCTTTTGCAGATGAATGGGAAAGAAATAAGGTATTTCCTGCTCATGAATTATTTAAAAAGATGGGAGATTTAGATTTATTAGGAATTACCAAAAGCTCTGAAGTCGGTGGAATGGATTTAGATTATAGTTTTGGAATGGTATTTGCAGAGGCACTTGGGTATGCAGCTGATTTAGGTGTGATTACAGCAATAGGTGTCCAAACTGACATGGCTACACCTGCCCTAGATCGATATGGCAGTGCTGAGATAAAAAAAGAATTTTTAAAGCCTAGCGTAAGTGGTGATTTTGTTTCTGCTGTTGCAGTTAGTGAAGCAGGGGGAGGCTCAGATGTTGCGGCATTGAAAACAAGTGCCCGAAAAGATGGTGATGATTATATAGTTAATGGCGATAAAATGTGGATCACGAATGCTACCCAAGCAGATTATTTTTGCACCTTAGTAAATACAAGTAATGATAATGGTCCGCATAACAATAAATCTTTAGTGATTATTCCTTCAAATCTTAAAGGAGTTAGTATTGGAGATAAGATAGATAAGTTAGGGCAACTTACTTCGGATACGGCCCCAGTTTATTTTGACGATGTGCGTATTCCGCAGCGATATCGGATTGGGCCTGAAGGTGAAGGGTTTAAGCTTCAAATGCAGCAATTTCAAGAAGAAAGAATATTTATGTCGGTTAGTTGTTTAGTCATGCTTGATCAATGTGTTTCCAAAACAATTGAATATTGTAAAGAAAGACAAGCTTTTGATAAACCGGTAATTTTTAATCAATCGATTCATTTTAGATTAGCAGAACTACAAACAGAGATAGAAGCATTACGTTCATTGGTTTACCGGGCATGTGAAGACCTTATTAATGGTAATGATGTAACATATCTTGCTTCTATGGCTAAATTAAAAAGTGGTCGATTAATTCGCGAAGTTTCAGATACATGTCTTCAATTTTGGGGTGGGATGGGTTTTACTTGGGAAAATTATATATCAAAAGTATATAGAGATGGCAGATTGAACTCTATTGGAGGTGGAACTGATGAAATTATGCTAAAGATTATTTGTAAACATATGGGAACTTTACCTAAATAAATAATTAATCAAATTAATGGATTCTTCATTTCAAGCATTTACTGTTGTAGAAAACCAAGATGGTTCATTTGCAAGCCAAATAATTTCAAAAAATATTGATGACCTTCCTCCTGGTGATATCTTAGTCCGTGTTGCATTTTCTTCATTGAATTACAAAGATGCGCTTTCAGCAACTGGACATAAAGGTGTAACTAAATCTTATCCCCATACACCAGGGATTGATGCTGTTGGGACTGTTCAGGATAGTAGTCATTCTGATTTCAATATTGGAGATCAAGTGATTGTATCTGGTTATGATATGGGAATGAATACTGCAGGGGGATTCGGCGAATATATTCGAGTACCTAAAGAATGGGTTTCATTATTGCCACAAGGATTAACAATAAAAGAATCTATAATTCTAGGTACAGCAGGTCTGACTGCGGGATTAAGTGTAAGTGCACTTGATAAAAAAAATGGGATTGAAGGTAGCTTGGCTATAGTGACTGGTGCAACAGGGGGGGTTGGTTGTCTAGGAGCTCAATTATTATCGAAATTAGGAGCACACGTTACTGCTGTGACAGGAAAGACTGATTCAGAAGATTTTTTGAAATCAATTGGCGCAGTTGAAGTAATAAGTCGAGAGGAATTAGCTCAAAATTGTCGTCAGCCACTTTCAAGTGGTAAGTGGGACATTAGCATTGATGTTGTGGGTGGTGAAACCCTAGCTGGGCTAATGACATGTTTAAATTTAGGTGGTTCAGTTGCTTGTTGTGGTAACGTAGGGGGGCCAAAAATTGAAACGACAATCTTCCCTTATATATTAAGAGGTAACAGTCTTCTTGGTATCGATTCGGGTAATATCCCTATTTCAGAAAAGAAAAAAATCTGGGAATTGTTTGCAAATGAATGGAAGCTTGATCTTAAAGGATTGTCGAAGGAAGTCACCTTAAATGAATTAGATCACGAGATTCACTCCATTCTTGAAGGTGCTCAAAAAGGTCGAGTTATAATTTCATTGGGTGGAAGATAAGCTTCGCACTATTTGCACCACATCTTTGTTAAAATCTAGCGTTTAATTTCAAAGTGATGTGTCGGCCGAGCTTTGGCCCACCAATAATTTCACGGTGCACATTATCATTTATATTGTTAATATTTAGCAATAGGTCATATTTCTCAGCAAATCGATAGCCAACCATAGTATCGAAAACTAAATATTCATCAATGATTCCATAATGTACGCCGGCCGCCCATTCAAATTCAGGGATGTACCTAAATCCTGTATTCCCATGAAATCCTTTATCAGAATTATAAGCTATCTTTGCATTAACCTTGTATCTGGGTGCATTAACAGGGTCATAAGATCGAGTTAAAAAATTCCAAAATCTATTTTTTCCTAATAATGAGAAATTTACATCTGCGGTGATTTTAGGTGTGATAAATGCATACAAACTGGCATCCATTCCCCACAAATTGACCCGACCATAATTAATATTAGTCAACATAAGGTTTACAGGATTATCAAAATTAGTAAGGTCATCAGTCCACCAGGCTCCTAGTGTGTCACCGTAGGCAACCTCTAACTTCGTGCCATTTCGCTGCTCAACAGGTTGTGACCACCATCCAGCAGGAATCAAGGATTTCCAATCAGAGGAACCATATTCAATGTAATAATATCCTGGTATACCATCACCTCCATCTCGAATACCGCTGTGTTCAGCAGTTGGTACGAAGCCCAATATTTCGGGATCAGGATTCTCAACTGTATAGAAGCCAGCTGATGTATCTATAACCACGGGCGTTACCCAGGTGAGATCACTGACAAAATCACTGTAGCTGCTATAGTACAGATCAAATGACGCACGCATCTTTTGTCCAATGAAACCCGCATATCCAAATTCATAAGTCCAAATCTCCTCAGATCGTACCGGTTCAATTTTTGTATAATCTTCTCCATTAACAAATTGTCCTGGTCTACCTAAAACGGCAGGTATATAAAGTGCTGAACCTTCTGGCATACTTGCCCATCTAAATTCTGATGTAGAACCAGCACGAACATCAAACATCATGAGTTTGCCTGATGCATTTCTTTTATAAGTATAGCCATCTTTATTTCCACGGGCCACAACTGGGAATACAGAGTATTGAGCTGCTAGTACCTCCAAATATAATCCTTGAGAAGAAGGTGTGTTAAAGGCTCGTGCAGCAGTTAAGCGGAAGGTTTGTTTGTCATTTGGTTTGTATAATAATCCAACCTTAGGCGAGATTTGCGGATAGTATTCCATGGTTTCACCTGATAATGGATCTTCTAAAAATTTAAACCCTCCATCTTTTTGTTGACCACTATGAAGATCAATACGACCCGAGAGGATTAGTTGAAAGTGTTCACTCAATTTGGATTGAGATTGGGCATATAGGCCAAATTCGTTAGTTACAATTAACTCATCCCACTCATCAATTTTACCATCTCCATCATTATCAATGCCATCTTCATCAAAACTGATTGGATTGCGACCTGGTTTGCCATCAGGAAGAATAGTACCAAACGTTTTGGGCATGGTTCGCTGGTAGTCTCCTCCCCATATCAGTTTTGTATCTAAAAAATTGAAATCTAAATTATGTTGGAACTGGAAGTGAAAAAATTTCGAATGATCTGTTACGATACCACCTGTACGCATATTTCTAGTATCACCAGACATCGAAGTATTCAAGTAAGCCTGTGCAAACCAGTTCTTGTATACCCATCTTCCTTGAAAGAACTGATAGATCCAGTCATCAGCAAGATATCGACCAATGCCCGTAATATTAATATTTGTTGCCTGAGCAAACCCATAATTCAAACTGATAAAATGATCAGGTGAAAAATCATAGTCTGTTCTAATATCAAAGCGTGTATTATTTATTTTAAAATGAGGTATATCATCAATCCCATCACTATCCCGATCATAAACCTTATTATCTTTCGCAAAATATGTAGTATCAACAGTGCCATCCCCATCGCGATCTACTTTAATATCCCATCCATCCCACCACGCAAGGCCATCTTCAAAATAATCATCTAATTCTCCTCCATCAAGTTCATTCAACCATTGTTTATAATGTGCTTTCTTTTCATCATCTTCAATGTATTCCCAGTCGTTGGCATTAAACTGTACAAGGGACATTTTGTAACCTAAATTTCCAATAGTTCCAGCATGACGGACTTGTGCCTTTGCAAAATTTCTCGTTCCGCCAGTCAGGCCAACAACGGTTCCTTGGGATTCTTTAGGTCGTTTAGAAATAATATTTACAACACCTGCATGAGCATTTGGCCCATAAAGTGCAGAAGAAGGGCCTAAAACTACTTCAATCTGCCTTACATCATCAGATGTTAATGGGATGACATTATAAGCGATTAAACGTAAGGAAGGGACATTAGCCATTCTTCCATCAGTTAGTGTAAGTAGTCGACTACTAAAACTTGAATTAAAGCCTCGAGCACTTAGGTTATAGCTATCAAGACCAGATGCAGTAAAATCAACCCCTTTAACATTTTTGAAGTAGTCTCCTAAGTTTGGATTACTTGCATTGCGGATTTTAAGTTCAGAGATTACAGAAATAGCTGCAGGTGCATCAGTGATTTTTTCACGTCTTCCACGACTTGCAGTTACTATGTATTCATCTAACAGAATAGCAGAAATACTTAACTTTGCATCAAAAGTAGATGACTCTGATGAAATATTTAGTTCAGTGGTAAAATCACTATATCCGATATAAGAAACTTTTATTTTGTAAGAACCAGAGGGTACACCTTCAACAATATAGTCACCATTAAAGTCAGTAGCTGCACCAGTATTCAATCCATTTCCATCAATAATAACATTTGCGCCAATAAGGGGGTCGCCACTTTGAGAATCCGTGATTTTACCTGTTAGATTAATGTTCTGTGAATACAAAGCAGAACAACTGAAAAAGATAATTGTATATAGTTTAATTGTTTTATTTATCAAAATAATAAAAATAGGGACAGCTGTTAACTGTCCCTATTTCATTGAACGATACACTTATAAAGCGTATTACTGTACTAGTTTTTCATTCCAAAATGATTTGAATTCAATAGTTTCATTAACAGGCATACATACACCCATATCAATTCTATATTTTAATTTGCCGCCAGCACCAGTTGCTAACCCAGCAGCTGCCCAATCACTTCCAGAATCGTTAGTAAAAGCAGGTGCAGTTGGATCTGTACTATTAACAAGAAGTGCATAAGGCATTCCAAAAGCAGTTTTTCCACCACCACCAGCAAGATTATCTGAATGCATATATATTAGCATATCTACTGCGTTTATGGCTCCATCAGCATTTAAATCTGTCAAAGGATTCTTAACATCTTGAGCTTTAGCTGCGGTTTCACCAAGTGCATTTAAGGCATACCAAGTTAGATAACCACCCCAAGGTGCTAGTGCCGCTTGCATTATATAAGCCTCGGAAGAAGGATCTGAGTCCGCAGTGGGGTCCCATCCGCCTCCTGCATTAACTGGAAGTCCGTTAAGTCCACTTACAACTCTATCATTAGCTTCATCCCAAGAATTTTGTACTTGAGAATATAATCCATCATGACCATCACGATCTAAAAAATCAAGGTTAAATGTTGCAGGTTCAACTTCTCTATTAACTTTAAATTTTCCATCAGGAAATGGTGGTAAAACCTGATCAATATCAACTACAGGTGAAAGTGTAAATACACCTGTATCATAATTTGCGGTCCAGTCACCGGTATCATTGATCTGAGGTGGTGGGAGCATTAAGTAAGTACTACAATTATCTGGATTCAAACGCAAAGAAGGATAGGTTCCTTTAACAGTGTAAGTACCAGGAGTATCTGCTGATTTACTATCAAGAAGATCTACCGTCATTTGAATGCCTGTAAGCGCTAAAGCAGCTTTATCAAATGCTGCATTTCTTGGGAAACCAGGCGCATTATCGCCTGCTTTAAATGTTGCTAATGTTTGGGATGTTGCAGCTTTAACAAAGGCAGCATCAACGCCAGCAGCGCCTGCAAAGGTTGCAGCATCTACCCAATTCGCTACTAGTGGATATGCATCAGCAGAACTAGTAACGCCATCTTTAGTGATTATCTTACGCTCATACGTACCAGTTAATCCTACTAATTCCCATGTTCCAACAGCATCCCCCAAATTTGGAGAATCATCCTCATCTTCACAAGCGGAAAACAATAGTAAGCTTCCCATAAATAAAGATAAGATTTTAGTTAAATTCGATTTCATTATAAACTCCTCGGTTTAAGTGTTATCGTTCGTTTTTTACTAGAATTTACAGTAATAAATTTTTCTAGAGGCGACATAAAATACATCGATGCTATGAAATTACAAATAATTAATTATTATTTTTGTTGAATGGCATTTGATTTGAATTGACAGTGAATATTTATAAATTTTTTTAGCTTATTTGTATTAAATAAAACAAAAAAAGGATTCCCCTGCATTAATTATTTTCAATGAAAATTGCAGTATTAGTTAAACAAGTTCCTGGATCAGAATCTCAACTTCCTTTAAATAGTGATCAATCATGGCTAGATGAAAATGGAATTTCGTATGTTATGAATGAGTGCGATAACTATGCATTGGAAGAGGCATTGCAGATCAAAGAAGAAAATGGTGATGGGGAAGTAGTCGTGATTAGTTTAGGCCCAGATCGTGTACAAAAAGTCATTAGAGAAGGATTAGCTAAAGGAGCTGATCGTGCCATCCATATTCAAATAGATTCAGATAGAGTAGTCGACCCATTGAGCCTGGCATCCCTATTTGCTGATGCGATCAGAGATGAAAATTTTGATCTTATTTTTTCCGGTCTTCAATCCGATGATCTAGGAATGGGCCAAACTGGAATAATTATTGGCGAAATGCTTGGCATGTCGACCGCATCATTAGCAATGGCCACCGAATTATCTGAAGAGAAAATAAAAGTAAAAAGGGAATTAGAAGCGGGTTTCTTTCAATGGGTGTCAATGTCATTACCTGCAAGCATTACAATACAATCAGGACTAAATACTCCCCGTTATCCTTCTCTAAAGGGAATTATGGGAGCAAAGAAAAAAGATATTAATGTTGTTACAGCTAAAGTTTGTGATGTAAAACAATCTGCAAAAAAAGTTTATGTTCCTCAAAGTGATAAGCAAACAGTCATGATTGAAGGTTCCGTTGATCAGATTGTGGATAAATTAGTGGAAGCTTTTCGAAACGAAATCAAAGTGATCTAGATGGATATATTAATTGTCATCGAAGATAATAATGGTAAAGTTCACCGTATGGGATTAGAGTCCATAACCGCAGCTCAAACGATGGCACAAGATCGTGGACTTTCCATTGCTGCATTGGTCATGGGTTCTAATGCAGATGAGTTAGCCACCCAAGCCTCTAATTATGATATAGGTGAAGTTTTAAGCTTAAAACATGATCTTCTATCAAGTTATTCTTGTGATGGATATGCTGAAGCTGTAAGGCAGGTTGTGGAACAAGAGAGCCCAAAATATGTGTTTTTTGGACATACCTATCAAGTACGTGATTATGTACCCAAGATTAGCGCAAAATTGATGAAGCCCTTCCTTGTAGATAATGTGTTAATGAATAGTGATGGGGAAGAGACTGTTTTTACAAAGCAAATGTTTAATGCCAAATTATATTCCGATATGATTGCAATGGATGAGGGCCCATTATTAATTAGTTTTCAATCTGCAGCATATTCTTCAGATAATGCCGCAGAAGGTTCAGCTTCTGTCCGGGACGTCACCATTAGTTTAGAATCATCCATGATTAAAACTCAATCAGAAGATCCTTTTCAAGAAGAATCTGGAGGCGTGGACCTTACGTCAGCTGAAATAATCGTTTCCGTTGGTCGCGGTATTGGTAAAGAAGAAAATGTTCCCATGGCGAAAGATTTAGCGAAAGCGATTGGTGGAGAATTAGCTTCATCTAGGCCTGTTGTAGACGCAGGTTGGCTTTCCGCCACACATCAAATTGGTAGTTCTGGTCAATCAGTCTCTCCAAAGATGTATTTGGCTTTAGGTATATCTGGCGCCATTCAGCATGTAGTCGGTATGAAAGGGTCAAAAAATATAGTCGCGATTAATAAAGATCCTGAAGCGCCTATTTTTGAGATTGCTGATTATGGAGTGGTAGGTGATCTTTTGGAAATAGTGCCAAAACTCTCTAAAGCACTAGAATAAATTCATAGAAATGGCGCAATTAGAATTCACAGTTATTGAAAAAACAATACTGAGCCTTGGTATTCTCACTACCTTTGCATCTTTTATTTATGAAGTATGGCGTCGCCTTCGAATTGTGTTCAAAGGAAAACAATCATTTCCCTTAGATCGCTTTGGAGCTAGGCTATGGCGAGTATTTAAAGAAGTTTTTCTTCATGAAAAAGTAATCAGAGGTCGATTTTGGCCAGGATTTATGCACGCCTTGGTTTTTTGGGGTTTTGTTGTTTTTGGCTTAGTTACATTAGACCATTTTGCTCTTGGTTTTGGATATGAGCTAATGAATCCTAAAACGCACAAATTATACAGTTATATAGTAATCCCATTTTCCATTTTTGTTCTAATTGGGATTGGATCGTTAACATATAGACGTTTTATCTCAAGGCCTAAAGCCCTTGGAAAAATTTCTCCCACTTCAGGTTTTGTTGCTCTATTCATATCCATACTCATGATTACATATCTTTTGGGAGAGACAGATTTGAGTCCTATCGTTTGGCGAATTAATTGGTGGATACATTCTCTAATTATATTAGCCTTTTTATTTCTTATTCCACGTTCTAAGCATTTACACTTGGTTTTGGCTCCGATTAATATTTTCTTCAAACCATTTGACCTTCCAGACCATACACCAGTCAACATTGATCTAGAAGGATCAGAAGATGAACTAGATGCAATGCTAGCTGATTTAACCGAGATGACAAAAAATCAAGCTTTGGATGTTTTTTCATGTGTTGAGTGTGGAAGATGTATTGATGTTTGTCCTGCAAATAGAGGTGGAGGCCTTTTGGATCCCAAGAATCATTTTATATTAGACTTACGTCAACCTCTTTTAGATAAAGGAAATGTAGATGTGCTATCGGAAATTAACGTTGAAGCAGGATGGGAGTGCACCACCTGTCAAGCTTGTACAGAAGTATGTCCTGTTGGAAATCAGGTAGAAAAATCCGATGAAATTCGGCGTTTAGAAGTATTAGTAGAAGGAAAAGTGCCTCAGGAATATCAAAAATTGTTTATGAATCTTCAGGAGTCAGGTAATACAGAAGGACGTACTGATAGCCCACTTGCTGATAGGTTACCTACTTTTTCACCTGACAAAGAATATGTTTTATGGTTGGGCTGTTTTGCGCGATACGAGCTTGACCCCAATTTCACCAAATCAGTTGAAAACTTTGCAAATATTTTAGATGTTGCCGGTATTACTTATGGTGTACTTGAGAACGAACATTGCTCAGGGGATCCTGCTAATCGTTTGGGAGATAAACTAACATATAATATGTTGCGTGAACATAATATGGAACAATTAGCACATGCTAGTAAGGTAGTAACTCTTTGTCCACATTGTGCATTGAATTTGGAAAAAGAATATGCAAAGTACTCAGAAGTGAACTATGATGTTTCTCATCATACACAAGTTATTGCACAGCTGATTGAAGAAGGTCGTATTGAAGTAAAAAAAGGATCGAATGGAAAAGTGACTTATCACGATCCTTGCAATTTATCCAGAATGCTTGATGAAGTTGATGCACCTAGGACAGCCATTAATGCGACCACTGATGAATTCTTTGAACTGGAAGAATCGGGCCGTAACACACTATGTTGTGGTGCAGGCGGCGGATTATGGTGGAAAAAAGAGACGACAGGAAGAACCCACCTTGTTCGCGCTGAACAAGTGGTTAATTCAGAAGCAGATACAGTAGTGACTGGTTGTAATTTTTGTTATGGGATGATGAATCAGGGGTTAAAGCCTTTAACGCCAGAGGGTCGGTCAGAAATCCAAGTGAAAGATGTAGCTGATTTAGTGTCAGAAAACTTGGTTAATAATTAAATGGTTTTATTTAATAGTCTAATTAATAAGATTGAGGCTTAATATCTGCCCTACATTTTTCATTAATTTTTTAAATAAAAGATGAACTAATAATTGATGCGGAAATACATTTTTACCTTTTTATTTGTTACCAGTATCTTTGCAGATGATACCAATTCACGTGGTGTTGTTAAAGATTATACCAAATTAAAATTTAAAGTAGCTACTGCTGTTCGCACAGAAAAGCCACCTGTTATAGATGGCGAGATTAATGAGGAAATTTGGTCGAAGGCTCTTTTAGTTGATGAATTTCTTCAAAATGAACCATACAATTTAGAACCTCCCACTATTGAGACTGAGGTACGAGTATTGTATGATGATAAATATTTATATTTAGCTTATAACAATATTGACCCAAATCCTGATAAAATAATGGCTCGACGGTCTCGTCGCGATGACTGGATGGCTGGCTTTGAATCTAATTCTGATTGGGTAGGCTTTGGTATTGATTCGAGGAATGATGATAAAACTGGATATTGGTTTGCTGTCAACGCGGCTGAAGTTCAAGTGGATGTCGCTATTTCTGGTGATGGTTATGGTGGATTTGATGGAACATGGAATGCAGTTTGGGATAGTGAAGTATATTTTCATGATCAGGGTTGGTCTGTAGAGATAAGAGTCCCATTTAATGTATTCCAATATGACAAGGAAAGAGTACAGGAGTGGGGCGTAACATTCCAAAGAGGACATTTTGAGAAGCAAGAAGAAGTCAACTGGCCGGGTAGAGCCAAAGGTGTTCGAGGGATTGTCCCTCACTTTGGAATTTTAAAAGGTATTGAGAATATTCCTCAACCTAAAAATATTGAGGTAGTACCATATTTTTTAGCAGGTCGTACTAAGACAAATGAAAATGAAAATATTGAAAATATTGGTTTAGATACACGATATAATTTGAATTCAAACACAACCCTAAACATGACTTTCAACCCGGATTTTGGTCAAGTTCAAGCTGACCCTTCAGTTCTCAACTTATCAGCCTTCGAAACTCGACTAAATGAAAGAAGACCCTTTTTTGTTCAAGGAGCAAATTTTTTTAAAAGCAGACTCAATCTTTTTAATTCAAGGCGAATAGGTAGAAGGCCCGGGCATTATAAACCTGATTCAGGCTCAATTATAGATAGGCCCAATGAGACAACAATAATTGGTGCAGCTAAAATATTAGGAGAGACATCTTCAGGTTTACGTTATGGGATTATTAATGCAATCACTGATCAAGAATATGGGACAATTGAAGAAGATGTTAGCGGAAAAATTGAAAGAAATAAATTTCTTATTGAGCCATACACAAATTATTTTGTTGGACGAATTGAAAAGCCAGTCATCAATGAGCTTTCAACAATTGGGATTCTCGCTACAGATCTCCATCGAAAAGATGAATCAACAAAGGCAACAGTATTAAATGCTGACTGGAGTTTAAAGTTGATGGAAAATAAACTGTCATTCACCGGGCAGGTAGCAAATTCGATGACATCTGATCAATCTGGTTATGCAGGACGTTTTCATTTAAGTTATCGAGATCCAGTTTGGTGGGAGATGAGTTGGTGGAGTGGCTACAAAAATAGATATTTTGATGTAAGTGATATGGGTTATCAAGAAAAAAATAATAATTGGTACTCTGGAATAAGAGGAGTAATCCGGCGTGATTATCCAAAAGGAACTTTTTTAAGTCAGAAACTCGAATTAAAACTTGATACAGGAGGACGCGGAAAAGATGACAGAGGAGAAGCATTGCTTACGAGAAAAAAGATTGAATTAGAACAAGACAATGACTTCATGAATTATTGGGGATTAGGCTGGTCTATTTCTGCTGCTGGTGAAACTTTTGAAGATGATGATATTTATCGTGATTCACGAGCAGTCATTATTAAAGATGAAGCGTGGCAGTCAATTAATTTTTGGCTCCGAACTGATCGTCGTAAAAGGGTGATCTTAATGCCCAAATTTAATTTTAATAGAGGAAGTATAAGAGGGGTCGGCAGAAGTTACGGTTTGGAAGTAAGATTAAAACCCACAGATTATATAAATTTTTCTATAGAATCTTCTACAGATTACAAGCCCGGCTCGATGCAGTGGGTTGGAATAGTTGAAGATGAAAAAGGCCCTAACATTATATATTCTAATGTTTTACGTAAACAAACGAATACTGAGGTCCGACTAAATGTTGCCTTCTCATCTAAAATGACTTTTGAAGCCTACTATCAACCATTCAAGGTTCACATGGATTATGAAGATTATAACCGATTAGTAAGAGAGAAATCATTTGATTTGGAACCCTACAATTATGGTAAAGACAAAGATTTCAAGATTGATAATCATGTTGGCACTTTTGTATTTAGATGGGAATATTTACCAGGTAGTTTGATTTATGCTGTCTATAATTTGAATGACAACAATTATTACTCTTATCAAGATGGAGCCTGGAGTCCATCAAAATCTAATTCATTATTTATTAAAATCGATCGTTTTTTCCAGATGTAGGAAACTTTGGAGTGCTGATAAAGTGAAAAAAATAATTTTATTCTCACAATTCATTACATCAATCATTATTGCTCAAGATTTAATTGTTGATCAAAACTCCACTCAAAATTATCAAACAGATAACTATGCTAAATTTGATCGTTTTGATTATCATGGTGGCATTACTGGTTATGAATCAAAGTATCCCACCGATCGCATCTTACTACCTAAAACCTTTCCTGTATTAGGTAATAACTTTACTTTAGAAGCGTGGGTTTATAGTAGAAGTATTCCAGCACATAAGACCATTATTGGTGATGATTCAAATCCAGCTGATAGCCCCGTAGATAGTCCACCCATGATCACATTAAATGGCGATTTATCAATTAGATATGGTTTTGGCACTGGTTCTGAACATAAAAGGCGTACGGTGGAGAATGTAAGAACCGATAATGCATGGCACCATATTGCCTATTCTTTTGATGGAACATTTTCTAGATTATTTGTAGATGGAATCATAGTTGATAGTACTGATATAGCTAAGAATACGACCCCAACCCAACAGCCTATTTCTATTTTGGGGAATAGGTTGCTTGGCAAGATTGATGAAGTTCGCGTATGGAATATTGTTAGATCTAAGGCAGAAATTCATTCTACAATGAATGACACATTGGAAGGCAATGAAAACGGTTTGGTTGCTTATTATCCTATGGATACAGATGCTGATTGGAAACTTATCGATCGAACTTCAAACCAGAATCATGCAACCATTCAGGATGCAGAAATTTTACAAAGATATTATTCCAATAATTGTCCATCTCCTGATGGTAGCTATGGTTGTCCTTACCCAACGGTTAATGATGCTTTATATGATGTAAAGGCAGGAGATAGGATTCTGATTAAAGAAGGTAGATATTCTGAATTGCTATTTTGGGATAATTTAAATGATTCTTATGAGGCAGGGGGATCAAGAATTACTTTTGAAGGAGATAATAAGAATGTTGTTTTTGATGGAACTGTAACAGCAAAAGCTGAATGGCAGCTTTCTAGTATTAATGGACATAGTGTATATAAAGCCGTACTGGATATGCATGATATCTCCATGCAAGCGGGAATCAAGATTGATAGTATTTATGGCGTATGGGTTGATGATAGATATATGATACCAGCTATGCCTGTTAATTTTAAAAATCCAACTGATTTAACGACTGGGAATCAAGATAATCCTGAGCCAGGAACAATTTGGTCTTTACAGTATACTGCTCCCTATGAATACGCAAAGAGAACAATGCCTTTATATACACCGGGTGATATCGCGAATTTAGATACGCTAGAAGAATGGTCATTTGTTCCTCAAACAAACTCACTTTATATATACCCTGGGAAAAATGTACCAACGCCAACAAATGTTAGGGTACGGGTCCGATCTAATCTTCTCAATTTTGCATATTCACCCGGATTTATTTTTAAGAATATTCATTTTTATGCGGGTGCTATTTATTTTGATTTCTCCGATTATATTACTATTGAAGATTCAAAATTTTCTCATAGTTGGGAGCCTGACTTAAGACATGATGAACTTGGCTTATATTGGAACTGGAGGGGGAATGTTTTTCATGCTGCTTATTATAATACTATTAGAAACTGTATTTTTCAATATGTTGTTGATGGGCATCCTTTTAAAATGTTGGGTATCAAGTATCCAGTAGTGGAGAATGTTTTGCTTCGCTACAATGACTGGTTTATTAATACCACATTTTCTCCCAGCACAGCAAATAATTACATAACAAAAAAATACGAAGATGTATTAAATGATAATGAATTTGCTCCCAGCACATGGCGCTATGTCACGATGAATACCACTAGATTAGGAGGACTTAATCCTGGATGGAGAGGATTAATGGAATATATTCGAATTGAAAATCAGTATATGCAAACCGATGCTGGTGGGATTCAAAGAACGACTGGTGTTACAGTCAAATCCACGACACGTTTTAGTTGGCTTCTAAATACAAATACAAATGGTA